>CAYFND010000033.1:0-17571 GCA_964344405.1 uncultured Treponema sp. | reverse complement strand
AAATCTGGCTTTTTATTTCAGGCCTTAAAATTAGAGACCTTTTTCAGTGGCCCCTAAAATAAAGCGTCCTTTTTTGGTATAAAGTTAGACTATAAAAAACTAGATATCACTTTCATTAAAAAAGTTTTTCTTTTCTTCAAGCATTTCTGTATCTTCACGGCCTTGAGCACGTTCCCATTCCTTTACTTTAGAAGTTTCTTGTTTTTTATTCTTCTTGGATTTTAACAAGTTTTCTAGAACAACTGTTGACGTGTTTTTATTCATCATGGAATAATATTCTTTGTCATCCATTTTATCTTCCCCTTATAACTTTCAATACTTTTTTATGCCAAAAAGCCCTTAGTGTTTCAGCAAGATTAAATAAATTATTTACGAATTTTAGTTGAACATCATAAGTTCCAGGTCTGTGGATGTTTTTTCCACCAAAACCAGTTTTAAATAAGTATAATCCGTGCATCGGGTGATTTTCATCATCTGTTGGAGGCATTCCATACATATCGTAATATCTACTTCCGTAAGCTTTCGCATCCTTCATGGCAGTCCACTGAAGCAAGAAATTCGGCATAAGGTTTCTTTTTTCGTTACTGGAACATCCATATAAATAAATGCTTTCAGTTTTTGAAAACAAGGTGATAATTGCACCAAGATAGTCATCTTCATGTTTTGCAATATAAAGGCTGATAACTGGAACATCCTTGCCTTGTTCAACTTCTTTAGCAGATTTTACAAGCAAATCCTCATAATATGATTTTGAATGAATGGCAATGCCGTCTCTTTTTGCTGTAGTTTGATATAAATCATAAAAAATGTCTAATTTTGTAGACAAGTTAATATCATTTCCTAAGACTCTTTCTATAATTACACCCTTTTTGGCCGCTAATCTGATGTTATAACGCCATTTAGGTTTCATCAATTCAAGTATTTCATCTTCTTCAGCAGTTAGATTTATCTGTGTTGAATCTGGTGGTTGAATATCAACTTTAGTCTTCTTTAATTTCAACCTATCCGCAAATGAAATCAACTTTAATCCATAATTGAATAAATCCCTATCTTCAGGATTGCTAAAATCAACATTAGGATCAAATCTAACACAAATTGTATTCTTAGCAAGAAATGGTTTTAGAGCAAATGCAATTTCTTGAATCATAGTAGCAAATTCAATAGATTGTGTTTCTGGAGTGACTAATTCTTCTTTTATTACAATTTCATTGTTTTCATTTTCTTTTTGATTTATTAAATCTTCATTGCTACAAGGAAATAATAAAGACGGAAAAAGCGGAATATAAGAAATTGAAAACATTTTCTTACAAAAACTTCTACTAAGAACAGAAAGCTCATATTGTTTTGTAATATCCTTCTTTTCTTCTTCGTTTTTATATCCAATCTCTATATTAAATCTTCTATGAGTCCAACCGTGATTAGATTTAAATTCAGCCCAAAATGGAGTTTGCAAAAAACTTCCTTCATTAGTTGCTGATGATTTTTCAATCTCTTTTACTTTTATATCAAACATAAGATTAATGAACACCACCGTTTACAGTAAACTCAGTTACAATGGCCTTGTTGTCAGCAACTAACTTTTTTCCACCGATTTCAACATTTTTATTTACAACATTGATTTCAATTTTAAAGAATTCAGGGGCTTCAATTTCAACTGGCTTCTCAAGATTTTCAGCATCACCTTCAAGAACAACTTCTGTTCCAGGTTGTGCCCAAGGTGCAGTCAATACTTCAACAGCATCTTTTCCATCTTTAATGTAATCGGCAGCAAGAAGCATTCCTTTACTAGCAATACCCCTCATCTTTCTTTCTTTTAAGTTGTCCACAATAATAACGTGTTTTCCAAGCAAGTCTTCTTCTTTTAAGTAAGGAACAAGTCCGCTTTGAATAACTCTATCAACTCCGCTGCCGTCATCCATATGTTCTACGTATAATTTATCAGAGTCAGGATTTCTTTCAATTGATACAATCTTTGCAACCCTTAATCTGATGTTTTTTGAAAAATGCAAAGGTTGTTCTTCTTTTGGTAAAACTTGAATCTCTTCAGTCTTCTTTTCTGCTTTTTTCTTATCTTTTGAAGAATCCTTTTTATCGTTTCTATCATTTTGATTTCCGCTGAATTTTTCTTTAAAAGATTCCATTGTCTTTTTATCCATTGGAGTAAAATAAACTTCTGTTGCACCAATTGTAGATAGTCCGCTCATTTTACCTAAATCATTCCAAGTTAGGCCTTCTTTTGTTTCTGTTCCAATTTTTGATTCTTGAATGGATTTTCCAAAATATGACATAACTTTTTGTGTATATTGAGGCATATATGGATTCATCATAATCATCAAATCTTTTATTACATAGCAAAGATTATATATTAGAGAATCAGCTTTTTGAGGATCAGTCGTCCTTGTTTTCCAAGGTTCTGCCATCTGGAATTTCTTATTACAGATATCAGATATAGCAAAAATCTCATGGTATGCGTCTTTTAATTCAGACCAATCTAGTAATTCTGTTACTTTTTGCTCTCTTTCCTTTACTTCCTTCCAGAATTCTTCATCGACAGGAGCTGTAGGAATAACTCCGTTGTAGTATTTATTTACAAATAGAAGAGTTCTGTTTACTAAGTTACCAAGGTTTCCAATCAATTCTGAATTCATTTTTTCTTGGAAGTCTTTCCACATGAACTGGAAGTCTTGTTTTTCAGGACGATTATAGAAAATGTAGAAACGCCATGCATCAGCAGGAATTCCTGTTTCTATTGCATCTGTTCCAAAAACACCAACACCTCTTGATTTTGAGAATTTAGTATCTTCGTAGTTCAAATATTCTGTGGAACTCATATGGTACAATTTTGTCCATTCATGAGGTGAACCCAACAAAGTACAAGGGAATATTACAGTATGGAAAGGAATGTTGTCTTTACCGATAAATTGGAACAAATCAACTTTTTCTTTACCTTTAGCTTCTTCACTTTCTGTTGGAAGCCACCAAGATTTCCAATCAAATGATTTTTTACCTTCTTTCACCAAATCGTTAGCCAGTTGTTTTGTTATTGATAAATAGCCGATTGGAGCGTTAAACCAAACATAAAAAACTTTATTCTCATATCCTTCTTTTGGAACAGGAATTCCCCATTTTAAATCACGTGTGATAGCCCTTTCGTTTAAGCCGTCTCTAATCCAAGCCTTTGTGATGTTGATTGCGTTATCAGACCATCGGCCTTCTTTACTAACTTTAGACATCCATTCATCAAGTTTTGAACTCAATTTTGGCAAGTCAATATACAAGTGTTTTGTTTCTTTTACTTCCGGAGTTGAACCGCAAACTGAACATTTTGGAGCTTTTAATTCAATAGGATCCAATAATGAACCACAATCATCACATTGGTCGCCCCTTGCTTTTTCGCTACCGCATTTTGGACAAGTTCCAACAACATACCTATCAGCTAAAAATCTATTGCATTTTGGACAGAACAATTGTTTGTTTGTTTTTTCGTGAATCAAATCATTTTTATCCAAATCTTTGAATAAATCTTGAGTTAGTTCTGTACATTCTTCATTTGAAGTTCGTCCGAATTTATCAAAATTGATATGGAACCAATCGTATATTTTTACGTGTTCTTGATAATAATAATCACATAATTCACGAGGAGTCTTTTTTTGTTCCAAAGCTTTTGTTTCTGTAGCAGTTCCGTATTCATCAGTTCCACAAATATATAAAGTGTCATAACCTTTTAGACGGCAGAATCTGGCAAAAACATCGCCAGAAAGCATCTGTATAAGGTTTCCCAAGTGCGGAAT
Organism: uncultured Treponema sp.; assembly: GCA_964344405.1. Taxonomy (GTDB): domain Bacteria; phylum Spirochaetota; class Spirochaetia; order Treponematales; family Treponemataceae; genus Treponema_D. The sequence goes on along the minus strand of CAYFND010000033.1, from coordinate 13,780 downwards.
ATTATTTACATAAGGTAATGCTGATGTTATAAGTCTTCTATTCATAATTATCTCCAAATTCAATACAATTTATTTATTTTGTAGCAAATATAATACACATTTTCTTACGATGATACTAGTAGCTACAAGGTTTTGCCGTCTTGATGATTTTTATTTCTTCTACTTACAGAAATACCATCTCCACAAGTATAGAAATCTGTATGGAATTCCTGATTAGCCTCAAGAAATTCCCTGTATTTTATGATTTTCTTCACTAATTTCTTTGTGCTGTAGTTGTGAGTAAGGGATAAATCTTCCACCATTCCATGAAAAGACAGATTATCACTAATAATCACACCATCAGGATTTAGATTTTCTTTATATTTTTCAAAAAAGTGAATATATTGGGCTTTAGCGGCATCAATAAAAATCAAATCATATTTTCCACTTATTTGTGCAACCAAGGCATCGTCATTTATAATTTCAATTCTATTTTCCAATTTGTTGTCTATAATATTCTGCCTTGCCTTTATAAACTTATCCAAATCAATTTCTATTGTTGTTACAAACACATCATCAGCACACTGGGCAAAACGTATTGCTGAATATCCAATTGCAGTGCCTATCTCAAGTATTCTTTTTACATTGTTGTTTTCAATAAAATTGCAAATAAAATCAATTCCACCATCTTTCATTATTGGTATGTAATTCTTTTTTGCATAATCTTTTATTTCTGTAATATTTTTCATGTTGTTATCAATCTTTCCTAAATGACAAAAAATTGTTTATTAAATATAATTTCTACATATGACTATACCAAATAACATAAAAAAAATCAGTTTTATTTACTTGTTTTCAATTCTGCTCTTTTCTTGTTCAACACTGAAAGTAAAAAATTACACGTTGGACGACAAAAAATATTTTAATGTAGAAGCTGATTCCCTAAGGATTATTCAGATTTCTGACTTTCACAGTAATGATTTTGGTGATAAAGAAGACAAATTGATTGAGAAAATTGTGGAAAACACTCCTGATTTTATTGTTATAACAGGTGATTTGTTTGAAGCAACTTTTCCGCCAGAGAAAATTTATTCAAATGTTGAGTATTTATTAGAAGGTATTTATGAATTATGCCCGATTTTTTTTGTTACAGGAAATCATGAATATGCTTTTGCTTCACTTGATGAAATCAAAAGTTTATTGAACAAATACAATGTAACAATTCTAGAAAATCAAACTATATTAGTTAAATTCATTCAAGGAAAAGTTATTATTTCCGGAGTAAACGATCCCTATGAATTACAGCTCCAACAGATAAAGGAAATCACTAATGGTGAAGAAGCTGATTATTCATACAAAGATAAATATTTTGAGAACATACAAAAAGTAGCAGTTCAAAAAGAAGAATTAAAAAATAAAAACGATGATATCTTATTCACACTCTTATTAGCCCACCGTCCAGAATTTATAGATGATTATAAAGACTATGATTTTGATTTAATTTTGTCTGGTCACGCGCACGGCGGGCAATGGCGTTTTCCTCCATTTATAAACGGACTGTATGCGCCAGGACAAGGTTTATTTCCAAAATATGCTGGTGGAAAATATAAATTTGATAATGGAAGGTACTTTATTGTCTGCAGAGGATTGTCATATCAACAACCAGATTTTCCTCGTATCTTTAATAATCCGGAACTTGTGGTTATTGATATTTATCCAAAAATTAGCAATTAAAGAATTGAGCCGCTATTTCATCAGCTAGCTGTAACAAAACAACTAAAGGATTTTCTAGGAAATTTGAATAATTATATCCTTCAGATTCAGATAAATCAGAAAATCCCATATGTCGGCTTATAGCCTCTAGAACATATCTTTTTTTTATTAAAGAAGGCATAACCTCCAATATTTTTAATACAGATTCGTTTCCGTGTCCCAAACTTCTAACATCAGTCTTTGTTTTGTAGTAAGGTTGCTTTATCCAGTTTCCAGTAATGTCTTTTGTATTTCTGTATTCAATTGAATAAGTATTGGCTTTACAAAAATCATGGGCAAGTGCGCTGATGAAAATATCTTCAGCTGTAATTGTGAATTTTTCAGCTTTAGGACTTTCTAAATAACTTGAAATCAATGTTTTTGCAAAAAATAAAGATTGTTGTACAACTTTTAAAGAATGAACCATCAGTCCGCTTTTAAAATTTCCATGAAATCTTGTTGATGCTGGTGATGTGTAAAAATCTGAAGCTGCCATCCAATCACATAAATTCTTTAATTCTGTTTTATCTTTAATAATAAATTCTGCCATTTCAATAATGCAGTTTTTTACATTGTCAAATACAAATGTACAATCAGGTTGAATTGGTGAATATTGTTTATAAATATCTAAAAGTTCATCTACGTCACTAAATAATTGTTTTTTTTCTTCTTCGTTCATTGTTTTAGTTTATATTTTTTTCTTTCAAGTATCAATTGATAATGAATTTTTATTCCAGAATGGTGATTTCAACCCTTCTGTTTCGTTTCCTGCCTTCTTCTGTATTATTATCTGCTATAGGTTTTGAACTTCCTCTTCCCTTGCTGATCATTTTTTCCAAAGGAATTCCTTCTTTTGCCAAGAGTAATACAATTTTTCTCGCCCTTTGTTTTGAAAGTTCCATGTCGTTTGTATTATCATCAACTTTTGCTGTATGACCTTCAATTAAAAAAGTTGACGAAGGAACTTTCTGCAATATTTTTGCTATCTCTTTAATTCTTTTTTCTTCACCATCAATAAGGACATCACTGTCTGGTTTGAACTGAAGGTTTTCAATCGTCATCATCAATCCGGCGTTAGTCTTTTCAAAATTGATTCCATCGGTGTTTTTAAGCCTGTCAATTAACGGAATGATTTGTTCTTCATCAATTTCTGGTGGATATTCGGTGAATAATGAGATTGTACCTTTAAAAGAAACTGTTTTATCTGGATAAATAAAGTTCTCATCAACAGTATCTCTTACAACAATTGAATATCCAGTCTTCTTACTGATGTACATTGTTGAATTATGGCTGCCTGTTGCTTTTAATAAGTCTTTATCACCATCTACATCAATATTATCATTTCCATAGCGGGTTGCCCATTTTGCACTGAGCACGAACACCTCCTCACCATGAAAGACATCATCTTTTAAATATGTATAACGCACATAGATTGGAAGCTTTGTTTTTATTCCTTTGTTCAATGGATCCACAACTCTAATTCCACTTGCATCCCAAGAATCGCCAAAGTCCATCTCTTTATTTATATAAGTTGGAAAACTTCTGAATGAAGGATAACCGTTATCTGTAATCATTGTCACTTCACCGTTATCATTCATTGAAAAAACAGATTCTATAGATTCATTTATTCCGTCAAATAATTCAACTGATTTATTCTTTGTCTTTTCAACAAGATAAAAGTTTCCATCATATATCCGCTGATTATCTTTTACATAAGGAATTATAAAAGCTCTTACTTCACGGCTGGTCAGTCCAATATATTTGTTATTGTCATAACGCCTTAAATCTGTTCTCTCTACAAATGTATAATTTTTATTACCGTTAAATTCAATTTTTTCTGCATTCAAATAAAAACAAAACAATATTTGAACAAACATAACCGCTATATATTTTTTTTTCATAGCTTTATTCTATATTCATTTCTTACATCTGTCATTTATTTAGAAAAAAATAAATCTTTGTTATAGCAATCATCTTTTTTGGGGATTCATTTATAATTTATTTATGAAGAAAATTGTTTTTAATTTAATATTAATATTTGTTTGTTCAAGTTCATTTTTCAGTTTGTCAATTAACAATAAGAAAAATACAATGCCTAACGGATTGGATGTCTTTATAAAAGCATATCCGGCAATTACATTTGAATCTATGTACGATAAAGAGATGGATGATTATCTAATAACTCTGACTGTACTTTATTCTGAAGAAAGTAAAAAAATTGAATTATATTGGTCTAATGGAAGCATGTTACCCAAAGAAGAAATGGCAAATAAGGATAAATATTGGACACTGCTCTATAATTATGACTATAAAAAACCGCTTAGAAATCCAGAAGAATTTACAGATGAAGAAATTGAAAGGATGAGGAGTTTTGGTTCTAATAATTCATCAAGAACAGATTATGGAACGCCAATGTTCTTTTTTAATGAGATTTATGATAGTTATACTCAAGCCAATCTGGAAAGTCATTTGAAATCAGTATTCTTTTTGGGCAAGGCCATTAAAGTTCATGAATTATTAATTCCGTCATTAACAAAAGTTGAATCTGAAATCAACAAAATTGCTAAAGATGATGTTGAAGTTCAAAAGTTTTTGGATGAAGCAAAAACTGTAGATTCCTACTTTTGGAGGGAAATCCGGGGGACAAATAGAAAATCTTTTCACAGTTTGGGAATTGCAATTGATGTAATGCCCAAAAATCTTAGGGGAAAAGCTATTTACTGGGCTTGGACAAAAGAAAGCAATCCAGACAACTGGATGTTAACTCCGTTAGAAAGCAGATGGATGCCACCACAAAAAGTAATTGACGTTTTTGAAGAAGAAGGTTTTATTTGGGGTGGAAAATGTAGTATTTGGGACAATATGCACTTTGAATATCATCCAGAACTCATTTATCAGGCTAAAACTAAAGTGAAATAATCTTTTTTAGTTTGTAATTTTCTTACCTTTCTTAACAGAAGAGATTGTCAAGGTAATTGTCTTTTCAATCTCCTTTCCACTTTCCAGTTCTATATCCCAGAATAGACTTGTAACAAAAGTCATACTTTTGAGAATTAAAGTCCGGTCTATTAAAAACAAGCGGAATATATGTAAATCCACAGTCTTCGTTTGGTTCAAAATAAAAAGAAATACCATTATCAATATCTGTAATCCTTGCAACGGAAATATTGTTTACATCTCCGTTCAAACTCAATTCCTTTGAAGAAACATCTGATTGAAGTTTGATTTTATTACCATTATTAACAAGTTCCAAATCGTAATAAGTAATGTTTTCTTGATTAAAACTTGTGTGGGCAAAATTTGATTCAACTACAAACTTTGCATTCAACCTTTTATCACTGTCATTTCTGATAATATATTGAACATACATTCCTGTTGAATTGATTATATAGTTCTTTCTTAAATAAACTTTTTGTTTTGAAGGCAGACATACAGCACTTGCAGCAAGCTTAATTTCATGATGGGTGTTTGAATATTTCACTTCAGAATATTGAATTCTAGAAAAAACACCATCTCCTGCCGGTTCTGAATTGTTATATTTTTTAAACTGTTGTTCAGTAAAAAGATGATCAATAAACAATCCTCTTTCATATCCATCTGAACAACCGTCATATTCCAAAACTCTGGAAAGATTATCTGCATAATTTCCTGTATTTTTAATTACTTCAAGCTCTTGTATTGCACCACTAATTAATGTGATATAAGCAAAATAGTTCTGCATACGGCATATATATTCGTTTAATCCGTCGCTGTCATAATCAAAACAAGAAATGGATTCTTTGAAAGTTTCTGGTTCTCTAAGGATTTTTTCTGCTTCCATTAGATATTTATATGATTGCTGCCTATACAGAGAATTTGAGAAAGCTCCTTTTGAAGAACATAATAAGCCCAAACCGTTTTGCGCCGCCCATAACTTTTCTCTAGCATCCTTTTTGCGCATTTTGTCGTTTTTGCATTGATTTACAAGCATACTGACATACATTGTCTTATTGTAAATTGAACGGCTTGTTTTGTATGTTTCCATAAAATCATAAACTGTAAGCGGATATTTCTGTTTTGGTTCGATTTCTGTAAAAGCTCTTCCAATCCATTTGGCAATTGAACCGTTAATTCCTGATGGAATAAACGCCGGTATCCTTAAAATCTCGTTTTTTCTATAAATTGAAGGTGTTGTAAACTGAACTTTTAATTCTTCTTGTCTATCAATGTATTCGGATAATTTATCCATCCAAGAATTCTTTAAAATATAGATTATTTCATCGTGGTTTATGTGAAGATTTACAATTCTATTTGGGTCTTGTTGAAGATAAAAATCTTTTTTTTCAACTTTTTCAACATTACTTAAAATATTTGCAATAAAATCATCAAAACTGCAATCAAAAGTCTTTAATTTTTCATAATAAGGTAATATTTCAACAGATTTTCCCAATTCCGTCATTATCAACGGTAGGAATTTTTGCTTACCTGGTGGAATTATTGAACTTTCCAATAAAGCATAATCAATTCCACAAGTTCTAAGGTTATTCACTAAAGATGAATCCCAGCAGTCTGCAAATAAAGTGATTCCTCTTGGAAGTTTTCCTGTATTCTGTCTGATTTCATACGACAACATATCAATTTGACCGTTTCTATCAGAAGGAAATAATAACGGCAGAACAGGATCATAGAATCCACCACCCAAAATTTCAACTTGTTTTCTAGAGACTAATTGCTGCAATATATTTAAGAGTTCTGGATGTTTCTTTTTAAAAAATAAAATCTGCTTCCCTGAAATTGAAAATGTAAAGGGAATTGATTGATGTGAATATAAAAACTTTATTAAAGGCTTGTAAACACTCTGAAATTCCTTTTCAAAACAATCTTGACTGTCTAAAAAGTTAGATTCAGAAGATAAGCTTAAGCATATATAAACTAAACTCATTTGAAACAACTAGTCTTTTTTCGGTGAAAAAAACTTCTTGATTATTCTATAACAATATACCCACATTTTAAAGTCTTTTTTGTCATTCCAAAAAACATTTTCTTCTTTTTTAAATGCAGAACATTTTGTTAAGTTATCATTCTCGTTTTTACACAAAACAATTGATTTTGTATCTTGTGGAATAAGTTTAATAATATGAAGAGGACATTTATCTACACATTTACCGCAGCCAATACACAATGATGAAACGACAGCTGTTTTATTTACAATAGAAATTGCCTCTTGCGGACATACTCTTGCACAATCACCAAGTCCAATACAAGCAAATTTGCAATCTCTTCCTGTTGAATAAACAGAATTTATAACAAGACAAGATTGTGATTCATTAAATGTTATTTCGTTTGTAGGAAATTCTTTATGACATGAACACATAACTATAGCTTTTTGATCAGTTTTCTTTAATTCTTGTTTTTGAGTATCAACAAAAGACATTTCTTTTTTAGAAATAATAGGATCTTCATAATTTGCTTTGTTTTTAATTGATGGAAACAAAATGTAAAATAAAAAAGCTATTAATAATAAAATCAATGCAATTATAATAATCAAAAGAATAATTGATAAAATCATTTAATAACTCCTGTATTCAGCCATGAAATATCCCAAACATATATTACCAAAAGCAACATAGCCAGAAAAACAAAGAACAAACTGAATTCTTTATTCTTAGATGATGTATGACCTGCAATTCGGTGAATAAATGAATATAAGAATGGAATAAATAATAAGATTGAAACCATACAACTAGCTGCAATTATAAGTGTATTCAAAAAACTTGTTCCTTCTGAAGAGGCCAAAAGAATTATCAAGAAAGGAATTATAAACTCTGATGTTGATTTTGACGTTGTCAATCTGATTAATGCCTCAATAAAAGTATTGATTACAATATAGATTAAAAAGCAGATAAGAGGATACAACTCTGTTAAATCCAATCGTACTAAAGTGATTGAACCGATCAACCATGAGATGACTGACGTTGCAACAATGGAAATAATAATTCTAATACATAAAGGAATTTGTGTTGATAGATTAATTTTGAAATCAACAAATCTATTCAATCCTATTCCATAAATAAGTATTGCAGATGCAAAAAAAGTATAATATAAAAAAGTATTCCAAATCATTATTTACCAATCTTTTTTTCACTGTTATAAACAATTGTTATTTTTTTAGCAATGTGAAGATAAATAAAGATTATTATAGATGATAAAACCATTGCGCCTGGCATTGTAGCAAAGAATGAAAAAAGTCCGATATTCTGTGAATCAAGGATTACTTTTTCAAATATTTGGTGTTTTGAACCCCAAAATGTAAATGTTCCATATCCGGCTAAATCTCTGAATAAGAAATATAGTAATCCTATGATAGAAAAATATAGTGAATGAGTCATATTTACTTTTAATTTTTCTAGTAATACATTTTTTGAATCGTTAAATACATATCCAATAAGAAATAATGATGTTGGAGGTAAATAAAGTAAGAAACCCAAAGTTAATGCCACTTCTGTTTGTGTAATAACTAGAATCTGTCTAAAAATAATTGTTGTTGCTAAAAGTGTAAACATAACAATCATTGTATTAAGCTTTGTAAGTTCTATCTTCTTAATCAAAGAATTCATTAGTGTTCCAACAATCATCAAGATATTGAATTCTAAAACTAATGTAAAACCATAAACAAAACGTCCTGGTGAAGGAATTAATATTGCCAAAGAGGCTGCTATAAAAAGATATAAAGATTTTCTATTCATTACTTAATCCCATAAAATATTTTGAATTAATTATCTCTGGTATTTTATTTTTCCAATAACTAATTCGTTTATCATTCATGTTGTTTTTTAGCTGTTCTAATATTCTACCGTGTAAAGACGAATATCCAATAAACTCAACGTTATTATCTTTATCACAAGAAAAAACAGCTGCTAAAGGTCCATAAAAACTATTTATACGGATAATTAAAACATTATAAATATCACCAGTTTTTCTGTATCTAGCTTCAAAACAAGCGCCATTCAAAGACATTGGATTATAGATTTTTATTTCATTACCCAAAATCCATTGTCCGCTTTCATTTTCTTCAAGAACTTTTTCCACATTACTTGATAAATTGATAGCCCAATGTTTTTGCGTAATTTTTACAATATAACTTGTAATTAAAAAAATGATTCCAATTACAAGTGTAAAAATAAGATATTTTTTGAAGAAATCCTTATATGAGATATTTTCCATCATTTTGCGACATCCTTAATCAATGAAACATTAATAGTTTTATTAACATATTGATTATTCTTCTTTTCTTCAAAAATACGAATCACCATATTCAAAATGTTAAAAATCAGAATACAAAATATCATCCCTATTGGAGAAGTTCCACAACCAACAATGATAAAGTAAAGTATTCCAGCAACTACAGCGTATACTATTTTACCAATATGCGTTATTGGAGTTGTTCCAAACCATTGAATTAAATAAACAATACAGAATAAAGTTCCACTTGTTGAAATTGCTAAAAACATATCACCTTGATTAAAAGTTCCACCTAAAATTAATGGTACAAATAATCTGACAAGGGCTAAATATACAACTAAAAAAATTGAAGGAATTAGTGTGGAAAATGATTCATCTGAAAAAAGAATAATTGAAGAAATAATAGTAAGGATATTAAATCTAAAAGCTGGTATTGTAGATTTAGTATCCCACAAAAATGATATGATTCCTTCTGGTATAGAAACCTTTAGAAATGAAAAAATTGAATTGTTTAAAAATCCAGTTATTGCTGAATCCATTGAATAAATTGGATTCATGTTACTTTGGATTAATGCTACAGATGGATTTCTTAATACTAATGCATCTTGGGTTATTTGAAATTCAGGAAAATATCTTTTTCCAATAATCCATGCAAAAATTACAGCAATTGCAACTACATTAACCCATGAATTTACATCTGTAAGAAATAAATATTTTGCAAAAAATAAAATAATAAAAGAAATAAAGAAAACTGTTAGTACGGAATAACTTTCAGGAAGTAATAATCCAATCATCAAACCTTGAATAACTGTAGCCAGTTGAGTATAAGGCTTTGTCTTTTTTAACAGAAAGTTCAATGAAATAGCACAAAGTGAACCCATTAATGATGCTAAAACAACACCGACAGCGGCATAACTCTTTGTAAAAATCAAGAATAACACTTGAGCAAACAACAAAACAATTATTTTTATATTTATTTCAGAAACAGAAGGTTTTCTATAAATAAAAGGTCTTACTTCAAGATTTTTTATCTTTAAATTATCAACATTCTTCTTATTTTTCATCAATAGTTCCTAATCTTTTATTTTTTAATACCATCATTATTTGAGAAAGTGGTAACCTAGCAGGACAAACTTCGTTACAAATTCCACAACCCATACAAGCCAATGCTAACATCTCATACTTTTCTTCAGGTTTCTCAGAATTGACTGTATTTGCATAAATCACATCTGGCGATACACCACCCGGACATGAATATCTACAATTACCGCAGTTAATACAAGAATAAATATGACCATCTGTAAATTTAGTGTTAGAAACAAGATATACAGATTTAACATATTTAGTTATAGGAATATCTAATGTTGAGGCTGAAGAACCACAAATCATTCCATTTATTACAATCAAACCTGGCTTTTTTGTAAATCCACCAATTTGATTAACAATTTCTTTTATTGAAGAGCCAATTCTAACATTTAAAATACAAGAGGAATTTATACAGTTTCCAGAAAATAGAACATATTTGCTTGTACAAGGAATTCCTTCAACCAACACCTTGTAAACGTCGTATAAAGTTGATGAATCAATATAAAGACTTTTATCATCAATTTTATATGAAACTTGTTTCTTTAGAGATTTATTGAATTCCTTAATTATATCTCGTTTAAAACCATAAGGATATTTTCTGTTTTTAATATTAAGGAAAACATTATTCTCATAAATTTTAACATCTTTTGAAATAGCAAATTGATTTAGATTGTTTTTAACAAAGACAACACCTTTTGAATGAATAATTGAGGCCAAAATATTAGCAGCTTCAATTAAATTTGAATAGAAGAAATTAGAAACAAGAGAATCTGTTATTCTTGTTTCATCTTCATCAAAAAGCCTAACAACAATTACTTTATCACTTTCATCTTTTAATTTAGAAATTTGAGTTCCTAATGCACTTGGTTCAAGAGTTTGAAAAGTGTTTACAACTCCATTTTTATTCAATCTTGTTATCAATTCATCTTTTGTTAGAAATTGATAATCAGGAACTTTATTCTTTTTACCAAGATAAGAAAGTTGTCCCTGAAGCTTAATTTTTACAGAATATTCTTTTTTGCCATTTGGAGCTATACATGAAACTACATCTAAAACTTCGCCAGGAATTGGAGAATGAATACTTGCCGATTTTGTTAATAGATCAGAAGCAATGATATCACCTTCTTTTACAATATCACCCTTCTTCACCAAGCTTTCAAAACGAATGTCCTTTTCTTGACATAATGGAATTGTAACGATTTTAGGTAAAAAAGCGTTTTCAAAAAATTTAAACTTTTTTATATTTTGAACGGAATTAGAAATCATTGTCATTTTTTATTGCTACCTATTTTTACAAAGCTTATATATATTATCAATAAAGAGATAAATGTGCAAAGCATCAGAACTATATAAAAGATATTAATTTGAGATTTAGCTTTATTTGCTTGAGAATATCCCGGTGTTGAAGTTGTATTTTGAATTATCAGCATTTTTTCAATTGCATCAAAAGGTAACAATTCAATATCATTTAAAACATCTTTTTGATAATTATCATCATATTTGAAAATATTGTTTTTTGTTATAATTTTTCCGTTATTTTCTTCATATTCAGTGAATACAATTTCATTTTCAGAATAAGCATTTTGATTAAGCGATTTATATGGAAAAGTATCAATATTCCATCTCCATTTTGAATAATCCTGCAATGAAGGCAGTTCTTTCTCATTTGCTTGTGCAGAAGGTAATAAAACAGAAGAATTGTTCAATTGAATATTTGATGAAAAAACAAAGCTTGCCAAAGAAACTAGAATAAAAAAGCCTATAACACCAGTTAAGACAAGTTGTTCCTTTCCTGCATATTTTGAAATTTTACTTGCGGGTTTTATATAAATTGGCTGGAATGAATATGAATGCAATATTTTTTCTTCAAGTTCTGAATACAAGTAAATCATTGAGAATGTACCAATTATAGAAAGTATAAAAATAAAGCCAGTTTTTATTGAATATGAAAAAGATAATAATAAAGATAAAGTCAGAATTATATCAAACAATACATTTTTATAAATACACTGAATAAAGCCATCTCGTTTCCAGATATTTGATAAAATAAAAATCAACAATGAAATGCACAGAATTGATAAAACTGAAGAATAAAATGAATTGCAAAAGATGAACAACAAAGGAAAAATCATTCCAACTGTAAAAACCTTTCTATTTTTTGAAAGCATAAACAAAAAAATAAAAGCAACAAGAAATGAAAGAGGAATCAGAAATGGATATTTTACATTATTATCAAGTCCGATTGAAATATTCTCTTTGTTTAATTCCTTTACGCAACTATTAAGTTCTTTTTCATATTTTGCAGGACAATAACAAACTTTATATTTGTTTTCCTTATCAAAAAAATATGCATATCTTTCTTTTGAATAATCATCATTAGTTGAATTCTTCAATATGTTGTAAAATGTATTTTGAATTGAGTTTTTACGTTCTAATAATGGTAGATACTGATTTTCAGAATAAATATAGTTCTTAATATTATTTTTATTAAATGAATCTATAACAGCATTTTGGTCGATGTCAGATGAAAAATAAACTGTTATATAATCTTTCCATAATGGAGCGGAAGGTATCTCCCTTGCAAAAAAAATTCCTAATACAGAGATTATTATAACTATAAGAAAAAGAACAGATTTTAAGGTTTTCATGCTAATTAAGAAGTGAAAAAGATAATCCTATAAGAAAGCCGAATAAACATCCAAAGATTACTTCTATTGGTGTATGCCCATTTACTTCTTTAATTGGTTTGTATTTTTCTATAACTTTTTTTTCTTCAAGTTCTTTTCCAAGAAGGTTCAACTTTTTGGATTGCAAACCGCTGGAACGTCTAACACCAAAAGCATCTCTTATAACTACAAGGAAAAATGATAATGAAAGAATGAATAAATCAGAACAAATTCCATCTTTAAATGCAATTGATGTACATAAAGAGGCAACTAATGCCGAATGACTTGATGGCATGCCGCCTGTTTTCCAAATCATCATTTCTAATAATTCAGAAAATGAATGGATTCGTCCGTATATTAAATTAATTATGGTTTTTATAAATTGAGCACCAAGCCAACTAAAAACGCATGACAAAAAAACAGGATTGAGTAATAAAATTCTAATTTGATCTTTGGCTGAAGGTAACATAAATTTATTCTATCATTACAAATTATTTATTGCAATAAATGAAATATTAGATTTATATTAATATCTAATTATGCAGTTCAAAGAATTCAAAGCTGGAATAGATGATAATGACAGAAGAATTGATAGAATAATCAGACGTTTTATTCCAGAAGCTCCTCTTGGCGATATATACAAATCAATACGAAAAGGTTTGATCAAAGTAAATAATAAAAAAATAAAACAAGATGCTCATATTTTTGAAAATGATATCATTTTTATAGCAGATTTTCTTATAAATAATTATTCAAAAGATAAAACACAAAAGATTCAAGAACAACCAAAGTTTGATTTTGATTTGAAAGCGATTATTGTATTACAAACTGATGATTTATTAATAGTAAACAAGCCTTACAATGTTTTAACACAGGGTGATGACAATTCTCTTGATAAAATAATTCAGAATTATTATCAGAATAATTCAAAAAGCTCATCATTATCCTTTACACCAGGCCCCCTTCACCGCTTGGACAAAAAAACAACAGGATTGCTTGCTTTTTCATTAAGCCTAAATGGAGCGAGATGGTTTTCTGAGAACATCAAGAATCATTCAATTCAAAAATATTACAAG
>CAYFND010000032.1:0-17882 GCA_964344405.1 uncultured Treponema sp. | reverse complement strand
CTTTGAGTTTTAGAAAGATTCTTTATTTTTTCTGTTATTTTCATTTTCCCCTACTTCAACTAATATGAGCCACTATAACAAATTTTCCAAAAATGATACAGTATGTTTCCATGGTTATCATTTTACACACAAATCAGATTATTGAATTTTCAAATATTCAACGTGAAATCATAAGAAATATAAATCAGGATGAAGCTTTAATTTATAAAAGCTTTCCCACATGGATTAAAGTTCCATTTATAAACAATGATTGCAACATTAAAAATGAAATCAAATTAATTGAAAACATTTCCATTTTAGAACCAAAACTAAATCTCAATGAAAACATTTTTTGCCCGGTGGAAATAAAATATAATCAAGAAATTTATAATTCAAAGCTAGTTTTATGCACATTCATCAATAAAAATATTTCCGTTCAAATTCCAAAAATACCAACTTTAGAAGCAAAGTTTCCAATTAAAATCAAAATCTTCAGACTTGCAAAAGAAATTGAAATTGACAATTATTCTTCTGCAATTGAAGATTCTGCATGGAAAAAACTAAAATAAAAAATGCACCGCCAAAAATTGTTTCCAACTCTAGGGGTGCATTTCAAGTTTTTATAAAAGCTATTTGCTTTTTATTACATTACAACAGAACCTCTGTCCATTGCTGTCAATCCAGTTTTTACATATTCCAAGATTCCATAAGGTTGTAAAAGACGTAGCAAGCTTTCAATTTTTTCTTCACTTCCTGTAGCTTCAACAATCACAGAATCAATTCCAACATCAACAATATGAGCTCTAAAAATATCGCAAGTTTCTATAATAGTGCCTCTATTGGCACCTTCAGCTTTTACTTTTATAAGAGTCATTTCACGTTGGCATGAAGTTGCTTTTTCACATTTTTTAATTGAAATAACTTCAACAAGCTTAGCCAATTGTTTTTGTATTTGATCTAGAATGTATTCATCACCTTTCACAACGATTGTCATTCTTGACTGTCCAGGATTATTTGTTTCACATACTGTTAAAGAATCAATATTATATCCTCTTCTACTAAAAAGACCAGAAACTCGGCTTAATACACCGGAATGGTTTTCAACTAAAACTGAAAGTACATATTTATTCATTTTATTTCTCCAAAACTCTTATTAAAGATTTTTTACAGTAATATCAGCTTCTGGATACAAACCCAAAAGTCGAACATTTTCTGTTATTGATTTTAACTTATTAATTACATTCTGTACATAAGTTAAAGACTGCTGTTCCTTATCACTAATAATTACATCTGCATAAAACCAATAATGCCAAGGTTGACTTTCAACCGGACGGCTTTCTAGTCTTGTTAAATTCAATTTACATTCTTGGAAGACGCCCAAACAATTATATAACGCACCTGGTTCGTTTTTAGTTGTAAATACAATGGAAGCTACATTTTTTGTATTCTGGCTAATCATTTTTAATTTATTTTGATCAACGGTGTTTGTAGATTTGATAATTACAAATCTTGTGAAATTTTCAGGATCATCTTCTATATCATCCTGAAGAACATCCATTTTGTAATATGAAGCATTGATTGCAGAAGCTATAGCCGCATTAGATTTATCTTTTAATGAAGAAACCATCTGGGCTGCAGTTGCTGTTGAAACTGATTCAACAATATTACAATTATTCAATGAGGAAATAAACTTTGAACATTGAGTTATAGCTTGAGGATGAGAATAAATAGTTTTAATATCGCTTAATTTACTTCCCTTAACACCTAAAAGTGCATGCTGAATTCGTAATCTTACAGCTCCAACAATTTCTACATCGCTAAAATCAGTCAAATTATCATAATTTTGATAAACCGAACCAGCCAATGTATTTTCAATAGGAACCATTCCAAAATCAACAGAACCATCAACTACACTTTGGAAAATTTCTCTGAATGAATTAACTGTTACAGCTTCTGCCTCTGTATCAAAATATCTGCTTATCGCTTGTTCTGCATAAGCACCTTTTTTACCGCTATAAGCACATTTAATTTTTTCAGTAGAAGAAATATTTTTTTCTTTTAATTCCGGTGCAACTTCACGAACATGAACAACAGATTTATTTACAACTGGAGCCAAAGCTTCAATATCGCACATCAATTTATCAAACATTTTTGGAAGCAAAGCTTGAGGTCCGTCAGATAAAGCTTTTTCTGGACAATTATGAACTTCAACAATAATTCCATCAGCACCAGATGCAATAGAAGCCAAAGCCATTGGTGGAATCTTATCACGAATTCCCAAAGCATGACTTGGATCTACAATAATCGGCAGGTGGGTCATACTTCTTAAAACTGGAACAGCTGACAAATCAAGAGTATTTCTAGTAGCTTTTTCATAAGTCCTAATTCCTCTTTCACAAAGGATAACTTTATCAGTTCCGGCAGAAAGCAAATATTCAGCCGACATAAGCCATTCTTCAATTGTTGCGCTTAATCCTCTTTTTAGAATTACAGGTTTATTCAATTTTCCCAAATTCTTTAGAAGTTCAAAGTTCTGCATATTTCTAGCACCAACTTGATAAACATCAACACCGTGCTTTTCCATAACATCAAGAAATTCTGTTGCAACAACTTCTGTAACAACAGGAAGTCCATATTTATCACCAGCTTCTTTTAAAAGAATCAAGCCTTCTTCACCCAAACCTTGGAATGAATATGGAGAGCTTCTTGGTTTATAAGCACCACCACGAAGCATACAAGCACCGCTTGCAGCTACATTTTTGGCAATCTCCATCATTTGATCTCTATTTTCAACAGCACAAGGCCCCGCAATAGAAATAATTCTTTGACCACCAACTCTTATAATCTGATTACGATTATTTTTAACTTCAATTATTGTATCTTCCGGTTTAAACTGACGGCTTGCCATTTTGTATGGTTTTGAAATAGGGATTACGCTATCAACACCATCCAATAATTCCAAATCATGAGGATCTATTGAAAGTTTTCCTACAGCAGCAACAATTGTCTTTTCTTCACCACTAATAATATTTGTTTTAAAACTTTTTTCACCAAGATATTTAATTAAATCATTTCTCTCTTTTTCCGACGCATTTTGTTTTAAAACTATAACCATTATTTCTTCCTATTATTTTTTATTTATTTTATCTTTCCATATTGAAGCTAACTGTTCTAAGGATGTCACCAAACACACCTGCAGCTGTTACTCCAGCACCGGCTCCATAACCTTTTACTGTCAATGGAATTGGCTGATATCTTTCTGTGTAGAATACAAAAGCGTTCTCACCGCCCCTAACTCCATACAAAGGATTTCTTTCATCAACTTCAATCATTCCAACGCTGACTTTTCCATTTTCAATTGTAGCGCCCATTCTTAAAACTTTGCCTTCTTTCTTCAAATCAGCGATTTTCTTTTCAAAATAGCTATCAACTTCTGGAAGTTTCTTTAAGAATTCATCTACAGTTCCACTTGAATCAAATGAATCTGGGAAAACTTTGTGCATCGTTATATCTGTCAATTCAATTTCCATTCCTGACTCACGGGCAATAATCAAAGCTTTTCTTGCAACATCCATTCCGTTCAAATCATCACGAGGATCTGGCTCTGTATAGCGAAGTTGTTTTGCTTCCATAACTGCCTTGCTGAAAGAAACACCTTCATCAAGTTTTCCAAAAATGTAAGAAAGAGAACCTGACATAATTCCGTTAAAGCTTGTAAGTTTATCACCAGATTTAAAGAGATTCTGCAAAGTATCAATAATTGGAAGTCCTGCACCAACGTTTGTTTCATACAAGAATCTTCTGTGCATTTTATTAGCTGTATGACGTAGATTTCTATAAAAATCCATACTCATAGAGTTGGCTCTTTTATTTGGAGTTGCAATAGACATTCCAGCATTCAAAATATCAATATAACGCTCTGGTAAATCATAAGAAGCTGTACAATCAACGAAAACAGGATTTAAAGGCTTTTTCTCTTTTACAAATTTAATAATGTCATCAACATTTGAAGCTGCAAATTTATATGAAGGAGTCTTCATATCTTCACGCCAATGGTCAAGATTCAATCCTTCTTCACTCAAATTCATACCGTCAATTGTTGTAATACACATTACTTTTATATCTACATTTTCTTTTAGCAACTTGTCATGCTGATCCTTTATCTGATCAATCATTGTTCCGCCAATAGTTCCTGCACCAAAAGCAAAAACCTCAATAGTTTGAGCAGTTTTGAAGAAGAATTGATGAACGGCTCTAACAGCTGTATCACCGTATTCATTCTTAATTACACAAGAAATACATCTTTCTGAAGAACCCTGTGCAATTGCAAGAATATTAATATCTTGAGATGACAAAGCGTTGATGAACTTGCTTGCTACACCTCTATTCTGAATCATTCCATCACCAACTACAGAAACAGCGGCACAATCTTTATGAATTTCTACAGGATTAATTAAATTTTCACGTATTTCAAGAACAAATTCATTAGTTAAAGCGTCTCGAACTTTATCAGCTTCGCTATCTTTTACACAGAATGAAACTGTATATTCAGAAGAAGATTGAGTAATCAACAAAACAGAGCTTTCTGCAGATGTTACAGCAGCAAATATTCTGCTTGCCATTCCAGTTCTGCCCCTCATGCCTGTTCCGCTGACATTAATCATAGAAATATGTTTTAAACAAGAAATTCCGCAAATGGAAGTCTTGCTTCTTGATTCATAAGGACCTTTTCCAATTCTTGTTCCACGGCTTGAAGGATTGTGACTGTTCAAACTCCAAGCTTCAATTCCTTTTGCCTGAAGAGGAGCCAATGTTTTTGGATGGAGAACTTTTGAACCGAAGAATGACAATTCCATAGCTTCTTCATAACTCATGTCATCAACCAAAATTGCATCTTTAACAACTCTTGGATCGGCAGTGAAAACCCCGTCAACATCAGTCCAGAATTCAACTCTTTTAGAACCTAATGAAGCACCTAAAATTGCAGCAGAGAAATCAGAACCGTTTCTTCCCAAAAGCCCCATCACCGGAGTTGCGCCTGTTCCTTTTATCCATGAACAGATAAATCCAGGGAAAAGCAATATCCTTGTCTGGCTCTTGTTCTCACCATCTCTATAAGGACGGCAAGCATCAGCACATCTTGCATAATCTGCTTCACCTTCACGTTGGCTTGTATTTGTAAAAATGAAATTTCTTGAATCAAGCAATACAACACTTTCGCCTTTTGCAAAAAGAACAGCTTCCATTATTGGAGAGGACATCAATTCGCCCATTCCCATAATTCTGCAATAAACAGTTTTTGGACATTCACCAAAAGAAACACATCCAGAAAGAAGTTTATCTAATTCTGAAAGTAAAACCTCAATTTGCTTCATAACGTTTTTAGCATCAAAATTTTGAACTTTTGATTGAATATCAACACAAATATCGTTATGGATTTTTCTGATATTTTGAACAAAGGTTGTTGAAGGGGTACCTGTGATACATAAATCAATTGCATCTTGTAAAGTGTTAGAAACCCCTGCAACTGCAGAAACTATAACACTAAGTCTATCTTCTTTAGCTCTATTGATAATTATATCAGCAGAAGAAAGAATACGGTCGGCGTTCGCCATTGAAGTACCGCCAAATTTTAATGTAAGCATACAACAACCTCACTATTGTTCTTTTAATTCGTTTTATTTTATTGAAAAAGATTTCCTTTAGCAACTACATTTATTTTTAAGCTCGTCTTTAGAAATAACTTCCAAGCCTCGTTTTTGAGTTTTCTCTTTTATTACATCAGGAATATTATCATTCTCAAAAACCACATATCCCTTTTGATTTATATGTTCTGCAATTATTCCACCGTGATCATAAATCATCTTAGCAGTTTCATAAGCTTCATCTACGTTATGCAGGAATTTTCCGTTGAGTTCAAACCTTGCACCGTTAAAAACATTCTTTAAAACTTGTGGTTTCTTTTTATTATACAGTCTCTTTATTTTCTCAAGAACTTCTTTCTTATACTTGCGTTCTTCAACTTGAGCTATAATCTGTTCGTTAGAAATAAACAAATCAGAATTTTCTTTGATTATCTCTTCACCTTTCTTTCCTGTTTTTTCTGCCAGATATTTCAAACAATACATAGTCATCATTGCATCATCAACACTTTTGTGACTTTGTAGATGTGATATATCATACTTCATGAATTCAACCCATTCAGAAAGTTTCTTCTTGCAATCAAAAGTCCTGTTCAATAATTTTTCCAAATCCAAGGCTCTAAACTGAATATATGGGAAGTCATACCTTTCACAAGCGGAATTTACAAAACCAATGTCATTTCCAACGCTAAAACCCGCAATATAACGGTCTCCCGTTGTTAAAAGTTTTTTTATAGATTTATCATAACGTGCAAAATTAGGTGTGATTCTAAAATAATCTTTTGAATAAGCAAGATGGCAGCTATTTTTTGGTGAAAGCAGATACCAATCAAATTCAGCCTCAGGATTGATTATTACATCTTCTGATTCAATAACACTAAAATCTTCATCAGTAAGGACATATCCAAAAGAGCAAATTTTTCCAACACCATCATAACAATTTGCACATTCACAATCAAAAAATAAAAACGTTTTTCTATCCATTTGAATAATATATACTTTTTCCCAATATTAATAAATACTTATCATTATTAAACCTTATTAATAAAGGAGTTACGAATTCATCAATTAATTTCAATATCTTTTCATAAACCTATTTTTTTGATAGACTGAAAGAAAATAATTGATAAGAATATAGGTGGATATATATGAGTAACCTTCTTGAGGTAAAAAATCTAAATGCCGGAATTGAAGAAAAACAACTTCTTCATGACTTAAACCTTACTATAAATCCCGGAGAAACTCATGTTTTAATGGGTCCGAATGGAGCTGGAAAATCATCTTTAGGCAATACAATCATGGGAAATCCAGTTTACAAAGTTACATCAGGTAAAATACTTCTAAATGGTGAAGATATTACAAATGAAAGTACAGATGTCCGTGCAAAAAAAGGATTATTCATGTCTTTCCAAAATCCAATTGAAATCCCAGGCATTTCTCTTGAAACCTTTATCCGTAGTTCCTTGCAACAAAAAACTGGTGAACATGTAAAGCTTTTTCAATTCCAAAAAGAATTAAAAAAATATATGGAATTATTGAACATGGATTCATCTTACGCTTCAAGAGATTTGAACGTAGGTTTTTCTGGTGGAGAACGCAAGAAGTCAGAAATTTTACAACTCTTAATGTTAAAACCTTCTCTAGCAATACTTGATGAAACTGATTCCGGTCTTGATGTTGATGCTGTACGCGTAGTTTCAAAAGGAATTAAAACATTCCAAGAAAATCAAAACGGCGCTTTATTAATCATAACCCATTCAACAAAGATCCTAGAAAGCCTTCATGCTGATTACACACACGTTCTTGTAAAAGGAAACATTGTAAAGACTGGAGACAGCGGCCTTATAACAGAAATAAATCAAAAAGGATTTGAGGAGTTTCTATAAACCAGAAAATGAAAGAAGAAAAAACAAAAATCGAAGATATTGATAATTCAATTTATGACTTTAGATATTCGGAATCAGAAAAAGAATTCTATCGAATGGAATCTGGATTAACAGAAGACATAGTAAAAAAGATTTCTGAAGAAAAACAAGACCCTCAATGGATGAAGGAATTCCGCCTAAAATGTCTTGATATATATAACTCTCTGCGAGAACCTGAATGGGGACCTTCAATCGAAGGTTTAGACATGAAGAATATCGCAACATATGTCCGCCACAAATCAGAAATGAAAGGCGACTGGAAGGATGTTCCAGATGAAATCAAAGATACTTTTGAAAAACTCGGAATCCCAGAAGCTGAAAGAAAATCACTCGCCGGTGTTGGAGCTCAATATGACTCAGAACTTGTATATCACAATGTTAGGGACGAGGTTGCAAAAGAAGGTGTTGTTTACACAGATTTTGAAAGCGCTCTAAAAAGTGAAGAATGGGGTCCAATCGTAAAAGAATACTTTATGACTCTAGTTCCACCAAAAGACCACAAATTTGCGGCATTGCACGGAGCTGTTTGGTCAGGCGGTTCATTTGTCTACGTTCCAAAAGGCGTTCACCTGTCATTCCCCCTCCAGTCATATTTTAGACTAAATGCAAAAGGTGCCGGTCAATTTGAACACACATTGATCATTGTGGATGAAGGTGCGGACTTGCATTTTATTGAAGGCTGCTCGGCTCCAAAATACAACGTTGCAAATTTACACGCCGGTTGTGTTGAATTATTTGTAAAGAAGAACGCACACCTCAGATATTCAACAATAGAAAACTGGTCCAAAAATATGTACAACTTAAACACCAAACGAGCTAGAGTTGAAGAGAATGCATCAATTGAATGGGTTTCAGGCTCATTCGGTTCCCACGTCTCTTATCTCTACCCGGAAAGTGATTTAGTTGGAAGAAATGCAAAATCAGAATTCACAGGAATAACCTTCTCTGGAAAAGGACAAAATCTTGATACAGGTGCCAAAATGGTTCATTTAGCTCCAAATACATCAAGCGTTATTACAACAAAATCCATTTCCAAAAGTGGTGGAATGAACACTTATCGTTCTGCTGTCTATATAGCCAAAAATGCAGTTGGAAGCAAGGCTTCTGTTTCATGCCAGTCATTGATGCTAGATTCAGAATCCAGAAGTGACACAATTCCTTCAATGGAAGTATTTACAGATGAATGTGACATCGGTCACGAAGCTAAAATTGGAAGAATCAGTAATGATTCTATCTTTTATCTCATGTCTAGAGGAATTAGCGAAGAAGAAGCAAAAAGCATGATAGTCAGTGGATTTGCAAATCCAGTCAGTAAAGAACTACCACTTGAATATGCTGTAGAAATGAACAACTTAATTCGTCTAGAAATGAAAGGAACAATGTAATTATTGCGTGATTTTATGGAAAAAACATTAACTATAAACAACATGCCCGTTCTCACGTGGAATTGGCTAAAAATGAATAAAGCTTCTCTCAAAATTGATTTTGATGATTCAACAATTGTTGATAACCAGCCAATTTTTGAAAATATTCCAAAAGGATTTACTATCTCCAATGAAACAGATTCTTTTGAGAAATTGCTTTCAAAAATCGAAAGTGAACAAAAATATAAGGATTCTTTTCAACCTTCAATCGGAAAAGAAGCTGCTTCAATTTCAGAAAAAGCGTCAAAAAAAGTTCTAATTCAAATTGACTCAAAAATAGAAGAACCTTTAATCATCAAATTTAACTCAGAAAACAATATGCATTTTTCATCAGAAGAATATATTTATGCAAAAAAAGACAGCGAATGCACAATTATTTTTCTATTTGAAAACACTGAACCAGATTTCAGCATAATCAACACAAAAGTCTTAACTGAAGAAAATGCGAAAGTTAATATAGTGAAAGTTCAACTTTTAAAAGAAGGTTCCGTTCAAATAGATGAAACTTCCTCTATTGAACTTTCCGATTCAACTGTAACATTCACTCAAATTGAATTAGGTGGCTCTTCAATTTTTACAGGATTAAACACAGCCCTTCTTGGAACAAAATCTTCTTATAGTTCAAACTTTGCTTATATTTGCTCCAAAAACCAGCTTCTTGATATAAACCACAGAGTTGTTCACATTGGTCAAAAATCACAATCTTCAATGAAGGTTAATGGCTCATTAAAAGATAACGCTGTAAAAACTTACAGAGGCACAATTGATTTTAGAACAGGTTCTTCACTTTCAAAAGGAACGGAAACAGAAGAAACTTTATTATTAAATCCAGAAGTTACCAACAAATCCAATCCAATCATTTTATGTGGCGAAGAAGATATTGAAGGTGATCACGGGTCAACAATCGGAAGATTAAGCAACGAAGTTTTATTTTATATGCAGAATAGAGGAATTTCAGAGAACGAGGCAAAGAAAATTATTTCAAAAGCAAAAGTTCAAGCTGTAGTTTCCACAATAACTGACGAAGAGATAAAAAATAAAATTTATTCATACATGGACAAGGTTTTTTAGAATGAATAATGATTTCAGAAAGGATTTTCCTTTTTTTTCAAACAATATAAATAAAGATGTTATCTATTTTGATAATGCTGCAACTACTCAACGCCCAAAATGTGTGATTGATGCGATTGACAACTTTTACCAACTTAACAACGCAAACCCTCTCAGAGGTTTGTACGATTTAAGCATACGCGCTACAGACGAATATGAAAAAGCCCGAACAACAACAGCTAACTTTATCAATGCTTCTAAAGCTGAAGAAATCATCTTCACCAGGAATACAACAGAATCTCTTAATTTAATTGCATATACTTGGGCCCTTCAAAATATTCAAAAAGATGATGAAATCGTAGTTTCAATAATGGAACACCACTCAAATATTCTTCCTTGGCAAATGATTTGCAAGACAAAAGGTGCTAAATTAATTTTTCTTGAATTTGATAAAAGCACATATGAAATTCCAGAAAGTGAATTCCTAAAAATTAATTCCAGAACAAAGATTGTTTCAATCACACAAACCAGCAACGTTCTGGGAATATCAAATAACGTAAAACATATAGGTCAAATAGCGCACAAAAACGGAGCCCTTTTTGTTGTAGATGGAGCTCAATCAATTCCCCATGTAAAAGTTGACATACAAGATATTGATGCAGACTTTTTTGCATTCAGCGGACACAAAATCTGCGGACCGATGGGCTGCGGTGTCTTATATGGAAAATATGATATTTTAGACAAGATGCCACCTTTTTTACGTGGTGGTGAAATGATTGAATACGTTACAAGGGAAAGCGCAACTTGGGCGGAAATCCCACATAAATTTGAAGCCGGAACAGTAAATGCAGCCGGGGCCGTAGGTCTTGCTGCAGCTTTAGATTACATTCAAAAAGAAGTAACATTTGATTACATAGAAAAAAAAGACAAGGAATTATCGAAACTATTGATTGAAAAACTCAAACTAATTCCACATCTTCACATTTTGGGCAGTCCTGATACTTCAAAACACAACGGAATAGTTTCTTTTACAATTGACGGAGTTCACCCTCATGATATAGCCAGCATCTTGGATACAGAAAAAATAGCAATTAGAGCCGGACATCATTGCGCCCAACCTCTCGGACAGTATTTGAATGTACCTTCAACAGCTAGAGCCTCACTGTATTTTTATAACACAGAAGAAGAAATAGACAAATTTACCACAAATGTTGCAAAACTAAGAGCATGGAGCGGATTCAAGGATTAAAAAATGGATACAAAAGAACTTTATAGAGAAATTCTAAACGAACACAATATAAATCCTTCTCACAAAGAAGACATGGATTCACCAACAATCTGTTTAAACGGAGTAAATCCCAGTTGTGGTGATGATATCACCTTAAAAATCAAGTTGCAGGATGATAAAATAACAGATGCCAGCTTTGTTGGCAGCGGATGCGCGATCTCACAAGCCTCTGTTGATATGATGATTGATTTAATACTTGGAAAATCAAAGGAAGAAGCCCTTAAATTAATTGAAAATTTCAATTTAATGATAAAGGGATCTGTTACAGAAGAACAGCTTGAATCTTTAGATGAAGCGGCTTCTTTACAAGATATTTCACATATGCCGGCCAGAGTAAAATGCGCTCTTTTAGGATGGCGTACATTAAAAGATATGCTTCTTGATTACAAAAAATAAAAAAAAGCCTTGAAGTTTTTACACTCAAGGCTTTTTTTCGTAATAGGTGATTAACCTAAAACTTTAGATATTCTTTCAAGAACCTTTTTTCTATCCAAAGGTTTAATAATATAACTCTTTGCACCTGTCATTAATGATTTCTTTACAAGTTCTTCTTTTCCAAGAGCACTTACCATAACAACTTTAGCATTCTTATCAAAAGCCATAATTTGCTCTAGAGCTGTAATTCCATCCATTTTTGGCATTGTTATATCCATAGTAACTAAATCTACATTTGGACATAATTCTTTGTATTTATCAACACCTTCTTTTCCATCAACAGCAGTAGCAACTACTTCATAACCTTCGCTAGTTAGAATTTGACCTAACTGTTTTGCAACGAACATTGAATCGTCTACTACTAATATTCTGTATGATGTACCATCATCCTTTCGACCTTCAAGAGGACGATCATTAATTGTAGGATAATCTTGTGTAGTTTTCATTTTTTACTCCTATATATAATTATGCCCGCTCTCGTATAGAAACATTAACTTCAATTTTTCCACATTCTGAAAGTAAAGGAACAATTAAAGCCTCAACACTGTCTGTAGTTCCGCCTAAAGCAGCAATTTCCATCTTTTGACCAACAAACAAAGCTGGTGGTGTAAGATCAAATCTAAAACCTAATTCATGTAACTTTGTTACAGCTTGAGCTGTAATTAAGTTTGCAAGTTCACTGATAGTCGCTTTCGCTAAATCATCAAAAGCTGGTAATGTCTCACCATTCATCTTTGAAGCTACATTTAATGCAGTTTCCATAGTCATGTCAAACAAAACACGTCCTTCAACGTCGCCTGCAAGACCTACCAAAGCTGCAACACCCATTACAGGCATTGCTGTTGATTTTAAATATAAATCACCACGCTTAACTTCCGCTCCACCAAGTACTTCTTGGAGAATACGAAAAGATGTTTCAACAAACGGGTTTATATACTCTACTCGCATGTCTTTCCCCTTTTTTATTCTTTTGTAAATACAACTAGTGTACCTATGTTTTTTTCAACAAAATTAACATTCGACGGCATCATTTCGTTATCACCGATTATAGCAATTGCATTACCTTTCATTTTTTCCATAAAATCAGCGGCAACTGCTTCCTGAGATTTTTCATCAATATATGACAATACATCTCTTGCAAAAATAATATCCACCATTGGAAGTGCATTAGTATTTTTAAAATCATGATATTCAAACATGATGCTATCTTTTATTTCTTGATTAAAAGTATAATCCCCATTTGCCTTTTTTGTCAAATAAGGGGCATACCAATCATTCATAAGTTCTGTAGGAACATTTAATAAAACTGCATTTGAAACATTAATTAAATCAATATCTTGTGCATAAACTCTAATTTTAGCACCTGGATATTTCTTTTTTAATACACAAGTTAATGAATAAGATTCTATACCTTTTCCACAACCTGGATTCCAAACTACAATCTGCTTAGCAGAAGTTTCTGGAAGAGCTTTAATCAATTCATTTGCAAAGTCTTCACTCCACCATTTATCAGAAAAACGAGACCAGAAATTTTCCAGATACTCTTTAGCTTCACTTGTATTTTGTAATTGAAGTTTATCATTTCCTCTAGAAGCCTTCCATTCTGCAAATCGTTTTTTCATCCATTCATTATTAACATCTGTTACGTTAAAATTCATAAATGAAAGCAAACTTTCAGAAATAAACTTCATAGAAAGTTCATCTTCGTTATTGTTGTTAGCTTCTTTTACAGTCTCTGCATTTTTTGAACTTGGTGTTGCAACAACTTTTTCTTCCTGTCTAAAATTAGAAGGTTCAACTTTTGAATATGAAACTTGATTATTAATTTCTTGTTCAATATTCTCTTTAGACGCAAAAATTCTTTCTACATCAAGTAAAACATATAATCTATTATTACTTTCAACAACACCGTTTATATATTTAATATTGATATCACCAAATAATGGATGAGGAGGTTGAATTGTACTTTTTTGTACGCCAATTACTTTATCAATTTTATCAACAACAATTCCAAATTTTTGATCTTCAACATTTAAAATCAAAAGATTTTCCAACTTGTTATCAACACGTTCAGGAACTTCAATATTAAAAAACAAACGCAAATCTAAAATCGGAATTATCTCACCACGAAGATTATAAACACCCAAAACAAAAGGCAAAGCATTAGGAACATAAGTAAAACGTCCAGCTTTTGCAATTTCTTTTACATTCATAATATCAATAGCATAATCTTTATCAGAAAGAGAAAAAGTAACCATTTTAAAATCTATAACTGTACTTTCAGCCTTTGTATTTGATATATTCTCAGATTCTTTTACTGTCACTTGTACTTCGCCACTATCTTCCATAAGTTTCCTCTATTTTTGAGTATATTGTTCTTTTTGCTGAGCAAGCAACTCTTGACGAACACCTAATTCAAGAAGCTGACTAACATCAATAATTAAAGAAACAGAACCATCACCAAGAATAGATGCACCGGCAATACCAGGAGAATTAGTAAATTTATCACGCAAAGGTTTAATAACGATATCTTCCTCACCAATTAAAGCATCAACCATAACACCGATTTTCTTTTCTTGAGTTCCAACTATTACAATATAGCATTCATCAGTCGTATTTTTTTCTTTAATGTTGAACAATCTAGAAAGACGAAGAACACTTATTACTTCATTTCTGACATTCAATATTTCATAATTATCAATATGACTTATCTCACTCTTATTAATACATTGACTTTCAATAACGTTTGCAATAGGAATTGAATAAACTTCTTTTCCAACCCTAACAAGCAAACCTTGAATAATTGCAAGAGTTAAAGGCAATTTAATAATAAATGAAGTTCCCTTTCCTTTTCCAGAATTAACTGAAATTGTTCCCTTCAAATTATTAATCATTGTTTTTACAACATCAAGACCAACACCACGTCCAGAAATATTTGAAATCTTATCAGCAGTAGAGAAACCTGGCTGCATAATCAATTGATAACAATCTTGTGGAGTTAATATTTTATCAGGATGGATTAATCCTTTTTGAATAGCTTTAGCTTTTACTTTCTCTTCATCAATACCGGCACCGTCATCTTTAATTTCAATGACAATCATATTGCCTTCATTAGAAGCTTTTAATAAAACCGTACCTGTTTCATTTTTGCCGTTAGCAACACGAACATCAGGCATCTCAATTCCGTGATCGACAGAATTTCTAACACAATGCATAATAGGATCTAGTAAATCTTCAACAACAGATTTATCCAATTCTGTATCTTCACCTTCTATTACAAGGTTGATCTTTTTGTTTAAATCTTTCTGAATGTCTCTAACAACTCTTGGGAAACGGCTGAAAATCTGGTTGATTGGAACCATTCGAATCTTCATTACGCCTTCCTGCAAGTCACCGGCAATAGAACCTAAACTCTGTGTGTAAGAACGGAATTTTGAATTTGAACTTTTATATTCTGTTTCATAAGCATCAAATATAGAAGAGAGACTTCCATATTCTTGAATAACATTTTTCTTAATTTCACTAACAGAAACACCATTTTTGATTTCTTCCAAGTATTCAGGAAGCTGGTCGAATAGTTTGTGAATTTTTTCTTTATAAATAGATTCCAAAGATTGGAATTGTGTAAGTTGAGAAGAATTCTGCATAGCAAGCTGATTGAATGAAGCCTTTATAATTACAGCTTCAGATACAAGATTTAATAAATTATCAACTCTTCTGGAATCTACGCGTAGAATTGAACCTTGTTGATTATGATTTGCAGCAGCAGTTTCTTTTTTAACTTCCGCTTTCTTTTCTTGAACTTCAACTGGTTTTTCTTTTTCAGCTTCAACTTTTACATCAACTTTAGTCTCAGTTTCTTGTTTAGGCTCTATTTTCTGAACAGGTTTTTCTGCTTTAACAACAGGTTCTGCTTGTTTTTGAACTGTTTCACCAGCAAAATTTTCATCATTGATTAAATGAGCGTCTGTTACAAGTGTTACATCACTCAAAAATGAAGCATCTTCAAGCTGCGCACCAGTGGCGTTTGTGGCGATATAATAAAAAACATTTTCGTAAAATTGATCTTCATAAAGAGCATCAAAATCCGGAACAGTTTTTAAAACGTTACCTACAGATTTTAAAGCTGCAAAAACTTGAATTCCACCAACAGAATTCATAGGATTGCTTTCATCAAATTTTACTGCTACACACCATAAATTCTGGTCTGGCTCACAAGTTGTTTTTAAATCTCTATATTCATCTTCATTAATTACAGGAATTTTTATTCCAGATGAAACAGCAGGTTCTACAGCTTTTACCTCTTGTTTTACAACAGGAGCTACTGTAGCAGTTGTTTTTTTAGAAGCTGCTTTTTTGTCATCTTTTGTAGGGAGATAAGAATGTAACTTTTCTATAATATTATCGATATTTTCTTCATAAACAGAACCATTCTGTCTAGATTCCAACATGGCTTTAATTACATCAATTGAAGTTAATAACAAGTCAACAACATTTTCATCAACTTTAACTCTATCAGATCTAATTTCGTCAAGAACATCTTCAACGGAATGTGTAAAATGAGAAAGTTCCATCATTTCAACTGTAGCGGAACCACCTTTTAGGGTGTGCGCGGCACGGAAAATTTCATCGATTGCTTCGTGATTGGAAGGATCATTTTCAATCACAAGTATGTTACTCTCCAATTGCTCAACTTGTTGTTCAGCTTCAGCGAAGAAGTCTTTTAATAATTCTTCATTATTAGGGTCAAGATAATCGCTCATAGAGTATATTATATACCGAAAACAATAGTTTTCAAGCGAAAACACGATTTTTATTTATTTTTGAAGAAAATTGTTTGTTGTTAAATTTATATTTCTATCTCTAAAATCCAAATTTCTTCCGATAATATAAATAGTATTGTTTATGGTGGAGTTTCAATGAAAAAGATTTTTTACACTTTCTGTATATTATTTATATTATCAAGTTCAAATATATTTGCATCAACTTTCTTCTCTGGAAATACTGGAGGAAAGTTATTTTTTCAAGCCAATCAAGATTCAACATCCTTTGAACCAGATTTAACACTTCAAGCTTATTTTGCAGGTCAATTGAATTTTTCTCCAAATATTTGGGCTCATTTGGAATTTTCAATCAATACGGGAAATTTGATCTCTTCAAGTATTTTTCACGAAACTGATTCTAAATTTCAAATTGATGAAATATCACTCACATTTAACTCAAATTTACAAACTAAGCAAAACTATTTTTCCATATTTGCAGGAACTTTTGACCCAATCGGTTCTGATATATTCTTACAAAGATATTTTGGACTTGAATCGATTGCTTCTGACTTAACAGAAAACTGGTTGGGATTGGGAAATTCTGTTATCTACCCTCTTTTTGGAATGGGCCTTGCCGATGTAATGGTTTTTAAGAACAAGCCGATCGCTTTAGGCGCTTACGTTTATTTTGACCATGAGAACTTTACAAACTTTGTTTTTAATGCGGATTTAAGATTTGCTTGTGCATTTAGATATTTCACATGGGATATTTCATGCGGATTGGGAATTCCTGTTCAACAACAAACGATTATAGATTATCCAGACTTAATTATCGCAATTGACAGTCTTTATTGGCATGCAGGAACAACAATGCTTATTGGAAATAAATACACACAGTCACTTTTTATTCAAGCCGGAGTTTTTAATGCTTCTTTTAAAGGTGGAACTACAGGTCCTATTTTTGATACTGATGATTTTTACTTACTTTTTGAACCTAGATTAAGATTTAAGGACGCAAATGTAAGCATTTCTGTATTCAACCTTCCTCCTGATACTGTTGATGAAATGATGTTTGTTCAAACAACACTTGGATTTGATATTAACATCGGTGTTAATGTAACAAAAACATTGAAACCTTTAAAAATTGGAGTTCATCTATCTGGAGGATTTGTTGACCAGTCAATTTTTAATCTTGGTAGTATAGATACAACCTTCCTTAATTCTATGAGCTTTGGAGTTTCTCCTTATTTTTCTAAAGCATTACTTTCTGGAGAATTCCATTTTATGATTTCTGCCAATTATATGCCTTTGTCACCTAAAGATTGGTATAAAATCTTTGGAGTTGATCTAGGTTATAAAACAACATTTTAATAATT
>CAYFND010000031.1:0-17954 GCA_964344405.1 uncultured Treponema sp. | reverse complement strand
GATAATGCAACAAAGTTCCAAGCTGCAGTTCCTGTCAACCAGCTGTTCTTTGCTTCACCAAAACGTTTTGCTTCTTTTCCAGCAACCATCTGAGCATAAACATAAGGTTCTGTTCTGTGGATTTCTGAAATGTCTTCCAAATAAGCTGGAGCAATTTTCTGATAGTGTTCAAAAGCATCTTGTGGACGACCGTTTACAACTTCACCAATTACAACCCAAGGATTGTTATGACAGAAGATACCGCCGTTTTCTTTGTATCCAGGTGGATAAGAAGAAACTTCACCAAGTTCAACATGATAATCCTGATAAGCTGGTGACAAGATAACGATTCCGTATTTAGAATCAAGATATTTCTTTACGCTGTCCAAAGATTTCTGTGGGTAACCTTTGTCTGCACCAATACGAGCCATTGTTCCAAAACCTTGTGATTCAATAAAGATTTTTCCATCTTTACATTCTTTTGAACCAATTTTGTTACCAAAGTCATCATAAGCACGAACGTACCATTCTCCGTCCCAACCAGCGCCACAAATTGCTTCTTCCATTTTTTTAGCGGCAACTTCAGCTTTTTTAGCCTCGTCTTCTTGTCCCATCAAACGGCACATAGCTGCATAATCTGGAGCTACGAAAACAAACATTTCTGCAATCATTACAGATTCAGCATTTTTTCCTTCTTTGTTTGTACAAGTCTGGAAAGAATCGTTTGGATTTGTAGAGAAACAGTTCAAGTTCAAACAGTCGTTCCAGTCAGCTCTTCCAATTAATGGTAATCCATGTGGACCCATGTGGTTTGGAATGTAGTTGAATGAACGTTTTAGGTGTTCAAACATTGAAGCTTTATTTGTCTCACTGTTGTCAAAAGGAACTTCTACAGATAAGAAGTCTTTGTCGCCAGTTTCGCGGATGTAGTTTCCAACACCAAGAACAAGCCATAATGGATCGTCGTTGAAGTTTGAACCGATATCAGCGTTTCCTCTTTTTGTTAAAGGCTGGAACTGGTGGTAAGCCGAACCGTCTTCAAATTGAGTTGCAGCAACATCATAAAGACGTTCACGAATACGTTTTGCAGGAAGCTGATGAGCAGCACCCAACATATCCTGAGATGTATCACGGAATCCAAGACCACGTCCGATTCCACTTTCAAAATATGAAGCAGAACGAGCGAAGTTGTATGTAACAACGCACTGGTATTGATTCCACATAGCCATTCTGTCAAGTTTTTCATCACCAGTTTTAAGAACAAAGTGAGAAAGGATTTCGTCCCAGAATGATTTTAATTCAGCAAATGCTTTTTCAACTTTTGCTTTTGAATTGAATTTTTCTTGTAGTTCAATTGCTTTTGTTTTATTGATTACGCCGCTGGCTGTGTTAGTTCTGAGCAAATCTTTTGGACAATCTTTTGCCCATTTGTCATCAACTGGATTTTCAATATAACCGAGAACGAAAACTAAAGTTTTTTCTTCTCCAGCTTTTAAAGTCATGTTAATTCTATGAGAAGCAATTGGAGACCAACCGTCAGCTACAGAATTTCCACTTTTTCCTTCAACTACAGATTTTGGAGCATCGTAGCCGTTGTATAAACCTAAGAAAGTTTCGCGGTCTGTATCATAACCGTCAATTTTTTCATTACAGCTGTAGAATGAATAGTGATTTCTTCTTTCTCTGTATTCAGTTTTGTGATAAATTGCACTTCCCTGAATTTCTACTTCACCAGTAGAGAAGTTTCTTTGGAAGTTTGTGCAGTCATCTTGT
Organism: uncultured Treponema sp.; assembly: GCA_964344405.1. GTDB lineage: Bacteria > Spirochaetota > Spirochaetia > Treponematales > Treponemataceae > Treponema_D. Next base: position 16,202 of record CAYFND010000031.1, on the reverse strand, counting down.
GCATTGTAAAGACACCATTCAACGTAAGAAACTAAAGAAAGAGTTTTTTCTGATTTTCCTTCGTTTTTAAGTGTGATCATTTCAACTTCTGCATTTTCTCCGTTAGGAACCATGTATAAAGCTTTTGCAGAAACGTCATTCTTTTTTGAAGAGAATGTAGAATAACCAAAACCATGGCGGCATTCATAAGAATCAAGTTCTGTTTTTGTTGGCTGCCAACCTGGATTCCAAATTGTATCTCCATCTTTTATATAGAAATATCTACCATTTGTATCAAGAGGAACGTCATTGTAACGATAACGGGTGATTCTTCTTAGGCGGGCATCTGTGTAGAATGCATAACCACCAGTAGTGTTGGAAATCAAAGAGAAGAATTTTTCACTTCCCAAATAATTAATCCAAGGATAAGGGGTACGAGGCGTTGTGATAACGTACTCACGATTTGTGTCATCATAAAAACCAAATTTCATAATTCTGGCTCCTAAAAAAAATGCGATACCAATTTGCTAAGCAAAAAGATTTATTAAATGTCCGAAGACAAATTTGTAGCGAAAACGTTGTAGTATTGTAATTATACATTACGTTTTGTATTTGTCAATAATTGATGAGGGAAATTCCCTAAGGATTTATTTAGTCTTTGAAATTAAGTTGACAACGAAAATTGATATGTTATATTGATTTTATATTAAACGTTTAACTAAAAACTGAGGTTTGTATGGATAGTATAGTTGTAAATTGTGGAAAAGATGGAAATCAAATAAGTAGAGATATTTATGGTCATTTTTCTGAACATTTGGGAAGATGTATTTATGGTGGATTCTGGGTTGGTAAGAATTCTGAAATTGAGAATATTGACGGCTACAGAAAAGATGTAGTTGAAGCTTTTAAGGAAATTGCCATTCCAAACCTTAGATGGCCGGGAGGATGTTTTGCAGATGAATATCATTGGATGGATGGAATCGGACCGCAGGAAAATAGAAAAAGAATGATTAACTCACATTGGGGCGGAGTTGTTGAAGACAATAGTTTTGGAACTCATGAATTCCTTCATCTTTGTGAAATCTTGGGATGTAAACCTTATATAAATGGAAATGTTGGAAGTGGAACTGTTCAAGAGATGTCTGAATGGGTTGAATACATGACTTTTAACGGTGAATCTCCAATGTCAAGATTGCGTGAAAAGAACGGGCGTAAAGAGCCATGGAAAGTTGATTATTTTGGTGTTGGAAATGAAAGTTGGGGTTGTGGTGGCAATATGCGTCCTGAATATTATTCTGATTTGTACAGACAATATCAAACTTATGTTCGTCAGTATGGAAAAGACAAGATATTTAAGATTGCTTGTGGTCCAAACTGGAACGACTGGAACTGGACTGAAGTTTTAATGAAGAATGCCGCTCAATTCATGGATGGATTGTCTCTTCATTTTTATACAATTGTTCCTGATTGGGAACATAAAACAAAAGCTGAGGATTTTGATAACCTTGGCTGGTACAAGGCTTTGTCTGAAGCAAGGTATATGGAGTATTTAGATCGCAGCCATGATGAGCTTATGTCAAAAAAAAAAAAAAAAAAAAGAGTTGCCCTTGTTGTTGATGAATGGGGAATGTGGCATAAAGTTGAAGACAACACAAACCCTGGCTTTTTATATCAACAAAACACCATGCGCGATGCCCTTGTTGCCGGATTGACACTTAATATTTTTAACAATCACAGTGATAGGGTTAGAATTGCAAATATTGCTCAAGCTGTAAATGTTCTGCAGTCTCCTGTTTTGACTGAAGGAAAGAAAATTGTTCTGACTCCAACTTGGCACGTATTCCACATGTATAAACCTCATATGGATGCAACTCTTCTTGAAAGTTCTGTTTCTTCTGCAAAAGTTGGATTGGAAAATGCTTATTTGAACGCTTTGAGTGCTTCAAGTTCGCACAAGGATAAAAATTATAATGTTACAGTTACAAATGCAGATTTAGCAAACAGTAGAAAAGTAAGGGTTAGATTTGATAATTTGGCAACTGATATTTCTTCTGTAAAATACAGCGTTTTGAATGGTGAAAAGAGCAATAGCTGTAACACTTTTGATTCTCCAAATAAAGTTGTAGAAAAAGAAGTGAAAGCTGTTATAATTAATAAAAATGAAGTTGAAATTGAATTGCCAGCTAGTTCCGTTGCCTTGTTATCAGTTGTTGCAAAATAAAAAGTAAGGTGGTGGAAATCATGAGCTTTTGTCCTGTATGTGAAGCTGGAAAGGAGTTTTTGGGTATGGATATAAATCCAGACTTATTAGATGAAATGTCAGAACAACAAGGATTTTCAGAAGGCGATGTTTCTTTTACGGATTATCATTATAGACTTGGAATCTGTTATTCCTGCCCGTCTTTGCAAAATCAAATGACCTGTATGGAATGCGGTTGTTTTATTCAGTTCAAGGCAAAATCAAAAGGTTCCTGCTGCCCGATGGGTAGGTGGTAAAAAAAAAGCTTTTCTTTCAATTAAAAACTTATTGGAAGAAAAGCTTTTTTTTATTTATTTGATTTTGAACGCTCTGTTTCCGTGTGGGGGAATTTGGAACGTCAATGAAGGACCAAAATCTGTATGATTCCACAAATCACGAATATTTGGTTCCGCTTTGTTTTCATCTTCTGCAACTAAATCAAGATTGCATTCTTTTTCTTCGTCAGTCAGATTGAAATAGCAATAATAAGTGCCACCATCTTTGCTTTCATTTGACCAAACAACAACATCTTCATGAGAACTGTCGGAAACCATCTCTGCCTGGTATGGACTTTTGTTCATTTCTAAAATCTCATCGTTTGATAGTAAATCAAGGGTGAAAGTGTTCAATCTTGGTAAATCTGTACCAATCATAAGTGGTGAACGGAAAATGCTCCACAATGTAATCATTGTTTTTTGTTCATCTTCGGTGAATTTTGAGTGCCATTCACCGTGACCCCATCCATATCCCAAAACGTTCAGCGGAAGCATGTCACAATCAGGCCAGTTTCCTCCACCTGTATGAGTCTGCCAGATTTCACATCGTTCAAACATATCTTTTAAAAGACGCCAGTCATCCCAAAAATCATCAGTAATGCGCCACATATTTGCAAAACGTTTGTAGTGATGGGCTTTGTTGATTAATGCTGGTCCCGGACTAAGGCTCAACACTATGTTGCGGCCGGAATTCTCAATCCCTTTGGCAATCATCTCAATTTCTTTTTCTGCTGAATACGGATTCTGCGGGTACATATTTGTCTTGCAAATGTCATCAACTTCCACAAAGTCCACACCCCACCAACCATACAATTCAAAAATTGAATCATAATAATCTTGAGCATATGGCTTTGAAGAATCAACTCCATACATATCTGGATTCCATCTGGAAAGTGAATATGGATTTGCAATCATATCAGCTGTTACAAGTGAATTGTCATGAGTTTTAATTTTTAGGTGGTTGTGGGCTGCAAAACGAGGAATTCCCCTCATAATATGAATGCCAAATTTTAATCCTAGTGAATGAATGTAATCACTTAGCGGTTTAAAGCCTTTTCCACCAATCGAAGACGGAAATCTGTTTTCTGCAGGAATCTGTCTTGAATATTCGTCTATGTTGAAATGACTAAACGGAATATATTGAACATTCTTATCATTCTGCTTGCCGGCATCTGGATCTGACCACTGGATGTCAATTACGATATATTCCCAGCCGTGGTGTTTAAGGTTTTTTGCCATATATTCAGCATTCGCCTTAATCTGCTGTTCATTAACCATTGTGTTGTAGTAGTCATAAGAATTCCATCCCATTGGAGGAACGGGAGCCGCATCATTCTTGTTGTAGGAATTATTTGTCATTATTTATCTCCAAAAATTATTTGATTTAATGTCTTTAGTACGTAAATGTTCCAAAAGGCATTAGCGCCATTGTTCCAAGTTTGAAAAATTGTTTTCCAAAAGGAATGCCGATTATTGTTATACAGAAAATTATGCCAAAAGCGAAAGATGTTACAGCAAGTTCAATTCCACCAAAGAAAATCCACAAAATGTTTAGAAGTAATGAAGAAAAGTGACAGTTATTGCTCAATTGTTTTCCAAAAGGACAAAACGCAATACCTGCAATTTTAAAACATTGCATTCCAACAGGAATTCCAATAATTGTGCAGCACCAAAGGATTCCCGCTATCAACCAGCAGAATCCAAGGATGAATCCACCAAAGATAAACCAAATGCAGTTACCAATAAAACTCATTTCCGTAATTCCTCAACTTATAAATATTTAACAACTTCATCAATTTTCTTAGTGATTTCATGATTTGGACCTGGAACGCAATCTGGAGTCCTGTAACCCAAAGGCATTAAAAGGACAACTTTTTCATTAGCAGGCAGATTAAAAGACTTTTCAACTTCAGCATTTGCAAATCTGTTCACCCAGATAGAATCTATTCCCAAATCTGTTGCCTCCATCATCATGTGGGTCGCAACAATGCTTACGTCTTCAACACCGGAATGAATTCCTTCTTGAAGTTGGTTCTTCCATTCTTCGTCTTCGTTGTAGGTAAAAATCAAAACTGTTTTTGCGTTGAAAGTGCAAGGTGTTAATGATGCAATTTTTTCCAAAGCTGAATCACTTTGAAGGATATATATCCGCTGAGGTTGCAAATTTTTTGCTGTAGGTGCAACTAATCCAGCTTCTAGAATTTTATCCAAATCTTCTTTGGAAATCATTTTGTCTGAAAATTTTCTTGCAGAAAATCTTTTCTTTGCTAAATCTAAAAAATCCATATTTACCTCTTTAATTTTTTGGTTATTTTGATAATAAAATTAATTTTACTCAAGTTGTTTTAAATCATTTTTTAATAAAGAACTGTTTTCAACAACGGCCAAACCTTCTTGTATAATTTTTTTTGCTGCAGAATAATTTTTTTCGTTAAGATATTTTACGGCTTGGTTGTGAATATCAATTGCGTAGTTTTGTTTATACGAGTTTTTTTGTTGAAGAAGGGTGGAATTGTTTTTTAGAACGAGCAGACCTTCATCCACAAGCTCCCACGCTTTTTGGTAATCGCCAGCCTTTGCAAGTTTGTCTGCATTTGTTGAATATAAATAAACAAAAAGATTGTTGTAGTTCTTTGTAGACAAGTTGTCCTTGTTTGCAAAAAGTTCGTCGTAAGCGTCATCAAAACTGGAAGTTGCAATTTTTTTGTTCAAGGAATTGTAAGTAATCATGTTTTGCAGACTCTCTTTATTTGCCTGGCTCAAGTAATTTTGATATTTCTGTAGAATTGACTGGGCGCCTTCAAAATCTTTTTTATTAGAAAGAGAACCCACCATGTTCATGACTGTTGTTTCCCTAAAAGACGCATATAGCGATGAAGGAGTTGAGCCGCCCCATAAAGATTCCGCTTTTTCTATTAATTCCAAGCTTTCTTCTTCTTTTTTTGCAGAACACAAGTCAATTGCGGTGTTATAAACGCATTTTGAAAGTATTTCCGACGATTCAGCAGATTTGTTCTGTAAAAAATATGCTGAACTTGCAAGGGAAATAGTTTGTGCATTCTGTTTTTGATTTTGCAGGCTGGAGATTCTGTTATTGTAGATCAAGCTGATAATTCGTCTGTCATCCTTGTTGTGACGGCCAGAATAATTTTTGGATGGAACTATTGCGTATTTTTTTTGATTTTCACTAGTGGAAATATCCTTTTTAACTCCGGGATCGAATCCATACGGATTTGTGGTTTCAACATCAATGTTTCCGCCTTCTGTTTGAACAACGCAAAAAGCGTGGAGCGGAGTTTCAACACCAATAATTGGAATCTCCAGTGATTTAATAAAGTACATATAAAGAATTGTTGCGGAAACACAATTATAAACCCCGTTCTTTACAGCTGTATCAACTCGTGTTTGAAGAAGTGAATAACGGGAAAGAATGTTGTCATACAAAAATAAAAGCATATGTTCCGCTTTTTGTGAATCAGTAGTTAATTCTAAACTGTTTATCTCTTTTTTTAGTTTTGATGAATAATCAGCTAAAGTGTTATAAAGAATGTCGATCTCACTGTCATCTGCTCCAGAAGCAATTAAGGCAGTCCTTACAAAAAGTTCTGCGTCCATCACCGAAGATTCAGCTGCCTTTTTTGTAATTCTGGAATCACTTTCAAAACTGTAGTTTTGAGCATAAAGTGAGATACCAAACAATAAAAACATTTTAGCAAAGATTTTCTTCATTTATCACCTATTTATAGTATTGAGCTTGAGCCTCAAACATTTTTGCATATAAACCATCTTTCTTTCCAACAAGTTCATCATGCGTTCCATACTCTTTGATTATTCCATCTGAAAACAAGGCAATTTTATCACAGAATTGGCATGAAGAGAGCCTGTGCGAAATATAAAATGTTGTTTTTCCTCCAATCAGAGTGTTGAACTGCTTGTAGATTTCATATTCCGCAATCGGGTCAAGGGCGGCAGTTGGTTCATCAAGGATTACAATTGGAGAGTTTTTATATAAGGCTCTTCCTATTGCAAGTTTTTGCTGTTCGCCGCCAGAAAGTTCAATTCCATCTTTATCAAAAGAACGGAACATCATGGTTTCATCCTTTTTAGAAAGAGTGTCCAGTTTGTCTTTCAAACCAATTTCTTTATACAAAACGTCCAAATTATCGTCATCTTTTCCAATTGTTACATTTTCCCTAATTGAGAATGCAAAAAGTTTAAAATCTTGAAAAACAACAGAAATCAATTTTGAATATTCTTCAATGGAATACTCGTTGATGTTGATTCCGTCCAAAAGAATTTCTCCGCCTGTAACATCGTAAAGTCTGCACAAAAGCTTAATAAAGGTAGTTTTTCCCTCGCCGTTCAAACCCACAATAGAAAGTTTTTCTCCCGGCTCAATTTTTATAGAAACATCCCTTAATACTAATTTTTCTGAACCTGGATATTTGAATGAAACATGAGAAAACTCAATTGTGTGATTTTGCATAAGGGGAGTTTTGTCGCCTTTTTGCATGTTGGATGGATATTCCATGAATTTAACAAATTCATAAGCGTAACTGCTTTTTTTTACAATATCTTGAACATTTGTAACAATGTCTTGAATGGCAAAGTGCAGAACAGAAGCTGACGATAACATCTGTTGAAAAATTCCAACTGAAATCACATTTGTAATTGCCAAATATCCCAAATATCCGTAAGTAATGAAATCTCTTAAAACGCTAATCAAACCTTGAGCATGATATAGAGGATTTGTTTCTTTGTAATGATTCTTCCATTCGGCATTCAAATCATTAATTGATTTTTCAGTCTTCTTTAGAAACATGTTTCTTGCATTGTACAGACGGACATCCTTTGCGTATTGAAAATCAGCAAGTTGAAAAAGAACATACCCAAAAATCCTGTTGATTCCAGACATCCTTTTGTAATTTGCGATTTCTGTATTATTCAATTTCTTCTGAACTTTTGCCGAGATAAAAATTATTATAACAGTCACCAATAATAACCAAGGTGCGGTTGTAGAAATAATAACCACAACACCAAGAAGTTTGATAAAATTGGAAATTATCTTGAAAAAAGCCGTACAAATACCGTGAATTCCCCCAGAGTACCATTGCATTCCTTGTCTTGCTTTTTCAATTTGATCCAACGCTTTTTTATCTTCTGTCAGGTAAAAATCCATATCCATACATTTTTCAGAATTTGTAAGGGCCGCCCACGTTTGGAATGAATCCTCATATTTTTCAAGCCACATCTGCAGTGTAAATGTTAATAAGAAATTCAAACCGTTACAAACAATCATCAAAAGTGCATAGTAGAAAGTCTGCCTAAAATCCGCAGCCGAACCTTTCATCAATTCTGTAATTATTAATGGAGTAAAAATAATGTTGTAAAAAGGCTGGACGGCAGAAAGCAAAGTGTGAAAGGAATATACAAAGAAATAACCTTTTTTATAAGACCAAGCCCTTGGTAAAAAGTAACCCAAAGTTTTAAAAACAACACCAATAGAAGAATCTTTCTTGTTATTCATTGATTACTCCTGACTGGGCGTTTTCTTTGTAATATTGCGATTGAACATCAAACATCTCTGCATATTTCCCGCCTTTTTCTAGAAGACTTTCATGAGTTCCGTATTCCACAAGTTCGCCCTTCCAAAATAAAGCCACGTTGTCGCAAAACCTTGTAGAAGAAAGCCTGTGTGAGATATAAATTGCAGTTTTTTCACCAATCAATCTGTTAAAATCTTGATAAAGTTTATATTCTGCAATTGCATCCAAAGCTGCAGTAGGTTCATCCAGAACAATAACGGGCGCATTTTTGTACAAAGCTCTGGCAAGCGCTAGTTTTTGCTTTTCACCGCCAGACAAATCAATTCCGTGTTCATCCAGAACTTTTAAAAGTTCGGTGTTAATTCCATTTGGAAGTGACTTCAACTTTTCTGCAAGGTTGGCTTCCTTCATTTTTTCAGCCGCCAAATTAAAATCAGTTTCTTCTGGAGTCTTCATGGAGATATTTTCACCAATAGGAAAAGCAAAAATCTGAACATCTTGAAAAACAGGCGAAATCAGTGAAAAATACTCGTTCCTGTCAAATTCCCTTACATCAGTTCCGTTTAATAGAATCCTTCCTTCTGTAACGTCATAAAGCCTGACCAGGAGTTTAATAAACGTAGTTTTTCCAGCGCCGTTCAAGCCCACAACCGCAAGTTTTTCGCCATTTTTAATAGTAAGGTTGATGTTTTTTAAGGAATAGTTCTCTTGATTTGGATATTTGAATGAAACATTTTCAAAAGTGAATTCCATTTTATCTGTAGAAGGCATTTTCTTAAAACTTTTTTCATCATCAATATTCTTAATGTCCATAAATGTTCTAAAATCGTCAACTTGCATCGATTGCTGCTTCATGAATGAGAATTTACCCAAAAACTCGCTCATCGAATTAGAAAAAACTTCAATACTTCCGGTGTACAAAATAAAATCACCAATAGAAAGCCCTTTGTTAATTACAGAATAAATCAAATAAGAATAAACAATTCCTAGCCGCAGTAAATTAACAACAAAAGAAAAAGCACTGTTTGCAATCCAATAATTCCTTGATATAACGATTTTTTTATGTTTTACGTCGTACACTTCTTTTTGCTTTCTTAAAAGCCACGCCTTCATGTTGTACAACCTTATGTCTTTTCCAAACGAAAAGTCTTGTGTAGTTTGTTCCATATAGCTGATTTTTCGCCAAAAAGGAGCGAGCGCATCCCAAGTTACTTTCTTATCCTTTTTTCTAATGTAGTTCATAAATAAAAATTGAAAGAAGGCAAAAACAAAGATGATGATTACAAAGAAAGGATTGAAGGTAAAAATAATTCCAATGGCGGCAATCACGTTTACAAAATTCAGAGCTTGTTCGTATATCGAATGAATCAAACCTTCAACACCGTGAGTATTGTCTCCAGTTGCATTTTCCGCACGCTGCTTGATATCAAGAGTGTCAGGATTTTCCAACTTCTCATAATTCAACGTAAGAGATTTCGCAATCCTTTCCTTGATAATTTTCATCCTTACATAAATGCAGTTGAACCAAATTGTATTCTGCATTTGTGTATTTATAGAAATCATCACAATTTCAACAACAGATGCAATTCCAATCAATTTAAAAAGCTGTTTGATTCCGTTAGTGTTTGTTTGAACGCATTTTTGAATCAAATCAACAATGTATTTACCAAGAAAAGTCCAAATAAAATTCATAGAAGAGGCGGAAATAGAGCCGACAATGATTATTAATAAAAGAGCTTTTTTATAAGTGACAATTTTCTTTAAAATATAAAGGACGTTACTCAGCAATCCGTATTCGTGGGCTAAGTTCTTTTTTTCTTCATTTTCCATTTTCAATATAAGCCTTAGCAAATTCTATAAAAGTTGAAGTTGCAACAGAAAGGGTTTCGTTCTTTTTCCAAATAAAATATGGATCATACGTAATTCTAGGTTCAAGCGGTAAGAAAGCGATTCCATCCAGATTCCAATTCAACTTTACACCGATAGCAATTCCGTTTCCGTTTTTCACCATACTTGCAGCGTTGTACATCAAGTTATAAGTGGTTTTAATCTTTAATTTTCCGTAATCAGTCTTGAACCAATTAGATAAAATATTTGAATACAAAAATCTGTTGGAAATAATCAAATCTTCATCAAGTAAATCTTCAGGAGTTACAAATCCTTTTTTCACCAAAGGCGAATCACTTTTTACCAATGCGTAGTTCTCCTCTTTTTGAGGCAATAAAACAGATTCATATTTAGAAATATCACCCGGAGCGATAATAACGCCAATATCAATTAATCCAAGTTCAATTCTTTCTTTTGTATCGTCCGCCGCGCCGGTGCGAATGTTGTAACGAACAAGAGGATGCTCTGTCTGAAAAGCGTTGCAAATCTTTGTAAAATAATCGATGCACAAAAGTTCGCCGCAACCGATGGTTATCTCTCCAGAAATTTCCTCTTTTTCCGATTGAAATTCCCTAACTGTTTTTTCCGCAAGTCCTACAATGTCCAACGCCCGTCTTTTTAACAACATTCCGTCTTCTGTCAGCGTGATTTTGTGGCTGCCCCTTACAAAAAGCTTTACTCCAAGTTCGTCTTCCAACTGCATCAATTGCCTGGAAAGAGTCGGCTGGGTTACGTGTAAAAGTTGGGCAGCTTTTGTAATATTTTCTTCTCTAGCGACCATTAAAAAATAAGTTAAAACTCTAAGTTCCATGAAAATTCCTATCTTAAAATTATACCATCTATTTATCTTTCTGGAGCAACTTTAAACAGAAAAACCGACGTTCCGCCACTTAGCTGAACGCACGGTCAAAGAATTTTTTCAAAATCCTTTGACTGACTACGTCATGGCTCCATGTCGGGCTAAGCTGATTCATCCCAAAAGAATTATTTATATGAAAAACTTGATATTTCCAAATTTCTTGTTATACTAACTAATAAATAATAAGGAATTTAAGTGGATATTCAGTCATTATTAAAAAAATTGAATTGTTCAAATACAGAAAGCACAGCATCTCGTTTTTTAAATGATTATGATTTTTATGTAAGTTCATTGAAAGAACTTTTTACAGATGAAAATTGGAATCTTTTAGGACAACAAATAGAATCAAAGCAACAAAGAAAAGCTTTTGAAACTGCACACTTACTAAAAGGTGTTGTTGCAAATTGTGGCTTAACAATCCTGTATGATAAATTATTCATTCTAGTTGAAATACTCAGAAAAGATGATGAGCCAAATTATGAAAATCTAATTTCAATTTATAATGATATAATCAAAACTAAAGATGAAATAAAGATGATTTTTTAATTCCCTTATGGAGAGATATTACGAATTATAAGAATTATTTACAAACAAAAGTTTTTATACCTCAAAAAGCATATTTTAGAGGTATAAAATGACAAGAAAAAAAACAATATTAATCGTTGATGATAATCATATAAATAGAAAAATACTTTACAGAATACTTGAAATCGATGGCTACAATATATTAGAGGCAGAAAATGGAAAAGTTGCTTATGATATTTTAAGTGATGAAAAAAACAAAGTCTCCCTTGTAATGTTGGATTTATCAATGCCTGTTATGACTGGTTACGAATTGCTTCATAAGATGAACGAGGAAGAAATTCTTAAAAAGATTTCTGTAATCGTAACAACCGGTTCAAATCTTTAAGACGCAGAAATTAATTCATTAGATTATGGTGCCACAGATTTTGTTGTAAAACCATATAACGCGGAAATTGTAAGAAGAAGGGTAAAAAGTATTTTACGCCTGCATGATAATGCCGCATTAATCAACAAGCTGGAAATTGACAGTCTTACAGGTTGCAACAACCGTGAATCATTTTTCCTTCATGCAGAAGAAATAATTCGTTCAAATCCAAATCAACAATATGACATTGTTTGCAGCGATATAGAAAACTTTAAATTAATAAATAAAAAATACGGTGCTGTAACAGGCGATGCTCTTTTGAAATATGTTGCAAGTAATATTGAAAACTTTCCTTTCTTTGAGAATGCCTGCCTTATTGGTCGTTTAGGTTCTGATAGTTTTGTTATTTTAAGAAAGAGGTCGGAGCTTCATTCGCAAGAAGAAGTTGAAAAGATTTTCACTAAAGTGTTTGTATCTTCACCAGTAAAAAATATAATAATGAAATATGGAATCTATCAAATAAACGATCCAACTGTAAATATTTCGTTTATGTGTGATTGTGCAAAAATGGCAATTTCTTCAATAAAGCACAAATACGGTGTTTGGTATGCACTATATGATGATTCAATGCGCCAAAGATTAGAAAAAGACCATCAATTTACAGGCTGCATGGAACAAGCTTTAGCAGAAAATCAATTTAAAATGTATCTTCAACCGAAACATGATGCCAACACAAATGAATTAATTGGTGCAGAAGCCTTAATCCGTTGGATTCATCCAGAATTTGGTTTTGTTTCTCCCGGAGAATTCATTCCTCTTTTTGAAAGAAACGGCTTTGTTAGTAAAGTTGATTATTTTATTTGGAATGAAGCTTGTGCAACTTTAGCAAAATGGAAAAAAGAAGGAAGAAAGTTATTCCCAATTTCTGTAAATGTTTCACGTCTGGACTTTTTGTCTTACAATTTACCAGAAACAATAGCTAAAATAGCCGATTCACATAATATTCCGCATGACCTTTTGCATCTAGAAATTACAGAATCAGCATATACTGACGACCAGAAGCAAATTATCAACGATGTTCTGGAACTTAGAAAAAATGGATTCTTAATAGAAATGGATGATTTTGGTTCAGGATATTCATCTTTGAATATGTTGGCAGAACTTCCAATTGATATTTTAAAACTTGATATGCGCTTTTTGCAGAATAAAACTGATGTAATGAATACAAAGAAAATGACTATCTTGAATTTTATCATCAGTCTTTCAAAATGGCTTCATTATCCAACAATTGCCGAAGGTGTAGAAAAGAAGGAAGAACTTGAAATGCTTAAAACACTAGGTTGTAATTACATCCAAGGTTATTTCTTTTCAAAACCAATTCCTGTAAAAGACTTTGAAGAATACATGAAGAAATATATATAAAGCTATTTTTGTTTACTATAAGTTTGTCACTGTAATAAAAAAGAAAAAATGATATACTCACGAATATGATTAAAGAAATTTCTATTACAGTACAGCCTCAAGATGAAAAAAATGAGTCTGAAATTAAAAAACAAATTATAAGTCAGCTTCGCAAAGATAAAATATCTTTTTTAGATAAAGAATTAAATTATGTTTTCCAAAAAAAATCGATTGACGCACGTCATGGTCAGTTAAAGTTATATTTAAAATATAAAGTTTACATTGGTGAAAATCCAGAATCAGAAAATAAAGTTCCTGTTTGGAAGAACGCTTCTGGTGATAAAAAAGTTGTGATTATTGGTTCCGGTCCAGCCGGACTTTTTGCTGCCTTGCGCTTTTTGGAAAAAGGAATAAAACCAATTATTATTGAACGCGGTGAACAAACTCAAGAAAGAAAGAAGAGTATTGCAAAAATCAGTACGCAGGACAATGTTGACCCAAATAGCAATTATTGTTTTGGTGAAGGCGGTGCCGGAACTTTTTCTGACGGAAAACTTTACACAAGAAGTAATAAACGCGGAAACATCGATTCAATCTTGAATATTTTTGCATATTTCGGGGCTGACAAAAAAATTCTAACAGACGCCCATCCTCACATTGGAACAGAGAAGCTTCCTTCGGTAATCAATAAGATGAGAGATCAAATTATTCAAAACGGTGGAGAGTTTCATTTTGAAACACAGTGCGTTGATTTTATTATTGAAGGCGGCGTGATTAAAGGTGTTCAAACAAAAAACACAAAGACTGGTGAAGATGCCCGATATCTTGGTGATGCAGTTTTACTTTCAACAGGTCATTCAGCAACTGATATCTACCAGCTTGTTGCAAAAAAGAATCCAGCTTCTTTGCAGGCAAAGACTTTTGCAGCCGGTGTTCGTGTTGAACATTCACGAATGTTAATTGATGCAATTCAATATCACGGAAAAATTAGTGACAACCTTCCAGCGGCAGAATATAGAATTACAACTCAAGTTGAAGAAAGAGGCGTTTATTCATTCTGTATGTGCCCAGGTGGATTCATTGTTCCTTCATCAACAGGACCGGACGAAATTGTTGTAAACGGAATGTCTGCGTCAGAACGAAATTCAAAATGGTCCAACGCTGCAATTGTTGTGGAAATCAGACCGGAAGACATCCCTCATGAATTTGTTGAAGAAGCGAAAGAAAATGGATGCGAAGCTTTAGCTAGTTTATATTTTAGAACTTGGTTGGAAAAACAAGCAAAGTTGAACGGACAGGGACAAAAAGCTCCTGCTCAAAGAATGGTGGATTTTATCAACGAAGAAAAATCAAAAACTCTTCCGGCAACAAGTTATACTCCGGGCGTTGTGTCTTCAAAATTGGGCGACTGGCTTCCACCTTTTATTTCAGAAAGGTTAAAGATTGCATTCTCTGATTTTAACAAAAGGATGAGGGGTTATATTTGTGATGACGCCCTGCTGGTTGCAATTGAATCTAGAACAAGTACACCTGTAAGAATTTTACGTGATAAGGATTCCGCTGAATGTGTGGGTATAAAAGGATTGTATCCTTGCGGTGAAGGCAGCGGATATTCTGGAGGAATAGTTTCTAGTGCGATGGACGGCGAGAATTCCGCTGATAAGATAATTGAACAGATTTTAAAATAGATTTTGTAAGTTTTATGCTTATTTTGATGAAAGAACTCTTTTACAAACTAGGCATAATCCTTCAACAATAGCTTTGTGCTCTTCTGGTGCAATCCTTTCATATAACGAATCAGGCGTGTCGTTTGGTAAAACAGGCACTCTTTTCTGAATAAGGATTTCGCCAGTGTCACAACCGCCGTCTGCAATGTGAACTGTACAACCGGATTCTTTTTCGCCAGATTGAATTACAGCTTCATGAACATGATGACCCCACATTCCAACTCCGCCAAATTTTGGTAGAAGGGCTGGATGCAAATTGATAATTCTGTTTGCATAGGCCTTTATAATTTCACCATACAAAACTGTTAGGTATCCAGCTTGAACAATCACTTGAACGTCATTTTCTTGGCAGATGGCTAAATCTGCATCAGAAACAGCTTTTCGTTTTTCATCACGAGCGGCAATTTTTGCATTTTCAGCTCCCATTACAGAATAAGGGCTTCTTACAAAAGATTTAATCTGCGCTTTTTTTGCTCTTTCTAGTGCGTAAGCATCTTTATGGTCGCTAATAACAACAACAATTTCATATGGACAGTCTTTGTTCTCATTTTGGTAGTCAATTAATGACTGAAGGTTTGTTCCACCACCGCTAACTAATACAGCTGTTTTTATTTTATTCATTTTTAGGATTTTCCGTTTTTATTTGTATGATATTTGTAAAAAAAAACAACTTTGTAAAAACGTGTTCTACAAAGTTGTTGTAAAGTTCTAGTCTTCAAACAAGACTGCATCTTTTTGAGTTTTAACCTCTTTTTCAGATACAGTAGTTCGTCCGATTTTGAATGCCTTCAAATCTGGGATTCCAGGTTTTGAATATTTAGAAGCATTGTTATTGAACATTTCAATAATTGCGTCTGCATCTTTTGCAGCAACATCAAGAACAAAGCCAATTCCCATGTTGAAAGTGTTATAAACAGATTCAAGGTCAGCACCATAACGGATAAGTTCGCCGAATACTGGAGGAATATCCCAGCTTGCTCTTTTAATAACAGAAATAAGTTGTTTTTTTCCTTCTTTTGCTTTTGGATAAACACGAGGAATATTTTCGTAGAATCCGCCGCCTGTAACGTGAACCATTCCATGAACAGATTTGCGGTATTTTGCAAGAACTTCCATAACAGGTTTTACATAAATACGAGTTGGTGTTAATAAAACTTCACCAATTGTTTTACCTGTTTCTTTTCCGTCAATAATGAAAGGAGCGTTTACATCTTTTACTAATTTACGAACAAGTGAAAATCCGTTTGAATGAACGCCAGTTGAAGACAATCCAATTAGAACATCTCCATCTTTTATTGCTTCACCAGTAATCATGTCGTTTTTTTCACCAACGCCAACACCAAAACCTGCTAAATCATATTTTCCATCATCATAAAAACCAGGCATTTCTGCAGTTTCAC
>CAYFND010000030.1:6236-18358 GCA_964344405.1 uncultured Treponema sp. | reverse complement strand
ATCCCAAACATCATCACCATTAGTATTCCAAGAAGTTCTAACTCCATCTACTCCAAAATATTCCTCAATAAATTCAGGAATTGTATCCATATTTCCATCAATTTCTACTTTTGATAAAACTAAATTTGAAGAAAATTGATTTTCACCAAAAACTGAATCAACATAAGCTTTTTTATCATCAGATATTGCATTTTCACTTACTGTAAATTCTTCAATCTTTTCAAATTTTCCATCTTCATCATCATCTATATATCTTTTTATTGAATTCTCATTCATAGAAAGAATATGTGCATATTCAACATCATTTTTGTAAAACACAGCAGATACAGGTTTACCATCCAGATAAGAATATTCAACAAATGAATTTTCAAATTCTGTTATCGGCATTCTGTATTTTGTACAATTCGCTACTATATAATTTTTATCTGGTTCAGATATTTCTTTTTTAATTAAAGGAATATAAAAATCAAAACCAAACTCCAATACAATAGAATCCTTTATCATCTCAAATGGAGAAAATTCATAATCCTTATCATAAAATGTATAACTTCTCTTTTCTTCTGGAAATAAAATTTCTTTTACATAAGGATAAACATCATAATTAAGTTGAATATTTTCATTCTCATATACAATATTCTGTGGAGAACCGAAATCACATTCGCATTTAACTTCAAATATTCCATCATTATTTTTATCATAAGAAATATATGAAGGTCGTCCTCTATCATATTGAATTATCAGCTCATTTTGTAAATCAAGATTTTCATCAATTAAAATTATTCCTGAAAAAGAATTCAAATATTCAAATAAAACATTTTTCTGGTCTTCTTCTGTAATCAATATTAAAAAGTTTTCCAATATATCTAAAGGTATTGATTCTTCAAAAATAGGAATAAATTCACTAACAGCTTGTTGTTGAGTAATAATACCAGCGGCAAGTCTAGAAATGGCATATAGCGGATATTCTTTATTTTTGGCAGAAATTGAATTAACAAATCTCTTTCTTCGTTCACCTGTTAAAAATGAACTTGCAAACATCTCTATTTCTGAATCAGGATTGTCATAATCAGGAAATTTAACTATATAAGATTCGGCAATATTTTGAACGATATCGGGAATCTGATAATCAATATTATTTCTTTTTGCACTTGTTATAAATTTTGTTTCAAATAAAAAGAATAAACTTGGAAATCTTTCATCATTAGGATATATGCGTCTAGCAGAATTGATTTTTAATCTAGCTTGATTTATAGATTGAGAAGTTCCCATTCTATAATAATTTTTAATTCTAATAACTTCGCTATCTGCAGAATAAATAAAGTTTTCATTATCAAGAATATTTAACGATTCTTGATATTGTCCATAGTCACATAATAAATCTGCTAAAAGAATTCTTGCTCCAGTCTTGTTATAATTCAACCAATTATCTTTCTCAAAAGCTTTACGGATTGTTTCTAGAACATCTTTTCTTGATAATTTCAAATTACTTTGTGCTGATGCTTTAAAATAATATAAATCAGATATAGTTTCATCATAAGAAAGTCCCAAATCAGATTGTTTAATTGCATTTTCCCAATCAGAACTTAACATTGAATTTTCAGCTAGATTCAAACAACGAACAGCGTTTTGTCTATTAACACTCTCTATTTTAAGAGATTGAGCATAAATCATTGCATTAAAAAATAAAAAAATATTCAGTAGGATAAATTGTTTGCTTACTTTCATATTACTCCAGATTTTACATCACTATCCAATCATTAAATCCATAAAAATGACCAAGGATACATTTTATTTCAGGATTATTTGTTCTAATATCTTCAACAACTGGTATTTTTTGCCTTTCATCTTCGCCCACATGCCAATCATATAAAATATCAACTACTTTTTTATAATCATTATTTGATGTCTTTATTATATCACCTGGTTGACTATTTCTTATACAAAAAGGAAATTGCAATCCGTTAATCTTTTTACCATCAATCAAAATATCTTCATTTTTGCTGCAAATATTTATAGTTCCAAAATAATAATTATATTCACCTGTTTTATTAATTATATCAAAAAAATTAAAATCTGTTGACTTCTTAACAGCCTTTTTAACAGTAATATTATCTTTTTCTATGACTATTAAATAGTCAGAATATGCTTTTTCAATTCTATTATTTGATACACTTAATTCAATTATTTCTGATAGAAAATTAAAAGGGATTCTTTTTTGTTCACCACAATAATTAAGCATTTTTGTTAGAATTCTAATCTTTATAGCTTTATGCAATAATAAAAAAGTCTTTTTTTCAATATTTGCACAATCTTTTTTATACTCTATGTTGATTTTTTCAACTTCGCTATTTATAAATGAAGCATCTATCTTGTTTTTTTCAATTCCAGTAATTATTGATTTTTCAAATGATTCAATATTTTTTTGTAGAAAAGGAATGACATTAACTCTGATATTGTTTCTTAAATAATTTATATCAAAGTTAGTTTTATCAGTTCGCCAAGTTTGCTTTTTTTCATTCAAATATTCTTCAATTTCTTTTCTTGTAATTTCCAACAGTGGCCTTATAAAGGAATCTCGTTTTGATTGAATTCCTCTTAAAGACTCACAATTTCCACCTTGAAAAAATCTCATTAAAACAGTTTCAATCTGATCATTTTGATTATGAGCTAAACATAAATATGATATTGAATTCTCTTCTATAAATTTTGAAAAAAAATCATATCGAAAGAACCTGGCTGTTTCTTCAATTCCGCTCTTTCTAGAATTTAAAACTTCATTAAATAGCTTTCTATCAATTTCCTTACATACAAAATCAATTTGATATCCATTATCATTTAATTTTTTACATAATGATTCAACAAATTCAGCGTCACCACAAGTCTCTTCTTCAGGTCTAATATTGTGATTTATTGTTATAACATTTAATTTCTGATTTCTTTTTTTTAGAATATTTGCTAATGATAACAATAATGAAATTGAATCTGCACCACCTGATACTGCAACACCAATCTTTTTATTAGACAAATCATTTTCTGTCAGTCCACAATTATATAGACCTTTTAAAACATTTTCTTCAAATTGTTTGCAAATATCTTCGGGCATTTTATTAACCTTTTAAAACTAAAAAAGGCTGCCATTAAATTTTGACAGCCTTCTATCTTTCTTTATATATAAACTAGCGTGCTGGAGAAACGCTTACTAAAACAAGGTTTTTGTCTGTAAGGATTTCAACATTCTTTCCAAGATCTAAATCTTTTACACATAAAGTTTCACTGATATTAATTTTTGAAATATCAGCAACAACATTTTCTGGTAAATCAGCTAATTTTGCTCTAATTTTGATTTTATTATTTCTTTCGTTCTTAAAACCACCTTTCAAAACACCAGCTGGATTGCCTGCGAATTTTACTTTGATTCCATGAACTAATTTTTCATCTGCATCAGGTGCAAAGAAATCAATATGAAGTACATTATCATCACGAATATTATATTCTGTGTCTTTGATTAAAGAATCATATTTCTTGCCATCAATATTTAAAGTTACAATAGTTGTTGGTGAAACTGTTCTCCAAATTTTATTGAATTCAACTTCGTCAACATCGATCATTGTAGCTTCGCCTTTAGTATTGTACATAACGGCTGGGATACGACCTACTTTGCGAAGATTTTTAGCAGCAGTTTTACCTTTTACTGTACGAATTTTTGCATCAAGATTTTGCTTACTCATTTTCTTAAAGCTCCTTATATCCTTTTATATTTATAATATAAAAATAACTGGGACGACAGGATTCGAACCTGTGGAATACCAGCACCAAAAGCTGGGGGCTTACCGCTTGCCGACGTCCCAAAGTTTTTACTAATTTAATTGTGCAGAACTAGTCTGCATCAGCTGAAGCACCTTCTTCAATGTGGCCAGCTTTATATTCTGCAAGAATTTTATCCTGCAATTCAAATCTAAAGTCAGGGCTGATTGGATGAGCTACATCTTTGTATTCACCGTTTGCTGTTTTTCTACTTGGCATAGCAATGAATAATCCACTTTTACCTTCAATAATTTTAACGTTGTGTACAACAAAACAATTATCAAAAGTAACTGTTACATAAGCACGTAGTTTTCCTTCGTCCTCAACCTTTCTGATTCTTAGTTCAGTAATCTGCATAAGCTTTTTCCTCCGCTTTTTTTAAGTACAATTTATATAACTTTCACAACTCTATAGTTTAAAGCATCAGCAAGCATCTTACCACAAAAAACCGCTTGTTGTTGCATAGTAAATACTCCATAAACTGTTGATCCTGAACCAGACATTTGAACAAATAAAGCATCTGTCTTTTTCAATATATCAATAGCTTCACCAATTTCTGCAATCTTATTACTTAAAACTGGTGTAAAAGTATTTGTAAAATTCCAGCCCTTAACATCTGAGTTATAAATTCGCTCAAAACTATTAAAGTCTATATTTTTTACTATGTTCTCTTTCTTAAACCTTTCATCTACTAAAGAATATGCTTCCTTTGTAGAACTACTAGTTCTTGGAAAAACTAACAACAAAACTAAATCTTTACGGGGAATAATTTTTTTTACAATCTCACCACGGCCAGAAACTAATGCACATCCTTTTCCTTCAGAATCACAATTCAAAAAAAAGAAAACATCGCTTCCAGTTTTTTCAGCTATATAATTAAGCTGAAACTCAGCAAGATTTATCCCGCAAATGTTTTCAAGCACACGTATTAACGCAGCAGCATCAGATGAACCACCACCTAAGCCGCCACCAGAAGGTATTCCTTTTTTTAGTGTAATTTCTACACCAGGAACTGTAACACCAACCTTTTCACAAAATGCCTGATATGCTAGAGTAAGTTTATTTTTTTGGGGTAGTTCAATTGAATCACATTTAACAATACAATTCTTCTCTTCACTAACTTTAACTTTCAACTCATCAAATAAGTCTATAGTTTGAAAAATACTTTCTATATTATGAAATCCGTCTTCACGTTTGGGAAAAACATTCAATACGAAGTTTATCTTTGCATACGCTTTTACGTAAATCTCATCTAGCATTTATAATATTATACAAATATTTCATTTATTGTCAAATATATATTATCATTAAAAGCGAAGTTTTTACAGTATTTTCAGTTTTAAATATAATTAAAACTAGTTGACATTAACCCCACTCTAAATTACATTTTCAAATGTAGCGAGTTTAATCTAAAAGTATAAACGAGGTTCCTTATGTCCATGGCGGATTATTTTGATGATTTTTCAATGAGTCTTTCATTTGATGATGAATACGATGATTTTGAAGATGAATCTGTAGATGATGATTTTGATTCAGATGACAGTGATGACGAATTAGACAATTTTGATGATGATGTTGATTACTACGATGACGTTTTCAAAGAAGAAGATGAGCCTGACGAACCTTACGATGATGTTGAACAAGAAGATGGATACAACACTACATTTAACAGTGATGATGAAGATATTTTTTCTAGAGACTAATATCTAAACAAAAAAGGACGTACTAATTTATTTTAGTACGTCCTTTTTTTTATTCAGCAAAATTAATTACTTTTCCTGCATGCCATAATTTTTCTAGATCATAAAATTCTCTAGCTTGTTCAGACATTAAATGAACAACAATTGCTCCTAAATCAATTAAATTCCAATCGTCTCCATCTGGACTTTTCTTATTTGTTAGATGGATTTCCAAATCATTATCTTTAATATAAGTCTTGATATCTTTTAACATACCCTGCCATTGAACAGAACTGTTTACTGTTACAATAACAAAATAATCGGTCCAACTGTTCAAACCACTTATATCAATAAGTGTTACATTCTGACCTTTTCCATCTTCCATTAATTTTGCAATTTCTTTTGCTTTTTCTTCTGTTGTCTTCATATTTTCCATGATTATTTTACTACATACCTTCCGTTGAAATCTTTTCCTAATATAATTGTAAAATCAACGCTGGTATCTGTAGAAATATCATTTTCCTCCATATTTATTTCTGCTTCTTGTATATTTGTACAGTGAATAAATTCACCTACCATTTTTGCCACTTCTTCATTTCCAATATGATCAATAATTACAGTATTCTCATAATCATTTGACTTTGCATTTACCGCACTTAATACATCATAACTGGCGTTCTGGAATAAAATTGACGTGTTTCGAGCAAGTCCCTGCACCGTAGTTCCATTTTGTATTTCAAGGACATAAACACGACTCGTTAATGATCCATCTGTAGAAATCAGCATATTTGTAGTTTGTTTTACAGCCTCTTTTATAAACTCCCCATTATTCAGCGGGAATAACATCTGTTTGCCATCAACATTTCTGACGGAACCTGTTATTGTCTGCTTGATAATGGATTCAGCATCCATTTCTGATATTACTTGAAATAAAGTCTTTTCCTCTTCTTCATCAACATTCGACTTTATACAATCAAGATAAACGCTGTTATTTTTCTTATTAAAAATAATAAAGCTTTTATCATGAATACACGTTAAAAATGCCACCATGACATTCTGAAATCTATCTTGAACATCACTTTCTGTTTCTTCTGGAACGCTATAGTGCAAATATGTGTTGATTTTATCACCATCCAAGCTGACCGCACCAGAAGGCAGAAGCCAACGATTCCCATTTTCATCAACTATATCAATTGGAGAAGGAATAAAAACCCGCATTCCACCTAAATAATCTGACAACTTTATAAAATCAGATTGGTTTATAACCGCCCAAAAAGGAATTGTCATACCAAGAAGCTTCTGAACTTCATTTTTATAAATATCGATTCCTTTTTCTTTATAAACAGTTTCTATTTTATCAACACGGCCCAAACTCTGAAAAATCGAACCTACATAACCGGGTATATTTATTACAGCCGCTTTGTGAGATGATGGATAATAAACAACAACATTTGAAAATAAAACCTCGGAATCTGTATCTTCTATGACAAATAAAGTTCTTACAACTTCATTGTTGTTTATTGTATCAACTACAGTATTTGTTTTTAAAGAAGAAACAAACATTACCGCAACACCAATAATGATTAAAAGTATTAATACAATAAAAAAAATACCTTTTTGTTCGTCCCTAATTTTTCTCATTTATTTCCCTTTAACTTGTCAATTAATAATTGGGTATCTTCATAAACAGGATAACCTTTTTTAGATAAATGCGAAACTGTACTTTCTAGAATAAAAAGCAGCATCTCATCAAGTTCCATCTTAAACAAGTCTTCAATATATTTGTCTGTAACCCAACTTCTGCCAGGTTCAGCTTTATCTGCAATATATAAACATTTTGCTATGTCGTTCATATCAGGACTTCCAAAAACATGAACAGAAACAGCTTCAAGAATTTCTTCATCTGTAACTGAAAAAGTATCTTTTAGAACAATTGAAGCGGCCTTGCCATGAAGGAGCACAGGTTTTGACAATTCAAGGGAAGAAATTGGAAGATCTGCATTTTTTACAATTTGAATCAATTGTGTTTCTTTCATCTCTTTACAAATATCATGACCGACACCTGCAAGATAACCTTTATTTTCATCAAGACCAAAAAACCTACATAAACGAGCGCAAAATTCTGCCACTCGTACAGAATGTTCAAACCTTTGTACAGACAACGTACTTTGTGCAGATTTTTTTACTTTTTCTATACATTCAAAATAGTTCATTTTTAACAATATACTCAAAAACAGATTCAGGAACAAGATATCTAAAACTTCTTCCATCAGCTATCCGGTCCCTTATATCCGTTGACGAAATTGAAACCATCTTTGAAGAAAGCATAGTGTATTCATGCCCAAATTTCTTGCCATCAAAACTAACTTTAAAATCACCTTGATAATGATTCTTCGGAACATTTTTACAAACAGCTTTTTCGCCTTCGTTTTTCTCTGAATTCCTTGGAACAATGATAAAATCAACATTTTGTGAAATCAATTCAGGTTCATGCCATTTTTCAAATTCACTGGCAATTTCTTCACCCATAATCAGCCCAAGCTTGCCTTCCAGAACTGATTTATATTTTTCATTTAAATACAAGATTGTATCAGAAGTATACGAAACACCGCCCCTTCTGATTTCGCAGTCTTCAGCTTCAAAATGAGAGGTTCCTTCATGTTGGCAAAAATATTTCACAAGGTTGAAACGTTGTTCTGCTGTCAATCCGTTTGTTATCTCTTTATGAGGAGGAATAAACGTTGGAACAAATAAAATTTTATCATAATTCAATTCTTTTATGACAGAATCAGCCAACATTGCGTGACCACAATGAAGAGGATTGAAACTACCGCCAAGAACAGCTATTCTCAATTTTCACTTCCAGGATATTGAACGTTTTCATCGTCATCATCAGAAGAACTTCGTGTACTCATAAATGATGATTCTGTTGAAGATGAATCCTCTTGATTTTCAGAAACAGGATTTCGTTTTTCCATTTCATTAACAAGGTCAACTATTCCGCTCTTTGCATCCTTCATACCCCTTCCCGTCATTACAGAAACTGGTATAACTAAAATTGAAGAATCTTGTTCATGAATTTTATTAACAATTTCAACAGCCCTATCAAAAGCGCCTTCAACATCAATTTTATTACACAAGACAATTCTTGGTTTTTCATTTAATACTTCAGAATAAGAACTTAATTCATTACAAAGTGTGTCATAAGCAGACAAATAATTTTCATCTGAACAATCAATCATAAAAATCAAACATGATGTTCTTGTTATATGTTTTAAGAATTGATCACCCAAACCCAAACCTTCAGAAGCCCCTTCAATTATTCCAGGAATATCAGCAATGATGATATCGCTTTCATCGTCAATTCTTAGAACGCCCAAATTAGGGATTTTTGTAGTAAATGGATAAGGAGCTATCTTTGGTCTTGCATTAGTAAAAGCTGTTAACAATGATGACTTTCCTGCATTTGGAAATCCAACCAAACCAACATCAGCAATAATGCTTAATTCAATTCTTAATTTTTTAATTTCACCTTTTGTTCCAGGATGAGCGTAACGTGGGGCTTGATTTGTTGAAGATTTAAAGTGAACATTTCCCCAACCGCCTTTTCCACCTTCAAGATAAGTGAATTGTTCTGTATCAGAATTCTGACCAAAATCATAAATCAATTCATCTGTTTCTGCATCCCAAATTGTTGTTCCCGGTGGAACTGGAATCACGATATCTTCGCCATCTTTTCCATAACGATTCCATCCTTGACCATCACCACCGTTTCTTGCCTTAAAACATTGCATATGTCTTAATTTTGCCAAAGTTCGTAGATTTCTTTTTACACAGAAAATGACGTCGCCGCCTCTTCCTCCGTCTCCACCATTTGGTCCACCATGAGCAATATATTTTTCTCGTCTAAATGAAACACAACCATTTCCACCGTTACCAGAACGAACTTCAATCAATGCTTCATCTGCAAAATTTATCATCTTTATATATCCAAAATTATTAACTAATTTTATTTCTTAAAAAAAAAGCCCGGCACAAAATAATGTAACCGGGCGTCATCATATAGCAAAAAATAACTTATGCTTCAACTGGTGTAACAGAAATTATTTTATGGTTCATTCTTTCACCATAAACTACTTTTCCGTCAGCTGTAGCAAAAAGACTGTCATCACCAGCTTTCTGTACATTATCACCTGGGTAAAATTTTGTTCCACGTTGTTTAACAATAATAGAACCTGCTGTTACAAATTCACCACCATATCTTTTTACACCCAAATTTTTTGGATTGGCATCACGGCCGTTTTTAGCACCGCTTCCACCTCTAGTTCTTCCCATAATAAGCTCCTATTAAAACCTATATTAATTATGCAAGAGTAATGTCTTCAACACGTACTTTTGTATACTGCTGTCTGTGACCAATAAAACGATGATAATCTTTCTTTGATTTGTATTTGAATACAAGAACCTTTTTATCTCTAAATGATTCTTCAACTACAACCTGAACTTTAGCACCTTTTACATAAGGTGTTCCAACATTGATTTTATCTCCGTCACTAACTAAAAGAACTGTATCAATATCAATTTTAGAACCGTTTTCAGCATCAAGCTTATCTACTGTAAGGACAACACCTTTTTCGGCTTTGTACTGTCTGCCCTTAAACTCAATAGTTGCGTACATATAATACCTCTATTATAAGAATTCGTTTTGAACGTCCGAACATAGCGGATTTAGGAAACAATCTCCATCTACTACGGGCTAGTGTGTGAAAGATTTTTAATTTATAAAACGGGGATTAAATAAATCAAAGCTCAAAACCATACACGTGATAGTTATATTAACAAAAATAAATACTTTTGACAATAGCATTAATCAGTTAGAAAACGAATTCAGTCCTATTAAATACGCACATTCCGTTATTTATCTTTCTTTTTTGTTCATTTCCACCGATAAAGACATTCACCTTCACTTTTTTTGTAGAATTGGAACAAGGTTTGATTTTTACAGAAACAGGGATTCCATCCGCCCATTTCATATCAACTTTCAAGTTTCCCTTTATCCTAAAATCTTGAACTTCGCCATTCTGCCAAGAAGAAAAATCTGGTAATGACGGAAGAAGCTTTAGATTGATTTCTACGTTCTCGTCAGTTTCATCACAATAATCAGATTGAACTATCATCCTGCTGATTCCTGCCAGAGTTCCAAAGTTTCCGTCAATTTGAAAAGGAGGATGATTATCCAGAAGGTTTGGCAGCGTTGAATGGGTGAATAATTTTTCTATTCCTTCTGCAGCAAGATTGCCTTGATACAACGACGCCCTGAAGTTTATTATCCAAGACTGGCTCCATCCGGTATGTCCTCCACCATTTTTCAGACGTTTTTCTAGAGTTTTATTGGCCGCAACTACTAAATCTGGATTTTGTTCCGGAGTAATTGTGTGGCCGGGAAAAAGTCCATATAAGTGGGAAACGTGCCTATGTCCGGGTTCAACTTCGCTCACTTCTTCATTCCATTCCATTAATGAACCGTCTTTATTTAGTGTCGGCGGCTTTATATGGGATAAAATCTGTTCAAATTGAGAAATTTCGGCTTTATCATATTTGTTTCCGTCTTTATCACTAATTGAAGGTAGAATCTTTGCAGAAGAGATGCAGCTTTTGAATAGATGTTCAAGAATCATATTGTCCATTTCCGAACCTTCACAAATAGCACCGATCTGGCCGATTTTTGAAATATATGTGTTTTCCGGTGAAACCGATGGATTTAAAACAAGATAAGGTTTGCCATCCGGACCGAGCAAGTCACTTTCATCAAGGAAGTCAACAAAAAAACGGCAGGCTTCATGTAAAAGATAATAATATCTAGACAAGAACTGTTTGTCCAAAGTGTAAGTGTAATGCTCCCAAATATGAGTTGAAAGCCACGCTCCTCCCAAAACCCAATAAGTTCCAGGAAGCCAGCAATCTTGAGGGGCGCAATCACCCCAAACGTCCAAATTGTGATGAATTACATAACCCCGGCACCCGTACATTTTTTGTGCAACAGCCTTACCGTTCTCATAGGCTTTTTCTAACAAACTGAATACAGGAAGTTCTGTTTCTGAAAGTCCGCACATATTTGACGCCCAATAGTTCATCTCCAGGTTGATGTTTATTGTATATTTGCTGCCCCAAGGCGGATCCATATAGTTGTTCCAGATTCCTTGAAGTGTCGCAGGCAGCTTTCCGGGTTTCTCACTTGAAGAAATCAACAGGTATTTTGAAAAATTGTAATACAACGAAACAAGGTCTGTATTTTGAGTGGAAGCTTTTTTTAGTAATTCTGGAGTTGGAATCTGGGGTTCATCAGTTTGACTGAATGACAGCGAGCTACTTTTATATAAAGATTGATAACTTTTAATATGTTCATGTAAATTATTCTGAACAAATTCTTCTAAAGATTCATTCTGGGAGTTGAAGCTGTTTCTAAAATCAGCAAGTCTTTTTTTACAAAGGTCAGTCCAATAATTATTCTTGATTGAATCGTCATATTCTTGCGCGGAAATAGTTTTTTCTGACTGAAAGGATTGAACATCAATAAAAAAGAGGACTTCTGAGCAATTCTTTCCTGTTACAAAAACACCTTTTGTAGAAACCTCTCCG
>CAYFND010000030.1:0-6226 GCA_964344405.1 uncultured Treponema sp. | reverse complement strand
TGGCAATAACTCCGCAACCGTTGCAAAAAGGGATTCCATGTGAATCTTCCAAGAAAATAAAATCATCTTCTGAATAAATCTTGTCCGCCCAAATGCCTCTGTCAAATCCGCCCCGGAAATCAATCGATTCTTTTTTTGATGAAGCAACATACATGAAAATCATATCTTTTGTAGAAGAAACCCAAGATGTCCTTGTGAATTCAACACCTTCGTTGTTTGTGTATTTCACTGTAGCTACAGCTTTATCAACATCCAAAGTACTTTCGTAAGATTTGTTCATTTCAGATTCAGCCTCATGAGAAGGCATTGGACCTTTTATTCCGTAGTTTCCTGAAGAAAAGAAGTCAACATTAAAATTTCCAGCCGTCTGATAAACACGCTCATTAAAACTTGTTCCAGACATCGTTTCAAAAATGAGCTCTTGGGCAGATTGAATCCTGCCTTCTTTTACAAGCCTTTTAATTTCTGGTAGATATTTAATTGTATCTGGATTAATCCTATCCTGTGGACCGCCGGACCAAATATTTTCTTCATTTAGTTGTAAAGATTCATTGCAAGGGTCTGCCTTCAACATAACACCAAGGCGACCGTTCCCCAAAGGAAGGTATTCTTCCCATGTATTAGGTTTTTGATAAAAGAAAAGTTTGCTTGTAGAAATCATTTATTTTGTTCCGAATTCAGTCAATATCTTTCTGAACGCACTGTCAGGTTTGTTCAATTCTTTCGAGCCACGTGTAATTTTGCAAAGCGACATCTTGAATTCCTTAGCTATCTCTCTTTGAGTTGTTCCCTTGTCAATTTCTTTTACCAAGAGCCATCTGTTTGCAAAGTCTTTTAGTTCTGCGCTCGAAAAAAGGCAATCAAAAAAATCACGAATTAATTTTTCATCTTTGATTTCTGACAAAATGTGGCATAATTCATCAATTGTCTGATTTGTTCTTTCTGTTGAAACAGTTTCTTCATTCTGAATTTCGTTACTAGTCATAGTTACATTATACAATATTAAACTAATCTTTTACACAAAAAAAACACCTCCGTCGTAAACTGATTTTCACGATGAAGGTGTTTCTTATATTTTTGATTCTAAAAATTTTATTTTCTATAGAAGTTTTTCTATCTTAGATACAGCTTCATCAAGGTATTCACATTGAACACTTTCAATATCGCCGGCATCTACAGCTGTTGAAGTTGATTCCTCCATCGGAATTCGTGCAAGAACTGGAAGGTTGAAATCAGAAGCAATTGCATCGATGTTGCTTTTTCCAAAAACAGTGATTTCCTTTCCACAATCAGGACAACGAACATAACTCATGTTTTCAACCAAGCCCAGGATTGGGATTTTCATCATATTCGCCATGTTCACAGCTTTTTCTACAATTACACGAACCAACTGCTGAGGTGAAGAAACAGACAGGGCTTCGCCTTGGGGTGCATGTTCACAACATCGCCAGTTCCCGGCGGCATATCCACAAACATAAAATCAACATCTTTCCAAACAACATCCGTCCAGAACTGTTTAACAGCTCCGGCAATTACAGGACCACGCCAAATTACAGGGTCTGTTTCATTTTGAAGAAGGAAATTCATAGACATAAGCTGGATTCCACTGTCTGTTACAACAGGACTTAATGCCTCCTCACCTTCTATAGCTGTTGCTCTTTCTTTGCCACAACCAAAACTTTCAGGAATTGAAGGACCTGTAATATCAGCATCCAGAATTGCTGTCTTGAATCCATCTTTATTCACCTTGCTTGCAAGTAGACTTGTTACAAGAGATTTTCCAACTCCACCTTTTCCACTTACAATACCAATAACTTTCTTTACAGAACTACCTTTATGAAGGCTTACATGCAAATCTCTGTCTTTACAATCTTTGTTACAGCCATCACATTCCTTATTACAATCTGCCATTACAATTCCCCTAGTTGATATTCAAATGTATAAAAATCACAAAATTGATTCATAATCCATTCACTTAAATAATATAATCATGTTTTTTTTATAAGTCTATAAATTATTTTATTATATATTGAAAACTTTAAATGACTTTTTTTCTCAGAATTGATAAAATGCTACTTAAATTTTTTATTCTAATTAAATTCTTGAGCATATTCTGCTCGAATAAGGAGATTCTATGTCATCACAATTGATTGCATACATTATTGCTTTTATCCTTTATTTATCTTTTATGGTTTTTGTTGGATTCCGTTACATGAAGAAAAACAATTCTTCTGGAGATTTCTTCCTTGGAGGAAGAAAAGTCGGTCCTTGGATGACTGCATTAAGTGCAGAAGCTTCAGATATGTCTGGATGGCTTTTGATGGGACTTCCTGGTCTTGCTTACCTTGGTGGAATGAAAGAAGCTTTTTGGACTGCTATCGGTTTAACAGTTGGAACTTACTTGAACTGGTTGATTGTAGCAAAACCTCTTAGAAAATGTACAATTTCATTTGGTGATTCAATTACAATTCCAGAATTCCTTACAAACAGATTCCATGATAAAACTCATGTTCTTTCAACAATTTCAGTAATCTTCAATTTATTATTCTTTACAATTTATGTTGCCTCTGGTTTTGTTGCTTGTGCAAAATTGTTCAACTCTGTATTTGGACTTCCTTATTATGCTGGATTAGTAATTGGTTTGATTGTTATCCTTCTTTATACAATTCTTGGCGGATACCTTGCTGTTTGTGCTACAGACTTTGTTCAAGGAACATTAATGTTTATAGCTTTGATTATTGCCGGTGTTGTAATGCTTGTTGTTTTAGGCGGACCTGTTCAAGCTATGGAAAAAGTTACTACATTCGGTGCAAAAGCATTGAACGGTGAATTTGGACAAGCTATGAAAGACGGATTTGCGAAAAATCAAAACTACGGAATTATGTCAATCATCTCCGCTTTAGCTTGGGGACTTGGTTATTTTGGTATGCCTCATATTTTAGTTAGATTCATGGGATTAAGATCCAATACTGAAGTTAAATTATCAAGAAGAATTGCAACAGTTTGGATTGTAATTGCATTCTTTGGTTCTTTAGTTGTTGGTTCTTTTGGATCAGCTTATTTGTATGAAAAAGGAATCACTTTATGGACTGCAGAATCAACTTCAATGGCAGAAACAGTATTTAGCGCATCAATAATTCAAATGTTCCCTGCTTTCTTTGCCGGTATTTGTTTGTGTGCCATTCTTGCTGCCGCTATGAGTACAGCCGACAGCCAGCTTTTAGTTGCATCTTCTGCTTTCAGTAGAGATTTATACAAAGGTTTGTTAAAGAAGAACGCTTCTGAAAAAGAAGTTTTAAACGTTAGTAGAATTACTGTATTTGTAATTGCAGCTATCGCATTCATCATCGCGTTGGATCAAAACAGTTCAATTTTTGGCTTGGTTAGTTATGCTTGGGCAGGATTTGGTGCTACATTCGGACCTCTAATTTTATTAGCTTTGTTCTGGAAAGGAACAACAAACAAAGGTGCTATTGCAGGCTTAATTACAGGCGGACTTACTGTTGTAATTTGGAACAAGTTGCAAGGCGGCATTTTTGATGTTTACGAAATTCTTCCAGCCTTCATCATTTGTTTGGTTGTAACAATTGTTGTAAGTCTTTGCGATAAAAACAAAAATCCAGAAATGCTTGCTGAATTTGACAAGTTCAAAAGTATGAAAGATTAGTATTAAAAAGCTGTTTTATTCTGAAATAAAACAGCTTTTTTTTAAAATTGTTTTGAATTATCGTCATTCAGATATATTATATAAATATGAAGAGAAAGATAGCCTTGTTATGTGGCGGTTGGTCAGCTGAATACGTTTTAAATGTAATCGAAGGGATTAAACCTATTGCAGAAGCAAATAATGTTGATATTTTTGTTTTTATGAATTATGGAGTTTATGGAGATTTTAAAAATAAAAATCTTGGTGAATTCCAAATTTTCGCTCTCCCTCATTATGAAGATTTTGACGGTGTTCTTATACTTGCCAACTCATTCAATTCTCATCATATAGTTTTTAGAGAACGAGACAGAATCCTTAAATCAAAAACACCGGTACTTTCACTTGAATATCATATAGACGGTATTCCATTTTTAGGCACAGATAATTATTCTGGAACTTATGAATTAGTATCACATTTGGTGAAAAAGCATAAAATACGTAGGTTTGCATACATTGGTGGACCTTTAAATAATTCTGAAAGTAATGAAAGATACAAAGCTTTTTGTGATGTTCTGCAGCAAAACAATATTCCGTTTATTGATGAATGGATAATTACTGACGGAAATTACAGTTATGATTTTGCATATCTTAAAGCGCAAAGCTTATTTGCTGATAAAAACAATCTTCCAGAAGCCGTAGTTTGTATTAATGATGAAAGTGCCACGGCTTGTATTACAATTGCCTCCCAGCTGAATATCCGTATTCCACAAGATGTTAAAATTGTTGGATTTGATAATATCGACCAATCCAGATTTTTCTATCCTTCAATAACTACAGTAAATCGTTCATGGGGAAAACTTGGTGAAAGAGCCATGAAGGAAATGATTGATATTTGGAACACAAAGAAGACTCCAAACGATTGTGTAATCCCAACAAAACCAATTTACAGGTGTAGTTGCGGTTGCAAAAAGAGTTTTACAAAAGAACAGAGAAATTACTGTATTTTCAATTCTTACAATAAAAGAGAAGCCATTACTTTTACCACGCAGCTTAATAGGATTGAAAATATATTTATTTACGAAAATGACTTTATTTCCTTATGGAATCGATTGAAGAAACACTTTGCATCAAATAATGAAATTGAAGGTTCTACCTGTAGTTTTATTCTAAAAGACAACTTCAACCACGATTATATTAATGTTTCTAAAATTCAAAATATTTCAATAGATTATAACGAAGAGATGCAAACTGTAATTAATATCAAAGATAATCAAATTTGCCCGGATGAGAAAGTTAGTATAAGAAATTTAATTCCTAAATCATTAGAATCAGACAAACCTTCAACATACCTGTTTTTTCCAATTCATTACGATGACAACACTTATGGATATTTTGTAAATAAAGATTGTTTGAAATTAATTTATGAGAGAAACGGTTATTTCTGGACAAAACTACTTAATAACAATATAGAAAAAACAACACAACGCTTCATCTACAAGAAAATGAATGACGAGTTGCTAAATATTTATAGAAAGGATGAATTGACCGGGCTACTTAACAGAAACGGATATTCAGATTCAGCGGCAAGATTATTTCAAGATAATAATAAAAACAACATTCCATCCTTGATTTTCTTTATGGATATTAACAACATGAAGATAATTAATGATAAATTCGGGCATCTTCATGGTGATTTAGCAATAAAGACAGTAGCGGAAGCAATAAAAAAATCATTAAATAAGAATTGGATTGGAGTTCGTTACGGCGGGGATGAATACTTTGTAATAGGAACAGGAACTGAAAGTGACGAAATTGATTTTAAGAATAAAGTTCTAAACAATTTAAATGAAAGTACAAAGATAATGTCTCTTCCTTATACACTTACAATCAGTATTGGAAGTAAATTATTTGAACCATCAACAGAACTCACTTTGGATCAAACTGTTAATATTGTTGATAAAATCATGTACGAACAAAAAATTGACTTTCATAATAAAAATAAATCATAATTTTGTGTGAGCATAAAAAAAGAGGTGTTGATAAAATCAGCACCTCTTTTTTTTTTAACAAGCTAAAGAATTAAACACGTTCACAAGGTGAAGTTTTTGCATCTTTACCCATGTAGGCAACAATTACAGAACCGTCTTTTAACATTTCTAGAGGAATGTAGCAAGCATCAATTCTTTTTCCATCAACTTCAATGTATTCAACACCTTTGTTTACATGGCTAGGATTTTTAACTTCAATAGAAAGATTCATACCTCTCCATCTTCTGCTAACTTTAAATCCATCCCAATCATGTTTTACACAAGGATCAATCAACAAACCGTCATATTGAGGTCTGATTCCAAGCATATATTGAGTGATTGAGTAATATGACCATGTTGCAGCTCCAGAAAGCCAAGAAGTTCTTGTATTTCCAGGACGTTTTGAATATGTAGAATAAGTAGTCTGACCTTGAACATAAGGTTCGCTCTGTCTTACTTCAGCCTTATCATTGTATGCGGCAGGAAGAGCGGCTTTACAATATTCGTAAGCCCTATCACCGTTGCCAAGCATTGTTTCTGCAATAATTCCCCA
>CAYFND010000029.1:19007-19223 GCA_964344405.1 uncultured Treponema sp. | reverse complement strand
GTTGCAAGTTTTTCTTTTACAGATTCCATACAAAGCTTCATCTGTTCTGGAGTTCCACCAGAAGACATTACAGCCCAAACTTGAGTGTTGAAGTAAATCTGTCCTTCTTCTATAGATTTTGTTCCGTAAACAGTTCCGTCTTCACCAACAGCCCAAATGAACCATTTTCCGTCCCAACATTTTTTCTGAATATTTTTATCAAGATCATCTCTTTGA
>CAYFND010000029.1:5924-18997 GCA_964344405.1 uncultured Treponema sp. | reverse complement strand
TTCCTCAAATAATAAAGGAATTTGAGAGTAGATAAACTTTTGTTTGAATGCTTTCAAAATTTTTTTATCAAGATCATCTCTTTGAGCTATAGCCCATTTTGCTTCATCAGCTTTGCCCAACCTTGTCGCTATGTCTGCATAAGTTGTTAAGCCTAATCTAAGCTGGAAAGCTACAAATAAAGATTCTCCATGGTAACCAAGCTTCAAACAATCATTCCAGTCTGCCAAAAGTCCACAAGGAAGTCCGTCTGCGCCCATTCTTTCCAAATTGAACAAAAGAGCTTGTTTCAGGTGACCGAAAACTGTAGCTTCACCACCATCTGCATAAGGAACAACTTTGTTGTAGAAGTCAAATTTTCCAGTTTCTGCAACAAAACAAGGAACAGCATTAAAGAACCATTCACAATCATCAGAACGGAATTCTTCTGGCTTTGGAGCTTTTTCATGACCGGCGTTAAAATCTTTTGAAATTACAGGAACAGCACCACCGTTTTGGCACTGGCCGCTAATCATTCTAACAAGTCTTGCTTCGGCTTCTTCTGGAATTGCAGCTGAAACACCAAGGATATCTTGAACTGAATCTCTATAACCAAGTCCATCACGCTCGCCGTTATAAACCAAAGACGCAGCACGGCTCCAAGCAAATGTAATCAAACAGTTGTACAAGCCCCAAACATTTACAGTATGGTTTATATCTTCATCTGGAGTGATAGTTGAGAATGAACCTAATTTTGCATGCCAATTATCTACAAGCTTTGTAAATTCTTCATCTGCACGTTTGAAGTTTCCGAATTCTTTTACAATTTTAGCTCCAACAGTTGTTGCCTCGTCAATTCCAACCATCAACATGATTTCTTTTGTTTCATTTGGTTGTAATTCCAAGTCTGTCTGAACAGAACCACAAGCGTTGTCACCATAAGCATCTGAATTTGAGCATTTTCCTTCAATTACAGCTTTTGGCTCTTTATAACTGCCGTAAGTTCCAATAAAAGCTTCCCTGCTTGTATCGTAACCTGTCATTGGTGAACCAACTAGGGCAACCCATTCACTCATGTAGCCACCACCAACTTCTGATTCTGGATGCTGAATATACAAGTTGTCTTGAATTGAGTAACGAAGCATGCTGTCGCTAACTTTTTCACCTTTTACAATGAATAAAGAATACTGAAGATTTACTTGATCTTGTGTTGTATTCCATTGATTTGTGAATTCACAATATGAAAAAGCACGAAGTTTTCTAACTTTACTTGTTGTATTTGTTACCTTTAGACGCCAATATTCAAAGTTTTGTCCAAGAGGAACATAATATTTAGTTTCTGTTTTAATTCCTTCATATTCTGAAGTAATTTTTGTATAAGCTGTACCGTGTCTACATTCACTTTTATAATTATCAAGTGATTTTCCTACAGGTTGCCATGAAGTTGACCAGTAATCACCACTTTCGCTATCTCTTAAATAGAAGTATCTTCCTGGTTGATCCATTGGTACAGAATTGAATCTAAGACGCATAAATCGTCCTTGAGCTCCAGATTTATAAAAACCATAACCGCCAGCATTGTTTGTAATTACAGCTCCATAAACTGTAGAACCTAGATAATTACTCCAACTTGTCGGTGTATCCGGACGAGTGATGACGTATTCTTTTGCTTCGTCATCAAAATAACCATATTTCATCTTTTACCTCATGAAAGTCAAAAAAAATGGACTTAAAAATCTTAAGTCCATTTAAATCTAATTGATATAAATATATTTGTCAAATTATTTAGTCAAAACAAGCACTTTTTTACTTAATTTGTAGCACTCTTTTACCTAAATTTTTCTGACAAAAAACTGTATGTTATTCAAAATCTTTTACTTTTGTTAAGTCCATTGTGGCGAATAAATCGTCAATAGTTTCTTTTCTTCTGATTTCAACAAAAGATTTATCACTACGCATTAAGATTTCACCGCATCTGAGCTTGCCATTGTAGTTGAAGCCCATCGCCCTTGCATGAGCGCCTGCATCATGAATAATAACTATATCACCCATGTCAATTTTAGGAAGTTTTCTTTGAACTGCAAATTTATCGCAATTTTCACACAAACTTCCAACAACGTCGTACACTTCTGTTTTTGGCGCATTCTCTTTGCCGCTGACTGTAACTTCGTGATAAGCTCCATACATTCCAGGCCTCATCAAATCTGCCATACAGGCATCTACAGCAATATAATCTCTGTAGATGTGT
Source organism: uncultured Treponema sp. (assembly GCA_964344405.1). Lineage (GTDB taxonomy): Bacteria > Spirochaetota > Spirochaetia > Treponematales > Treponemataceae > Treponema_D. Next base: position 16,772 of record CAYFND010000029.1, on the reverse strand, counting down.
TTTTCATGAATAGCCGTTGTAACCAACCATCCGTACGGACCTGTAATCGGTCTTCCGCATTCCCAATAAATTGCAAGAGGATCCAAACCGGCAGGCACGATGATTTCATCATATTTGGCTCTGATCTGCTTTGCAACATAATCATAATCAACAGCTTTTTGGTCTTCTCTATAAGGAATTCCAAGTCCGCCGCCCAAATCTACAAATTCAATTCTAACACCGCATTTCTCTTTTATTTCAACACACAAATCAAAAAGCAGCTTTGCTGTATCTGTAAAGAAATCAGGATTCAATTCATTTGAAGCAACCATTGTGTGAAGTCCAAAATGTTCAACACCTTCAGCCTTGCAAATTGAATAAGCTTGAAGAATCTGTTCTCGTGTTAAACCAAATTTTGCTTCTTCTGGTTTTCCAATGATTGCATTACAACCTTGTTTTGCAGAACCTGGATTATATCTAAAACAAATAGTTTTTGGTAGTTTTCCACCAAGTGCGTTTTTTAAATATTCTATATGAGTTATATCATCCAAATTGATGATGTTTCCTTTTTCGTAGGCATAAACATATTCTGCAGAAGGAGTTTCATTCGATGTAAAAATTACATTTTCACCTTTTATTCCAGTCATATCAGAAAGTATGAGTTCTGGAAGGCTTGAACAGTCAGCTCCGCAACCTTCAGATTTTAAGATTTTTAAGATATATGGATTTGGACAAGCTTTTACAGCGTAATTCTCTCTAAAAGATGGAAAAATAGAAAATGCCTTTGTAAACTTCTTCATATTTTCACGAATGGCTTTTTCATCATATAAATAGAAAGGGGTAGGATGATTTTTTATCAATGCTGATAATTCATCTTCTGTTAATGGAAAATTTGAACTCATAAATATTCACTCCCAAATAAAAAGATAGTGGTAGTATGTCGAAATGAAGCTTTTTCTGCAAGATATTATAGAAAAAATAATAATTCATATAATTTTGTGATATAATAAAATTTATTAAAATGAAAAAAATTGTATTAAACCAAAATATTGTAAAAATCATTTCTACCCTATTCATAGCTGTAGTAATAATTATCATAGACAGTGTCCTTACAAATGGAATTCTTAATAAAGTAAAAAAACAAACTAAAGATTTATATGAAACAAGCTGTTCTAATATTGCAGAAGGTTATTCCCAGTCAATTAAATGCAGATTGAACGAATATATTTCTGGCTTGAATTTCTTTATTGATGAGCCTCAAGTGAAGACATTCAAAAATGGTTAATTGAAAGAGTTAATAAAAAACCAGATTATTTTTTAAATCTTTTTTATGCTGATATAAATGGAAATGCTTATGTTGACAACGGACTTACAACAAATATTTCTGACAGGGATTATTTTAATGCAATAATCAATAACGGGAAGAAGCTGGATATTGACGACCCTGTTATTTCAAAAACAACAGGAATGATGATAATTCACGTTTCCAAACCTATTTATGATTCTCTTCACCAAATTAAGGGTCTGATTTCTGCCTCTGTCACACTTTCTTCATTACAACAATTCTTTTCTACAATAGAATTAAATGAGTTTGCCAGAGTTTTTTTAATCGATAGAAAAGGAAGATTTATCATTCATCCGGATGAAACTTATTTTATGAAATCCTACACTCCTGAAAATCCAAAATATATAAGTTTTTCATCAGAAAACCTCGCTTTAAAAGGTCAAGGTTTTTATAGGTCTGAAAGTACAGATAAAGAAATAGTTGATATCACACTTTGCATGGTAGAAAAAACTTCATGGCTGGTTGGAGTTTCAATTCCAGAAGAACAAGTAAGAACAATTTACCAAGAACAAAAATCATTCAGACTCATCTTGTTGTCCATCACTTTGATTGCCATAATTATCTTATCAATTACAGAACTAATTGTTTTTAATTCCTTGAACTACAGGGAGCATGTTGAAACTATTTATGATTCGCTCACAAATTTGTGGACAAGGCAGAAATTTGAAAAAGAAGCTGACAAGATCATTAAACATTCACCTAAAGACAAATTCATGTTCATTGAATCAGACATCAAAAACTTCAAATATATAAATCAAACTTATGGAAATAATAAAGCCGATGAATTAATCATTTATTACAGTAAATTATTACAAGAATCAATTAGAGATTTTAAAGGGATTGTTTCTAGAGGTTATTCAGACCATTTCTACATAATGATTAGGATATCAAGTGTTCACAGAGCTAAAGAAGCATTTTTAGCTCATTTGGAAAATCTAAATAAAGAAATAAGTAATTATGAAATTGCCTTCTTACCAAAATTTGGAATAGCTTTTTTAAAACCAACCATCGATTATAACCAGATTTCAATTAAAGATTTGATGGGACAAGCCTCATTTGCAAAAAGTATGCTTGAAGAAAACGCTTCCAGCCAATACGGAGTTTATTCTTCGGATTTGATTGATAAAATAAAAGAAGAACGCTATATCGAAAATCATATGTACCAAGCTTTGGAAAATGGTGATTTCTTTGTAATGTACCAGCCGATTATGGATATTCAAGCTGATAAAATTGTCGGTGCAAAAGCAATAATCAAATGGAAGGATTCTAAACTTGGAATTCTGAACGAAGATAGATTCATTCCTATTTTTGAAAGAAACGGCTTCATCAACAATCTTGATTTTTATGTTTACAAAAAGATATTCACATTCCTTCAAAATCAAATTTCATCAAATTCATCTGTAGTGCCAATCTCTTTCAGTGTATCAAAACTACATTTGAATCCTGAAGAATTTATGAATTCATTTTCTTCATTGTTATCACAATTTTCAATCATGCCGGAATTGCTTGAAGTTGAATTACCAGAACAAATCACCACAACTCAAACAAAAAGCAATGAGTTGATTGATTTCTTCCAAAAATTGAATATTCAAGTCAGTGTTGCCAACTCAAATAATTTCTCACTAAAAATTCTTCACTCAAAACAAATTGACGTTGTAAAGTTTGACAATCAATTTATTAAAATATTTGAATCGCCAGATTTTGATAAATCTTCACTCAAGTTTATTCAATACTTTTTGGATGAATGCAGGAATTTAAAAAAGAGATCTGTTTTTACGGACATTAACACCCAGACTCAAGATGAAATTTTGAGGGAATTGAATTGTGATTATGCACAAGGCGATTATTATTCAAGACCGCTGACAGAATCTGATTTTGTTCAATTTATAAAACTTAAATTCTAATCTTTATATTGACTCATTCATTCTGTTAATTTAAACTTAAAAAATGAGTCTTTTCACAAAAAAACATTATTTAATTTTATTAGTTCTATCTTTAATTTCGTTTTCTGCTTTTGCACAAGATAACACAATCTACATTTGGAAATCCATTAAAGAAATGAAGAATGAACCTTCGGTTATGTTCCACCACAAACCGACAGCCGAATCAAAACACGTAGCTGTAATTATCTGCCCAGGTGGAAGCTATCATCATCTGGGACTTTATAACGAAGGTAACACTTCTGCCAAATGGTTTTCATCCATTGGTGTTGACGCCTTTGTACTAAAATACAGAACAAACGAAAGTGGTTACAACCATCCGGCCATGCTTCAAGATATTCAAAGAGCGATTCAATTAATTAGAGAAAATGCTAAGGAATATGATATTGATGCGAACAAAGTGGGTGTCATTGGATTTTCTGCAGGCGGTCACCTTGTTGCAATGTCTGGAGAATTCAGCGAATCTCATAATGAACTTGAAAAACTTGGAATAAAAACTGACGTCAGCCTGCGTCCAGATTTTGTAATGCCAATTTATCCTGTTGTTTCTATGCAGGAAGATATTTCACACAAATGGTCAAGGAAGAGCCTTCTGGGTAAAAATCCTTCACAAGAACTATGTGATGAATTTTCTCTGGAATTGAACGTGCCTTCTTCTATGCCGCCAACTTATATTGTTGTTGCAAAAGATGATGATGTTGTAATGTATGAAAACAGCATCCGTTTATATGAAGCCCTACAAAATAAAAACATTCCAAACTGTGAATTGCACCTTTATGAATGGGGAAAACACGGATTTGGAATGCTTGATAATGATTTTATGAAAACCTTCCATTGGAATGAAACAATGAAAGACTGGCTCATAAAGATTGGTATTCTATAGTTTATTTACCAAACGCAACAGCAAGAACTTCTTCAACGTTGGAAACTGGAATAAATGTTATTCCAGTTTTTACATTTTCCGGAATTTCATCCAAATCACGCTTGTTTGCAAAAGGAATAATTATTGTCTTAATTTTGTTTCTTTTTGCAGCTACAGTTTTCTCCCTTAATCCACCAATTGGAAGAACCTTTCCTTTTAATGAAACTTCACCAGTCATAGCAAGATTTCTTTTAATAACCTTATTTTTGAATAATGAAATAAAAGTCGTCACCATTGTAATACCGGCACTAGGACCATCTTTTGGAGTGGCTCCTTCTGGAATGTGCAGATGAACTGTGTTTTTTTCAAACCATTCAGGTTTCTTCATCTTGTTTTCAACGGCATATTTTCTTGCCCAGTTAAAGGCAATTCTGCTTGATTCCTTCATGACATCGCCCATCTGTCCCGTAAGAATAAGTCCTTCTTTACCAGGGAAAGTTGAAGCCTCCAACATCAAAGTGTCTCCACCCATGCTGGTCCAAGCGAGTCCAATTGTTGTTCCAGGAATGTCAGCTTTTTTAATTTCGCTTTCATCAAAAACAGGCTTGCCCAAATATTTATCCAAATCTGTATCATTTATAACAAATTTCTTTTCCAGAACCTCTTTATCATTGTTCAACTCTGATTCGGTGATTAATTCTGTAACAATCTTTCTGTTTATTTTATCAATATTCTTTTCATAATTACGCACACCAGATTCACGCGCATATTCTTCTGCAATAGTTTGTAGAGCGCTCTTTGTAAAAACAACTTGATTCTTTTTTAAACCATTTTTAACAAGGTTCTTTGGAATAAGATATTTTTTTGCGATCTCAAGTTTCTCTTGGTCAATATAGCCAGAAAGCTGAATAATTTCCGCCCTGTCCAACAAAGGAGAAGGAATTGAATCAAGAGTATTAGCAGTTAGAATGAAGAAAACGTTTGAAACATCAAAAGGTAAATCCAAATAATTATCTCTGAATGCAACATTTTGCTCTGGATCCAAAACTTCAAGTAAAGCACTAGCCGGATCTCCATTATGACTGTCGCCCATTTTATCAATTTCATCAATCATAAATACAGGAGATTTTGTCTTTGTAATTTTGAGTCCTTGAATTATTTTTCCAGGCATTGAACCGATGTATGTTCGTCTATGTCCTTTTATTTCCGCCTCATCCCTCATGCCACCAACAGAAAACCTGTAGAAAGGTTTGTTCATAGCATTTGCAATTGATTTTCCAACACTAGTCTTACCAACACCCGGAGGACCAACCAACAAAAGGATTGAACCCTTGCTGTCATTCTTCATCTTTCTAACAGCCAGATATTCCAATATTCTTTTCTTTACATCTTCCAAACCAAAGTGGTCTTTTTCTAGAATCTTTTTTGCATTATTCAAATCAAACTTTTCATCAGTTTGAACTTTCCATGGAAGCTGAGTAACCAATTCCAAGAAGTTTCTTGAACCGGTATATTCTGGAGAATTCGGATCCATAAGATGGAATTTTTCTAGTTCGCTTTCTACAGATTCCTTGATTTCACCTTCAAATTTAAATTCATCAATCTTAGCTTTGAATTTTTGATAATCGGATGCAGTTCCGTCTTCTTTTGTTCCAAGTTCTTCTTGAATGGATTTTAATTCTTCACGTAAAAAGTATTCACGTTGATTTTTTTCCACACGGTTATTGATTTCAGTTTGAATCTTCTTTTGAACACGTAATAATTCCTGCTCTTTTTTAATATAAACAAGAACTTGTTCCATTCGCTGCCTTACATTCAGCATCTCAAGGATTTTCTGTTGATTTTCTTTATCAATATTAAGAATTGAAGTAATAAAGTCAGCGATTTTTCCAGGATTATCAATGTTCACCATGTTTAGGCGCATTTCTTCAGAGAAAAGAGGATTGTTCTCAGAAACTTCCTTCATCTCACTGATTAACGCCCTCGTAAGTGCCTTAACTTCAAATGTATTGTTTTCTTCTTCTTCAAGATATTCTACAGCCGCGATGATGGGACCGGTCTTGTGAAGAGTCTTCCTTATTTTAAAACGCTTTATTGTGGAAATAAAAATATTGATTCCACCGTCAGGTAAATTAACTTTTTTTATAATCCTTGCCGCAGTTCCAATCTCGTATAAATCTGAAATTGTTGGATTCTCGCTTTCATTTTTCAGCATACAGATTCCAACAAATCCATCTTTACTGTAGGTTTCTTCAACAACTTTTGAATCATCAGTTGTAGTAACCATGAGCGGTGTAAAAATACCTGGGAATATAGGTCTACCTTGTAAAGGAATTATAACCAACTTGTTTGGAAGAATTTGGTCGGTTGTAACTAATACTCCGTTGTTTTCTTTTTCTTTTTTGACATCAGTTAAAACTTCATCTTTTATAGATTCAACTTCATCAATATTTATATTTTCATCTTGTGAATTATCTTTATCTTTTTCTGCCATAACTAAAATATAATAATGTTTTTTAGTTATCGTCAATCAATCTTTTTAATTCACTTGAAATAAATAATTCGTCTTGATACCAATTTATCAACAACGAGAAGTTTTCTTCTTGATATCCGTCAGCCTTTATACGTATCTTCCACACTGTTCCTGAGATAAAATCTTCTGGCGGAACATTTTCCAACGGAATCCACGAATTCTTGTAGTTCACTTCAAAAGTTGAAGATTGAGTTATTTCATCTCCAGTTTCACTATCATAAGATTTTGGCCTTACTTTTAGATTACGTTTCATATTCTTTAGAAAATCACATTCAATCAACAGTGGTTCACCTTTAACAGTAAAAGACTTCCACCAAATATATGGACCGACAACAACTTTTATTCTGTAATCGCCATCTTTTAAGAATACATCACTCATATTGTATGTTTCATTTAAACTTGCAGGACGGGAAACTTCTTTTTTTGAAAAATTAAATATCTTTTCGTAGAAACGGCTGCCTTTTATTGCAAAAGAGCGGCTTGTCCCCTTCACTTCTGGAATCTTATCATTATCATTTTCAAAAAAGAACGACAAAACTGGTAAATCCAAAGATGAGGAAAGAGATTTTGGCATGACCATTTCAACAGAAACAGGTGAATACCAATGTTTTAAAATATAACGGTGGATCAATCCTGTTTTTAAAGCCCCAAAGAACAAGGCTAGAACGACAACTAAAGAGATTACAATTTTCTTAATTAATATTTGAACTTTGTCCTTTTGAACAAATGGCGGATATTTATATTGTTTGTCTGTTAATACAGATTTTGCAAGCTGCTGCCTGATTTCATGAACATCATAATGATTCAAATATTTATTGGCGATTTTTAACACTGAATCAATATTCTGGAACCTGTTCTTTGCCTTCGGCTTAATCATCTTTTTAATCAGGGAACAAATAACAGGCGGAATTGACTTATCAATTTTTTGAGGCTTTATGTATTTTCCTTTTTTAATAATAGCCAAAGTCTCTTTAGAAAAGGTACCTGGATAAGGTTTTGTTCCGGTAACCATCTCATAAAGCATTATTCCAAGGGCGTAAATATCAGCACGGTTATCAACATTAGCACTGTTTTCATATTGTTCTGGAGGCATGTATGACGGTGTTCCAAGGGCAACACCATCTTTTGTAATCTCACTATCATTTTCATCACTGGCAATTCCAAAATCTGCCAATTTGATTTCACTTCTTTTTGAAATCAAAATATTCCCCGGTTTTATATCGCGATGAACAATATTTTTTGAATGAGCATATTTTAAAGCACAACAAGCATCTCTTAAAAGCAACATTGCAATTTGAGGAGGAAGTATCTGTTGTTTTTTCAAAAGCTTATCAATTGCCATTCCGTCAACAAGTTCTTCAACCATGTATCTAAAACCGGCTTCCGTAAAATAATCGAATAAATGAACAATATAAGGACTTTGTAAATCTAGTAGGATTTGAGCTTCTTTTTTGAATCTTTCAGCATTAGTGGAATTTCCCCTGGCCGTCATCTTCTTTATAACAACATATCTTTTTAGGGATGGATGAACAGCTTTGTAAACTACGCCCATGCCACCTTTTGCAATAATTCCAGTAACCTTATACTTTCCTATCATAGGAGGAAATTCATCACTCATACTCTTTTCCTTGTAAACTTATCTTACACTTTTTATATCAATATCTGGATTGAATTTTCTATCATTATAAATAAACGCTACATTTTCTTTTGAAGGATTATGAATCTGAATAAAACTGCCATTTTGTAAAAGGTTATATTTATCGGTTACAGGTCGATGTCCAGCAATATACACACATTCCGATTCATCAAAATCCTTGATTAATTCTTTTATTATGAAAGAAGCCGTACCATCCAAAGCTGCACCGTTATTTCTCCAAGTTAAACCTTCAACAACAAATCCGTCCATTCTGGCATTTATAATTTGTTCCCTTGTAAAATAATCCTTGGGTTCTGCGTGAGAAACAACCGTTCTACCGGAGGCAAAAACCAACGGAAGGCTTTTTTCAAAACAAGAAATCAGATACAGAACATCGTCCCCATATCTTTCACGCATAAATTTATTCACCATGTTGCCTTCGTCAGCATATTTTCTAAAAGCAAAATCACCACAAGAAGTCTTGTTCAAGATATTTTCATGATTTCCTTTTAGAATATGAATGTTTTTGGGAAACATAATCTTTAAGTTCATCACGGTGGATAGAGTTGAAAGCGATTCGCACATTTCATCAGTCATTGCAGGACCGTCAAAATTGTTGTTATTAATTTCTTCCCTAGCTTGTTGCCAACGCTTTATTGTTCGCCTTTCTGTGTGAACTATATCACCAACAAAAACAATACGAATCAAATTATTTTCCAACGCATTTAAAACAGAAACGTCTTCACCAATATCCAAGAATTCTTTTGCAAATTTTATCTTATAATCCAGAATGTGTTTTATAAAATAATTTCTTGCATGCAAATCTGGAACAATAATCAATGGTAAATTATCTGAAAAATTGACCAAGCCACCGGGAATTCCTTCTTTAGAAAGCGGGCGCCAGATATTTTTTTCATTTTCTAGAACAGTTGTCGCATTATCAACAATAGAGAACAAATAATCGTGCGAAGGTAGAATTTCATTTTCAAAACAAACTTCTAATAACAAACGGTTTTCTTTCATCAATTATTATGAAATCACCAAGTTAGAATTTCCAATAGTAATTTTATCACCTGAATTTAGTTTTATATATTTATCAGCAGGAATTCTAATATCATTAACAAAAGTTCCATTAGTACTGCCTTCATCTTTAATAAAATAAGCATCTCGGATTTTTTGAATCATAGCATGGTGACGGCTTGCAAGTTTGTTATCCACAACGATATCATTTGCATAATCACGACCAATTGTAATTTTTGCAACAAGCTCAATTTTCTTCTTATTGAACATTAAATAAGATGCAGGTTTAGATTCTCCAATAGCATCCAAATGTTGTCCAACTAGACTGTCAGTTACAATAGTTTTGTCTTCCATAAATACTCCTATCCTTTAATATAAAAAGTTTATTATATCTATATTATATTAAACAAATTGAAAATCGGTAGAGAATTTCTTGCCACTTTTCCAAAAAGTTTTACAATTTCAAACAAGAATTTCTTTGTTTTATAATCAAGTTTAGTTAGACTTGATAGAATCTTTGTGGAATTCTGAAGTTTTGCTTCTTCCAGTTCAGAGTTTGTTTCAACACCAATGGAAAACAATATTGAAAAAAGCGTATTAACAAAATTTTCTTTATCTTCAACAGAAATTTCTGCCACCCATTCATTAAACGCCTTTGTAAAGAATTTACTTTCATCTGCAAAGTCTTCACAATAAATAAAATTATCACCCATGAGCTGCCAAGAAAACGGATCATGCTGCATTAAGGCAAATTCATTACTATCAACAATGTGATACTTTTTTGAATGTTCAAAAATCATTCCAACTACAGAAAACTTTGGATAAAAACTTTCTAATTTTTCTTCAATTCTATAAAAATCTTCTTGTTGGAAGAAATCGCCACTAAAACCCGGACCATCAAAATTATAAATAGTTTGAATTCTTTTAATATATTTTGGATTTATCTTTGTTCCTGCATAAACAGCCAGATTTGCACCTTTTGAATGTCCTGCAACAATAATTTCCTTACCATTTTTCTTACAAGCATCTTCCAAATAATTTACAGCAAGAGTTTGAGACGGCAGCGGATTCATAAAACTTAAATTAAAGTCTTCCTTCCACCCAACTAAGGTATCATCAGTTCCTCTATAAACAACCACAGTTTGATTCTTTGAAATACGGAATGTAATTGCTGCAAACTGAATCTCTTTTTCTTTGTCATAGATGGATTTGTAACCAGTCATAATGACATTTGAAAATCTTACCGAAGTTGAACAACTTTTTAAAAGTTCAATTGTTTTTTTGTTAATCAAAACACCCAAATCTATTCTTTTTTCATAATCAGCAAGCTTTACAAATTCTTCATAACATTTTTTGACAGTCACTTCAGAAGAAAAATCATCAGTAACAATATCTTTATAATCAAGATAAGAGAGTTGGGATAAAATCAATGCATCAATATGATTAAATGGACTTGCATTAAAATCCAAATCACCGCGCCATGAAAGGTAATCAATAAAATTTGACATAAAATTCCTTATATGTATTCTCAAA
>CAYFND010000029.1:0-5914 GCA_964344405.1 uncultured Treponema sp. | reverse complement strand
CAAAATGAAAATACAGTTCATTTATAAAGTAATAAATTAATTATATAAATGAAATACTAAATTTTAAATAAATCTACATCATTAGAAATTTTTGTAATTGATTCGCCTAAAGTATTTGAAATCGATTTTAAATTCTGAGTTGTTGAATTTACATAATCAGTACCATTTGTAATCTCTGAGATTGCAGTATTAACATTCAACATTGAATCTTTCAAATCATTCATATCTTTTAAGATTGCCTCTCCGCCTTTATTCATTTCTTCAGCAGCGCCTCTAACTTCAGATGTACTGTCGTTCATTGCCTGCAAAGCTTCTAGAATCTGCTGAGAACCAGACTGCTGCTCTTCCATTGCACCTTTTATCTGGGCAACTAATTCACCAGTTGCAGAAACAAGAGAAGAAACGGCAGAAAATGATTTTTCTGAATCAGAAGACGCTTCTACAACATCAGAGATTCCGTTTTGAATATTTGTAAGTTCAAGCCCAATCTTATTTGATTGTTCAGCGGATGTTTCTGCAAGTTTTCTAATTTCATCAGCAACAACACTAAAGCCTTTACCAGCTTCACCGGCATGAGCGGCTTCAATTGCGGCATTCATAGCAAGAAGGTTTGTTTGTTCTGCAATATTTTGAATTACAGAGTTCGCTTCAAACATGGAACTAGATTGTTCTGCAATTCTTTGAATCAATGAGTTTACAGCAGAATTCTTTTCCATACCGTTTTTAGTGTTAGTTTCCAAAACATTGAACTCTTCAGACATCTTTAATACAGAGCCATCAACAGCCTTAATATTTCCAATCATTTCTTCTACGGCAGAAGAAGCTTCTATAACACTTGAAGCTTGTCCTTGAATCATATTGTCCAACGATTCTATATTTCTAGAAATCTGAGCTATTGCACTGGCTGTATTTTCAACACTTTTTGATTGATTATTTACTTGAATATTTACAAGCTTTATATTTCCAGACATTTGGTCAATAGTTGCTGTCGTCGATTGAATTTCATCTATCAATTTAGAACCGGCTTCACTAAGTTGATTTTTTGAATTTTTGATTGTTTTCATTATGTTTCTGAATTTATCAATGAATTTATTAACATAGAAAACAAGGATTCCAATTTCATCTTCAACTTTAACTTCAAGTTGAATAGTTAGATCGGCTTCACCTTCTGACATATCGCTTAGTAAATTCTTAACTTTGTTCAACCTTCTGATGATATCAAGCATTCCCAAGAAAAAGACTATATAGATGATAATTCCAATAATGATGCCAAAAACTATTATGATATTTCTTGCCTTTTGGATTGGAGCATGAATTTCACTATCTTGAACAACCAACCCCAACGACCAATTCAGACCTTTTATAGTATAAACAAATGTATAAACATCTTCACCATCTATTACAGTTTTTGAATTTCCTTTTCTATTCGTTTTAATAATATTATTTATTTCTTTATTTGATGTGATTTTATCATATATTTTATTTTTATCTTTATGAGCAATAATTGTACCGGAACTATCAACAATGAAGAAATATCCGGTTTGACCAACTGTATATGAAGAAATTTCTTTTGATAAAGTTTCAACACCAATCATTCCTACAAAATAACCGAATGTATCACCCTCTTTATCTTTTGCAGCTCTAGCAACAGGCACTACATATTTTTTTGATGTCTTGGATAAAACCATATCACCAATAAAAACATTCTTTCTTTCTTTTACAATTGCTTTGTGGTAGTCACGCTCAACTAATGCGCCTTTTTCACCAACAAGACCTGTATCCCTATAAGATGTTCCATCCAAAGTGCTGTAAAACATATAATCATAATCAGGATTGCGTAGATTTTCGTGATTGTGCAACCAATTGATTACGTTATTTTCATTTCCGCTTAAAACTGCATCTGAATCTGAATAGATCCTTAAATCGTTTTCATAAACATTTATCCATTTTTCAACTTGAGCAGCACGACCTTCAACGATATTATTAGCTGTACTAAAATAGCTTTCTTCAATCTGAGTGTTTACAACCCTAGATATGACTAACAGTAAAAAAGTCATTAAAATAAAAACAACTGATAAAATTATTATTCCTAATTTCAGCGTCAAACTCGATTTAGCACTTTTTACATCATCAGCTACCATAAAATTCTCCAATCCTAATTGTAATACTTTTTAATTATACTTTAAAATTTAAATTTGTCCACTTCTGAATAAAAAGCATAATTGTTGGAAGTTTGATTAAATGAATTATTTGCCAGATTTAGCTTCTTTGTCAGTTTTTATTTTTTCTTCTGACTTAACTTCATCTATTGCTTTTTCTTCTAATTTATTATCTTTTACTTCTACTTTTGATTCGTCTTTATCTTTTTCTGTTGAATCTGTTTTTACATCTTCTTTCTTTTCATCTACTTGAGCAGAATTTTTTTCTTCAACATCTTTGGATTCTTCTTTTTTTACAGATTTATCATCATTGTCTTTTACAGAATCAGGAGAATTTATTTCTTCAATATTCTTTTCTTTCTTTTCTGCATCTTTTGAATCAGCGTCAAATTCAAGTGATTCTGAAGAACTTGACTTCACCTTGCCGTAATCTTCCATATCTTTCATTGCCGATGTGTAGAATGCACGGTATTGTGAGTCCAAAACTCTAAAAATATATTTTTTGATTGTTGACTTTACTTCTGGGGATGTGCCCTTTGTCATCAAAACAATTACTGTACAAGCATTGGCACTCAATTTTACGTTGACAACCACTACAGAAAAAATAATATTAATTCTTTCTACAGTAATTGAAACATTTTTTAAAAGAGTTTTGGGTTTGAAGAGAAATGCCATATCAAGAGGAGCGACACAAATAAAGCCTTGCGAACTTATACTTGTTAGTTTAAAAGAATAAAGTTTTGAACCGCTTGCAACATAACCGTTTATATCGCTTCTGTCAGGACAATCCAAACGAATGAATTTACGTTTTCCTTTTGCACCGTTAATGTTTAAAATTCCAATAAGATTTTTTAGAGTATCATCAAGATGTCCGTTCAAAACTACAAAACCACCAGGTAACTTTGCATTCAAAATGAATTTCTCTCTATCTGATTTTCTTGCTCTTGTTGAAAGGACTCCAATAAAAATACTTTTTAATGTTTCATCAGTTTCAAATGACTTTATAAAATTGAACCATTCCCTAACACTTAATTGGTCGTCAATGTTGATAAAACAAATTGCATCTTCTGATTTTCGTAAAATTGGTTTTGCATCCCTATAATCATCAATACAATAAGCTTCATATTCCAAGTCGCGTAACTTTTCTACGATGAATTTATTTATTGCCAATGTTGGATTTAGGAAAAAAACTTTTCTGCCGTAAATTGGATTTTCTCTAGAAAACATAACTAGTGTTATTCTATCATTTTATACGCTATTTGTCATTTATTAATAACTATTTTATTTTTTAATCAATCACTATATAATTAGATATTCTCACTTTTTTAGAGGTTTTTTATGAAAAATATAGCTGTTTTTTTTGCAAATGGATTTGAAATGATTGAAGCCCTAACACCTGTAGATTTACTCAGACGGGCTAAGCAAAATGTAATTACTGTATGCGTTTCTTCTAATGAAAACAATGACAATATGGTAAAAAGTTCTCACGATGTTTCTATTAAAACAGATATTGATTTTGAAACTTATTTAAAACAATATGGTGAAAACCTTCCTGACTGCGTAATCTGTCCGGGAGGAACGGTTGGTTCCCATAATCTGCAAACAAAACTACTTTTGGACCATCTGGAAAAATGTAACAAAGCAAATAAAATCGTTGCGGCTATATGCGCATCCCCTGCCGTTGTACTTGGCAATACAAATATTCTAGAAAATAAAAAATGGACTTGCTATCCAGAAATGGAAGTAGAGGCAAAAAAGGAATATCTGCCCAATCTTGTAAAAGATAGAGTTGTTGTTCAAGAAAATGTTGTAACGGCTTGCGGTGAAGGTGCCAGTGAGGAATTCGCCCGCACATTGGTGGAACTGCTTGTAAGCAAAGATGAATCAGACAGGATAGGAAGAACAACATTACAGAGGTAAATATAAAAACTTTTTCAGAGTCTCTTCACCAAATTTCAACTTATTTTGTGTTGAAAAAAACAAGCCCAGTAAGTTGCTAGTGTTGTCTTCGCAACAATGCAACTTTTGTTCTTGCTTTTTTCAACTTCTACTTGTTCGTAACATTTGTTCTAGAGTTCTGGTCTGTAGAGTTTCTGAGTTTTTATTTTCCATGATAAAACATCTTTTCTATGTCTAAAAAAAAGAGTCAGCGTTAGCTGGCTCTTTTTTCTTGTGTTTACAATTTTTTATTTATTGCTTTCTGGGATTTTTGCAATGATGTCTTTTATGTGTGGGCGTTTCTTCAAATCACCTTCCAAAGCTGCTTTTCTGGCTTTGTTTTCATATGAAGGAGACTGGAAGCTGTATGTGAAGTTTGTATGAACATCATAGGTACCTTTCATTAAAGCATATGCGTCTTCTGTCATAACAAGCTCTTCATCTGTTGGAATTACAAAAATCTTTACTTTTGAATCATCGGCACTAATGCAAGTTTCTGCATTGCCAGTGAACGACCATTCGTTTTTCTGTAAATCAATCTTAACACCAAATTCTTCAAGACCTTCCAAAGATCTTTTTCTGATGATTGGTGAACGTTCGCCAACTCCAGCTGTAAATACGATTGCATCAACATGACCCAAAGCCGCCATATAAGAACCGATACATTTCTTTAATCTATAAGCTTCCATATCAATTGAAAGTTCAGCAAGTTTATCACCTTCTGATGTTGCAACTTCAATATCACGTCTATCAGCATATTTTTCTGTAATACCCAAAAGTCCGGATTTCTTGTTCAAAGCTTTGTCCATTTCATCAACAGACATACCTGTTTTTCTCATGATATAGAATGGAAGAGCTGGATCCAAATCTCCACATCTTGTTCCCATAATCAAACCTTCCAACGGAGTAATACCCATTGAAGTGTCATAACATTTTCCGTTTTTAACAGCACAAACAGAAGCTCCGTTGCCAATATGACAAATAATTACATTTGTATCTTTTGGTTGTTTTCCAAGTAATACAGATGTTCTTTTTGCTGTATACAAGAAAGAAGTTCCATGGAATCCATATTTTCTTGCAGCATATTTTGTGTACCATTCACGAGGAACAGCATACATAAAAGAAGATTCTGGCATTGTCTGATGCCAAGCTGTATCCATTACTGCACAGTGAGGAACATTTGGAAGAACTTTTTGAGCTGCTTCAATTCCCATGATATTAGCAGGCATGTGTAAAGGACCTAAATCAATTACAGAACGGAATGTATCCAAAACTTCAGGAGTTACAATCACTGACTTTGTGAATTTATCGCCACCGTGAAGAACTCTGTGTCCTACAGCACCAATAACGTTCATATCAGAAATGACACCAACTTCTGGATCTGTTATTTCTTTCAAAATTAACTCAATTGCTTCTTTATGAGTTGGACAAGGACTTAAAACTTCAGTTTTTGTGCCTTTTGCTTTATGTGTGATTCCAGAACCTTCAGCACCAATTCTTTCAACAACACCATTTGCCATTACTTCTTTTTGATCCCAATCATAAACCTGATATTTCGCAGATGAAGAACCACAATTAAGAGTAAGAATAACCATATAAACCTTCTTATATATATTAACAAAAATTTTTTTTAATTATATGATTATTTACTATTCTTTTCAATAATTTCTACCGATGTTAATAATGGTATAATTTATTATTTAGACTGTTTAAGTGAGGATTAATATGAAAAAGATAGATAAAAAAATAACATGGTTGCTTCCATTAAGCTAAGCCCTTTGTCCAGACATTTTGTCTGAAAAATAACGAATTTTATG
>CAYFND010000028.1:18840-19784 GCA_964344405.1 uncultured Treponema sp. | reverse complement strand
ATTGTGGAGGGGCCTATGCTCCTCCCTTTTTGCACTTCGTCATTGAACTCGGGTATTTAATAATAAAGCCGAATTTGTTATTTCACAATGATTAACTTCGCTACTTGCATAAATTTTTCTAAAATATTATCTTGTAATAGACCGTTAGTCGGTTTAGACTTTCAGTCTAAAAAGAAGGAAATATGTGGATTTCAAAGAATGCTGATGAAAGACGAACTGAGATTCTTGATAGTGCAACAAAACTCTTTTCAGAAAAAGGTTACGATTCAACAAGTGTAACAGACATCATGAATGAAGTGGGAATTGCAAAAGGAACTCTATACTATCATTTTAAATCAAAAGAAGAGATTCTAGACGGAATAATTGAAAGAATCAAAGAGACATTAATCTCAAATGCAAAATTAGTTTTGGAAGATGAATCACTGAATCTTTATCAAAAGATATCCAAGGCTCTTTTATCACTACAAGTTCAAGAATCTTCTGGAAAAGACATTTTTTCAGAAGTTCATAAACCTCAGAACGCCTTGATGGAACAAAAGATTTTAAAAGAAATGATTAAAGATGTAACACCAGTTCTTTCTGAATTAATTGAAAAAGGCAATAAAGAGAAAGTTTTTAACTGTGAATATCCGTATGAAAGTGCTGAATTATTTATAACATACGGAAACATAGTTTTTGATTCAAATTATGTTCAAATGACGCCAGAACAGATGTTCATCAGAATCAATGCTTTTATCAAGAATATGGAAAAAGTTTTAGGAGCCAAAGACGGTTCTTTAGAATTTATCAAAAAAATGTGGATTAACTAAAACAGGGAGTTTTTATGACAGAACAGAATAAAGAAAAAGAAGGTTTTAATAAGTTTTTGCTTTTATGGATTGGGGAATTTATTTCTGCAATCGGCAGCGGGCTCACGTCTTGGCATTCCGATTGAGGAATTTAAG
>CAYFND010000028.1:3277-18830 GCA_964344405.1 uncultured Treponema sp. | reverse complement strand
CTTTTGGACTTGGTATTTTTGTTTACAAATTAACAGGAAACGCAACATCAATGACGCTTGTTACATTGCTTGGATTTTTGCCTTCATTACTTTTGAGCGCACCTTCTGGTGTTCTTGCAGACCGTTACGACAGACGGCTACTGATGATTCTTGGTGACAGCTTGTCTGCAATTGGTATTGTCTTAATCTTGGTCTTTATCTTGATTAATCAAATCAACCTTGCCGTTATCTGTATAGGAGTCTTTATAAGTTCAGTTTTTTCGTCACTGATGGCACCTGCTTACAAAGCTACAGTTTCTGACCTTTTAACAAAAGAACAATATGCAAAAGCAAGCGGTTTGGTTCAAATTGCCGACTCTTCAAAATATTTAATCGCTCCTCTACTTGCAGGATTCTTGCTTACAATCAGCGACATCAGACTTTTGCTGATTATTGATATCAGTACTTTTTTTATAACAGTCTCTACAACAACTTACGTTAGAAAAGGACTTGTTTCAAAGAAATCTGAAGTGAAAACAAGGATGATAAAGGACTTGGTTGATGGATGGAAATATTTATCTTCAAAAAAAGGCGTCTTAGTCTTATTAATTGTCACTTCAATAATCAATTTCTTTATGGGATTTATTCAGACACTTTCTATTCCAATGGTTCTTGCAATTACAAATGAAGCGGCACTTGGAACATTAGAAACAATAATCACCTGCGGAATGTTGGTTTCCAGCATTTTAATCGGGTCTCTAAAAATAAAGGGAAATTATGTGCGTATGTTGTGGATTGCCTTGGCCGCCAACGGAATCGCCATGTTCTTATATGGTTCCCGCCCAAATTTGATTTTTATTACGATTACAGGATTCCTATTTTTTGCAACACTTCCTTTTGCAAACACTTCAATAGAATGTTTAATCCGTTCAAATATTGATAACGAAATGCTGGGCCGCGCTTGGGGATTGATTGCAATTATTTCTGAATTAGGTTGTGTTTTTTCTTACGCAATTGGCGGTCCTCTTGTAGATTTTATTTTTACACCGGGATTGAGCGAAAACGGATTCTTGGCAAACAGTGTCGGTCGTTTTTGGGGAACAGGAGACGGTCGTGGTTGCGGATTCTTAATTTCTATTTGCGGCATTTTGATTGTTGTTATGGCTTTAATTCTATCAAAACAGAAAAAAGTTAGAGAACTTGAAGACGCTGTTGTTGTGGCGGGTGATAAAAAGGAATAATCTATGTTCTTCAAAATTGTTTTTTCATCATTAAAGAAAAACATATTCACCAATATTCTGCTTTTATCCTTTATTTTTGCATCCACACTGCTTTTTTCTTCAGCCTTGAGTTTGATTACAGATTTATCTTCCAGCGTGAATTCCCTCATGGAGAAAGCCCAAACACCGCACTTCATGCAGATGCATTCAGGGGAAATCAACCTGCAGAGACTTGACGATTTTGCAAAGAAAGAAAACTTTATTAAAGATTATCAAATTGCTTCTATGCTGAATATTGATGGAAATAAAATCTATTTTGGAGAAAAAAATCTTTCAAGTTCTGTGATGGACAACGGATTCTGCGTTCAAAACGAATTGTTTGATTTTTTGCTTGATAAAGACGGAAACATTATCAATGTAGAAAAAAACGAGATTTATGTTCCTCTAAGTTACTGGAATGAGTTTTCACTTGTAAAAGGTGACAAAGTTTCTGTGTGCAACAACGATTTTGTGGTGAAGGGATTTTTACGGGATTCGCAAATGAATTCTGATATGGCTTCTTCAAAACGCTTTTTAATCAACATCGGGGATTATGAAAATCTAAAACCTTTTGGAAGTGAGGAATACCTTATTGAGTTTAGAGGTTTTGATTCAAAAGATTCAGGAAAAATAGAAAACGCCTATATTCAGTCAAACTTGGAGAATAACGGACCGGCAATTTCTTATTCACTTTTTTATTTGATAAACACACTTTCTGACGGAATATTAATTGTTCTAATTATTGTAATCAGCATTCTTCTAGTTTTAATTTCATTTTTGTGCATCCGCTTTACTTTGCTTGCAACACTTGAAGACGATTACAGAGAAATTGGAATTATGAAGGCTGTTGGTTTTACAAATAAAGAGATTTCTTCTTTGTACCAGGGAAAATATTTGGCAATTGATTTTTTGGGCTGTTTGTTTGGAACTTTGCTTTCATTTCCGTTCAAAGCTTTTTTGATTGATGAAATTAATTTATATGTTGGTGATAAAGACAATATTGCCTCATCTATTGTTTTAAGTATATTTGGAGCTGTTTTACTCTTTTGGTTTGTCTTGCTTTATGTAAGGCACGTTTTAAAAAGAATAAAGACTATTTCACCTTCAAAAGCTGTCCGCTATGGGAAAAACCTGGAACTACAAGACTCAACAAAATCTATAAGGCTGGCAACTTCAGTTCTATCAAATATCTTAACAACAAATGTTTTTCTTGCAATTCAGGATGTCTTAAAAAAGAAGAGGACATATCTCACTTTGTTCTTCGTATTATTTCTTGCAGTTTTTATAATGATTGTTCCACAAAATATTTATCAAACAATCAACGATTCTTCATTTATAAACTACATGGGTTTGAGTGATTGCAACGTCAGAATTGATTTGCAGCAGCTTCCCAACTTAGCTGAAAAAGCAGAATTGATAAACACTTGGATTAAAAATGACAAATCTGTAAAAAGCAGCAATTTATTTGTGACACGTTCCTACAAAATGAAAACTCTAAATTCACTTGAAAACCTAAAGATTGAAAGCGGCGATTACTCTCAAAATACAATTATTTATATAGAAGGAAATGAGCCAAAAAATACAAATGACATTGCTCTTTCTTATTTGTGCGCCGGTGAAATTGGAAAAAAAGTTGGAGACAAGATTGAACTAATCATCAATGAACAGAAAGATGAAACAGCTGAATTTGTAGTTTGCGGACTTTATTCTGATGTAACAAACGGCGGAAAGACAGCCAAAATGATTTATGACGATAATTCAATTCCTGCAATGTGGTACGTTTTTTGCATACAATACGATTCAAATATCCAGCAAAAAGAGATTGAATATGACAATAACTTCAACTATGGAAAATTCACACAAATTGAAAGCTATATAAAGCAAACTGTTGGTTCAACTATAACATCAATTGCGCTTGTTTCAAAAATCGCTTTTGTAATTTCGCTGTTTATCTCAATTTTAATTACTTCTCTGTTTTTACGTCTGCTCATCTCCAAGGATGATTTTTCTATTAAGACATTGCGCTCACTGGGATTTTTACAAAAAGACTTGCTGATTCAATATGTTTCAAGAATTATCTTTGTTTTATTGATTGGCATAATTATTGGAACAATTGCAGCTAATACGATTGGTGTTTTTATTGCCGGACTTGCACTTTCAAACATAGGGATTGCGAACTTTCACTTTGTGATAAACCCTCTTGTTGCTTATTTTATTCTACCGTTAAGTTTGATTCTAGCGGTAGTTGTTGCAAGTTATTTCACAAGCAAAAAAAATATTAAATAAAATGGAAACGAAAATGGAAAATATTTTGGAAATTAAGAATTTATATAAATCATATTACGAAAATGAAAAGAAAAAATCTGGAAAAACAGAAATTCTTCACGGAATCAATCTTTGTATAAACAAAGGAGATTTTATCGCGGTGATGGGGCCTTCTGGATCTGGCAAATCTACTTTACTGTACACGGCAAGCGGAATGGAAAAAGCTGATTCTGGAGAAATCAATCTACAAGACAAAAATCTTACAAAAATGAATGACAACGAATTGACTCAAATCCGCCGTGATAAATTTGGATTTATCTTTCAACAAGCAAGTCTTTTAAAGAACATGAATATTCTTGATAACATAATCTTGCTTTCTGTAAAAAAGAATAAAAACAAAAAGGCAGAAATTGTGGAAAAAGCAAAATCTTTAATGGAAAAAACTGGTATTGCTGAACTTGAGAACAAGGAGATTACAAAAGTTTCTGGCGGACAACTGCAAAGAGCCGGAATCTGCCGTGCCTTAATGAACAATCCAGAAATTCTATTTGCTGATGAACCTACCGGAGCTTTGAATTCAAAATCATCTGATGAAATCATGTCACTTTTTGCTGAACTCAACACCGAAGGTCACACCATTCTATTAGTAACCCACGATGCAAAAGTTGCAGCTAAAGCAAGCAGGATAGAGTTCATGTTGGACGGCAAAATTGTGAAAGAACTGACATTTGCAAAACAAGGTTCACAAGAAGAGATAAATAAAAGAATAGAAGAAATAAACATAACGATGCAGAAACTGGGCGTGTAACAAGTTTATTAATAACAGAATTTTTAATTCATCATTGATTTTAATATGGCCTGCACATGGATTTCAGTGGTGTTTAGGATCGGGTATTTTAAGTCACCGTCCTTTATCATCAGTGGGATTTCTGTGCAACCTAGAACTACGGCGTCTATTTGTTGTTCAGCGCATAGTTTGTTTGCTAACGCTATCATTTGTTCTTTATCTTCTGGAACCACTATACCTTCTTCCAGCTTTGGGAAAATCAACGAATGAACTTTTTCAATACCGACCTCATTTGGTGTTACGGCTTCTATTCCGTATTTTTCAAATGCAGACGTGTACAAAGAACTTTTCATTGTGAACTTTGTTCCTAAAACCAACACTTTTTTATAATCCTTCTCTTTTGCATACAAACAAGTTGATTCAACTATGCTCACCAACGGTAACGGCGAAACTTCAACTAGTTCATCATAAACAATGTGAGGCGTATTGGAAGCAATTGCGGCAAAGTCGGCACCGGCGTTCTTCAACTTTTGAATGTATTCAGCTAGAAACTGAACCAAACCTTTGTAATCTTGTACATCCAAAAATGAAAGCATTTTTGTCATATCAACACTGTAAATCGCTACTTCTGGATAACTGTTATCTTTTGTAATTGCACGATATCCGTTGATAACATCATTGTAATAATCAAGAGTTGAAGCCGGACCAACTCCACCGATAATCCCCGGAACTCTATATTTCATAACAACCTCCAAAATATCAATTAATTTACTAAATTTCACATTCAACTTCAATAAATTTATACTTTATTTGTTCTTGCTTTTAATATATTCTCATTTATATTCTAAACAGGAGCATTTCATGAAAACTAAAAAGAATAGATTCTTGGGCATTTCAATTTATTTCTTACTCTGCTCATTTATGTTCACAACACTTTCATGTAAAAGTGGAATTGATTCAAATGCACTTTTGATGATTGCGTTGGTCAATCAAAATTCAAAAAGTGAAATAGGTCCTACTTGGAAAGTTTCAAAAACTGATACTTCAAAAACAATAACTGGTGTAAACGGAAAAAAGATTTACGCCGTGCGGTATAATCCCGGAACTTCTCCCTTATCAACAAGCAACCAAAAGACAATAACAGTTTCTTCAGGAGCCCGTTCCTTAACAACTGGTGATGAAACAATAAACATTCTTCCTCAAAATATAGAAAATAATGATTCTCGCACTTATCTCTCGCTACCTGTTTACACACCAAGTTCTCTTGGTGTGAATATCGTTGAACCATCTTTATTAGCAAAAACAGTAACACCGACTCCTTTATATAACAATGTTAATGACACAGCTTATTTCTATGTTGATGATAAAACAGGAGACGGTTCTTACGCTTCTGCTCAAGCAACTGTTCGTTATGAAGGTGAACATTGCACAGTTTGGACAATTGCCGGATACTACGGAAGTGGTGATAAGCAAATTACAAGTGAAGAAGCAGAATCTTTTGGATAAAGTTTTGATCAATTATACGAATATGAAACAGCTATTACTGGGACAGAACTCAATAGTATATATAAATACATATCTGTCAGTAGTGTCGAAGAAGTTACAATAACAGAAAATCCAAAAGTTAATATTATTTTCTTTGATATTCATACTGATGGTGTTATGGGTTACTTTTGGAGTAGAGATTATTATGACCCAAGCGATGTAGAATTAGATGAAGAAACAAGTGACATTTTATCAACCTCCAACAAAGGCAAATTTCTTTATATTGATTCTGAGTATGCTAATTCTGCAAAGGAAGATACATATTCCACAATTGTGCACGAATTCCAACATATGTTGAACTTTAGTAACAGAAACTATACTCAAGCAACTTTTGTTGAAGAAATGACCGCCATGCTTAGTGAAGACATGATGGCAGATAAAATAACTGAACTTATTCCTTCCTTCTCAAAATTATCACATTCACCATACAACAGATTGAGTTACCTAAATAGCTCTTATAGCACACTCAGTTTGAATCCTGCTCAAGCTTCTTCTTTTGGTAGTGAATGTTATGCAATTTCTTACGCCTTTGGAGCTTTTCTTGCCCGTAACTATGGAGGCGCTTTATTTGAAAAAAATGTTGTTCTAAATAATTATACCGCTGAATCATCTTTGGAATATGCAACAGGTGAAAGTTATGACAACTTAGTTCAATATTTCTTGGAATCTTTGGTGTTTCAAGGTGAACAAGATTCACATACTTTTAATAAAAATGCAGAACAATCAATAACTCATAACGGTTATTCTTATCCAATGGGTAAGATTGATTTATGGAGCTCAGATTTTTCCAACACAATTGGTTCTAGAACAATAAACGGTCCCCTTATTTTTAGCAAGGCTACTAAAAGAGAAATTCCTGCAAAAGGATTCATAATTCATTATTTGGGTGAGGCTGCATCAGATTCTGTAACAATAAACTTTACTTCATCAAATGTTGACCAAACAATCTTTATAATGGCACAGGAACAAGAGAATGAACCAATAGCATGGAGTTTATAAAAGTTGAAAAAATTGATAAAAGCTATTTTTGTTTTAGCTGCATTTATATCATTCTGTTCATTCTCAAAACCTTCAACACCAAATGCAATCAAGCAAGGCAGAATCGCTAGTTTTGGTAATATGCCGTTTTCTTTTGCAGGCTTGATTACAGATGATGAAGAAACATTCACCTTGTATGCGTGGACAGAAGAAGAGATTCCTTCCATTCCAAAAGGATACACTCAAATTAATACAGACTTTGACTTTAGTTCAATTTCTGATAAAAAAATTGAATTCTTGGGAAAAATCACCAAAACAGAAAAAGGTTTCAATCAATTGCAGAATGGAAACTTTTATGTCTTTGCTTACAAAATAATTGAATAATTCTAGACTTACAAATCCTCTTTTTTCCAAGGTCTTGCTTTACCAAGCCAACCTTTGTTGTTCCAATATTCTTTTTCGGTAGGACTTGCACCCCAATTGGCTTTTTGCATCCCGGCAAAAAAAGAGAACATGATTTTTGTCTTTAGGCTTACCTTTGATTTTTGTAGTTGAAGTTTTTTCTGCTTTCTTACTATTTTTGAAATCAACTTTTCTACAATTTTCATTCTTTCTGGTTTTATTGAAGCCCAATTGATAGCTTGAACAGCCAATGAATATGTATAAATTGGATTAACACCCCAATACGAAATACTAGTCTTTATGTCAGAAAGAGCGCCTTTTCCACTAGCTCCTGCACTTGTAGCAATTATTACAGCCCTCTTTGTAAACATGTATTCCTTTGGTTTATGAGTCAGCCAATTTGTAAAAGTTAAGTCTAAAAAGGACTTCATTGGTGCAGAAGCACGCAAACAATAAACTGGAGTTGTAAAAATCAGCAAATCAGATTCTTTAATTGCATTTAGAATCGGTAGTTTTTCTGCATAAAAAGGACAAGCTGATTCATCTTCAACACAATTGCAACAACCAAGGCAAAAATGATTCAAATCCCTTGGTAAAAAGAATTCTGTTATATCTTTTTGTTCGCAAAGGGAATCTGCAACTTTTCGTCCAATATTGTAAGACGAACCTTTATGATTCTGACCATGTATAATTACAATTTTCATAAGTTGTTTTATCCCACCTTTCAAATTTTCACAATAGGATTATCATGTTATAAATGGCAGTAATTCCTAAGAAAAAAAAGAAAATCTTTTCATCAATAAAACATTTCTTTTCCAATCGTGCAGTAATGTACACGGTTTTCCTGATTTCAATTTTATTTTTATTGATGTACATCATTTTTATTACAGAACACGACAATAATTCAAAAATCAATACATTTTTTGATGCTTTTTGGTACACGCTTGTAACAATAACAACAGTTGGATACGGCGACATAACTCTTCAATCATTCATTGGAAGATTTGCAGGACTTGTCCTCCTATTATTCGGAGTTATTATTTTTGCAGCCTTTAGTGGAAAGATTGCATCCATTCTATTTGATAAACAGTTAAAAAAAGACAGAGGACTTATTCAATTGAAAAAAATTAAAAATCATTTTCTTATATGCGGTTGGAAGCCCGATTTTGAAAAAATTCTAGAAGGCGTAATAACTTCTAATCCTGACGTTCCACTTGAAATGATTGTCCTACTAAATAACGGACCGTCCGATCAAATGGAAAGAATAAAGGATGACAGCCGTTTTCGCGGAATTAATTATTTATCTGGTGATTTTTCTGATGAGGCAACTTTATTGCGGGCAAATATTAAAACTGCCGAACGAGCCTTGATTTTATCTGATAAAGCGCAAACTTATTCAGCCCTGGAGACTGATTCCAGAACTGTTCTTGCCGTCCTAACAATGGAAAACTTGAACCCGCGGATGTACATCGCAGCAGAATTATTGGATTCCAAATTTGAAAAACATTTATCCCTTGCTCATTGTGATGAAATTATTTTAAGCACAGATTATGAAAGAAGCCTTCTTGTTTCTGCTTCCAGCGGTCAAGGATTGAGCCATGTTTTGCGTGAATTGATTACAGAAGTTTCGGGCGAAGGTTTGTATATCAATGATATTCCTTCTGACTTTATTGGAAAAACTTACAGAGAATACAGAAGGGGCTTAAAGACGACAGCCGTTCTAATTGGAATTATTGAAAACACAGGAAACTTTTATCAACGACGGAAAGAAGCTTTAACAGAAGCTCAAAAAAATCCTGACATGAAAAAGATTGTTACAAACTTAAAGAAAGTTAAACATCTAAAAAGCAACCAACCAATCTTAACTCCACCTGATGATTATATAATTTCGCCAAATTCAAAAGGCATTTTTATCCAAGGTCATATTCCAACAGCAGATGACCAGGAGGTTTCTGTTGAATAGTTCACCTGAGATTTTATCTCGTTTGGCAAAACTTGAAATTTTCTCTGATTATAATTCTGGTTCCAAGGAAGACTGTTTGATTCTAGAAAAAGTCTGCAAGCATTTGGGTCAAAAGGATTTTGCAGCCGGTTCAATTATCATTAACGAAGGTGACGTCGGGGAAATTTTGTACATTTTATACCAAGGTTCAGTCAGCGTTCTTCAAAACACTCCTTCTGATGAACGTTTTGCCGTTGTCAATCTTGATGCAGAACAAAATGTTTTTTTTGGTGAAGTGGCTTTAATAGACAACGATAAGCGTTCAGCTTCAGTTATAGCTCAAACTGATTGTAAAACCCTTACACTCACAAGAAAAGACTTTTTAGATTTGTGCGAAGAAGAACCTCGTTTGGGATATAAAACTTGTTTCAAGATTGCCAAACGTCTTGCCGGTTCATTACGCCGTTCAAATGCAGACATCCTAACACTTTACGACGCCCTTCTTGATGAAGTGTCTGGTATTGAAGAAAAAAACTAAAATCATTATTTTAGAGCGCATATGATAAATGATTTTAGCTTTAGACAAGCCTCAAAAAACGATATTGAAGAAGTTGATTCTCTTGTTCAAAATGCCATTCTTAAAATGAAAGAAAACGGAATTGAACAATGGGATGAACTCTATCCAAATAAAGAAGTTTTAGAAGAAGACATTCAAAAAGAACAAATGACTCTGCTGGTTGATGAAAACAAAATCGCGGCAATTTATGTTCTGAGCGAAGATTGTGATGAAGGCTATAACGACGGAAAATGGAAATATCCAGATTCTAAATTCTGCGTAATTCATAGGCTTTGCGTTAATCCAGAATATCAAAATAAAGGAATTGCGAAGAAATGCGTTCTGAACATTGAAAATGAATGCAGGAAAAACGGATATAAAACAATTCGTCTTGATTCTTTTGTAGAAAATCCTTTTGCGGCAAAATTATATGAAAAACTAGGTTACGAATGTGTGGGCAAAACAAAATTTAGAAAAGGCTGGTTTGATTTACGTGAACACTTATTGTGATTCAACAGCCCATCTTCCGTTTTGTCTTTTCCAGATTCTTTGATTTGAACTGCCCCGTAGTTTTAGCGAAATATCTCTTTTTTCCAAAACAAAAAGCCCGTCCACCAATACATCAATATTACAAAGAATATAATCAATCGACTCGTCGTTTTCTAATTCCAAATCCTCTTTTAAGAATCCAGTCCAGCAATAAATCTTAACATCTTTATAGTTTTCATCTGATTTTATTTCTTTGATTATTTTTTGAACATAAGTTCTATTTTCTTTGCATAAAGGCTCACCACCTAGAATAGAAAGATTCCGTGTGATTCCGTTTTGCAAAATTCCAGTTTTGACCTTGGCAACTAATTCAGAAAATTCAATTTCTTTACCTTCATTAAAATCCCAAGTTTCTGGATTATGGCAGCCTTTACACCTAAAAGGGCAGCCTTGAAACCAAACGCTATACGCAATTCCGTCATCACTGTCTGTTATATCGTTTTCTATAATTCCTGCATATTTCATTTATGTCCATAATACAAAAAAATCAGGGCTTTTACACCCTGATTTTGCTTATTTACGCCAGTTTTCAAGTTTTTCTGAATGCTGGAATCTATCTTTTACTTCAGCCTGCTTTCCTTTATTAAAAGCAGTTTTATAGTCCCCAGTCAGATAACCAGTAACTCTTCTTAAATGTCTAACATTTGTTCCGTGACATTGCGGACATTCTTCGTTCATCTCACCAGTATAACCGCAATCATCACATGAATCGGCTGGAACATTGATGGCAAAATACGGAATATCCTTTGCCATTGCGTATTGAATTATTTGTTCAACAGCTTTTTCATTGTTTCTAGCTCCATCATCAAGTTCAACATATGTGATACAACCAGCAGACGAATATCCAGTAAGCTCACTTTCAATATCAATTTTTTGGAATGGAGAAACTTTCTTCCAAACTGGAACATGAATTGAATTTGTAAAATATTCTCTGTCTGAAACATTAGGAATTTTGCCATAACGTTCTTGGAATTTACGCATAGAAGTGTAACAAAGATTTTCTGCAGGAGTGTAATAAACACCAAAGTTCAAATGATAATCCTTTTTGTATTCAGCACATCTGTCTTTATACATTTGTTCAATTCTCTTTGCTAATTTCATGCCTTCTTCTGTAGTTTGATCAGTTCCCAAAAGGATTTGAAGTGTTTCTGCAAGACCAAGCTGACCGATAACAAGAGTTCCATGTTTTAATGCAGAACGGATTCCTTCTTCTTTTACGTAACCTTTCATTGTTCCGTTTTCCCACATGAATTTTGCAGATTCAATACTTTGCGAACAAATCCAGTTGTAACGTTCCAATAATTCTTCTTTTGCTTCAAAAATTGTTTTATCAAGAAGAGCCATAAAAGTTTCAACTAAATCAGTTCCGTTCTTTTCTGAATCTTCTTTTGCTTCCATTGCAAGAGTTGGCAGAACGATTGTGTTTGGAGCAATATTTCCCCTTCCGTCTTTTTCCATTGCAGAATTGATGATGTTTCCAGGATCAAGACCATCAACTACTTTAAGAATTGCTTCTTTCCACGCAGTCGCAGCATTACAATCATATCCGTTGTATGTTCGGCAGCCCATAGTTGTCATTGCGCAATCAGGTCCGTCTTCATTAACGATGATTTTTTCACCATCAATTGAAACATTGAACAAAGGCAGATATTCAGGATTCTTGATGCAAGCTTGAACAAAACCCTTCTTCTGTTGTTCTGAAAGCGAATTGATGATATCAACTTTTTCTTGTCTTGCTTCTTCATGGCGCATATCAACAGACCAATCACAGTTTGCATAATTTGGATAAAGCCTTCTAACAGTTGATTTTACAGCCAACTGGAACAAGTCGTAATTTGGTGTTCCAGGTTTGTCGTTTATGCCTTTCTTGAACTGAAATATTCCACATGGGAAGATGCTTGTTTTATGAAATTTTCCAACACCCGTGATTGACGCATTCAAGAAAGTTTCTGTGACCATCCGGCCTTCTTTTAAAGTGCACAAACCGTAGTTTATTGAACTGAACGGCAATTGGTCGCCAGCACGGCTCTGCAATGTGTTCAAATTGTGATACATACCTTCTACAGCCTGGTTCAGTTCTTTTGAAGTCATTTTAAATGCATAATTGTATGATTTTTCATTCACTAAATAACGTTTTGAATCAATTGATTCATTTGGATCGAACTCAAAGTCAATTTGTTTTTCTTCTATGTATTCCAAGCCTTCTTTGTAATGTTTGTAAAAAGAACGACGGACATAAGGCACCATTGTCCAATCCAAGTGAGTTGCAGAAACTCCACCAAATTGTTGTAAAGATTGAAGTTGAAAAACAACGGCAATCAATTGAAAAGCTGTATTAATTGATTTTGCAGGACGAACATCTGTCTGCCTTGTGTTAAATCCATTCGCGAGCAAATCGTCAAAAGGAACGCTCAAACAGTTATGGTTTCCCAAAATATAAGAATCCAAATCATGAATATAAACTCTATTGTTAATATGATTGCTTCTTGCCATTGGAGAAATAAAATTATCAAGAGCAATCTGCCTTGTAAGTTCAGAAGCAGCTTCCCCTCTTCTTCCGCCAAAAGAAGATTCGTCCACGTTCGCATTTTGATTTTGAACATTAGAAGCCATCAATTTTTCTTTTAGAACTTTCATGAAATCACTACGTTTGTTTCTTTCCTTAGTTCTTTCGTTTCTGTAGGTGATGTAAACTCTGGCAACATCTTTGTATTTTGAACCCATCAATTTTTGTTCTACAAGATTCTGAATTTCTTCAACAGAAAGTTCCTTTATATCAAGAACTCTTTTAACATGTTCACAAACTGTATTTATTAAATTATTGAAACTTTCATCAGGGTCTTTTTGTTCTGAAGCTTTATAAGCTTTTTGCATAGCCTTTATAATTTTTTCTTCATCATACAAAACCCTGCGTCCGTCTCTTTTAATGATTTCCTGCATTTTATCTCCCAAATCAATACACTAATAACACTATATATAGTGTACTAGATACAACTTATACAATTTATTACGCTATCATGTCAATCTGTTTACAGCTATTTTTAGAATATATTTTTTTATTTATTTGTAGTTCCTAAACTCTCTTTTTTTTATGTTTTTTGCGAGGAATTAAATTTCTTTATAAAGTACTCTATTACAACAAATTACATTTTTTGGAGTATAATTATGGATATGATTGAAAAATTCAACAAAGCTGTGGACTATATTGAACAGCACTTACAAGACAAAATTGACCTTGAGGAAACTGCAAAATTGGCGGACTGTTCGCTTTATCATTTTCAACGGATGTTTTCTTATCTTGCCGATATGCCTCTTTCTGAATACATCAGAAGGCGAAGAATGTCTTTGGCTGCAGAAGATATAAAATCTGGTGAAAAAGTTTTAGATGTTTCTTTAAAATATGGTTATGATTCACCAACAGCATTTAACAGAGCTTTTAAAAGTGTAATTGGAGTGGTTCCGTCTTCAATAAAAAAAGAGACTTCAGTGTTAAAGACTTATCCAAAAATAAAGTTCACTTTATCTGTTACAGGTTCAGAAGAACTTTCATTCAGGATAGAGAGAAAAGAGCCTTTTTCAATAACAGGAATTACAACTGAATTATCTAATAATTTGGAAGAAAACTTTATGAAGGTTCCAAAAATGTGGATGAAGGCGTCTTTATTTGGAACAATAAAAAAATTGATATCAATGCAAAACAACCCAACAGTACCGGGCATTCTTGGTGTTAGCACGCCAGAAGATAATGACAAATGGCGTTATTTTATTGCAGTTGCAACTGACAACAAAACAAACACTAAATTTGAAACATTGGATATTCCATCATTTACTTGGGCTGTATTTCCGGGAAAAGGCACAAACAAGGATATCCAGATTTTGGAACAAAGAATTGTAAAAGAATGGCTACCTTCTTCTGGTTATGAATACGACAACGGTCCGGATGTAGAAGTCTACCTTTCTCCAGACCCGAACAAAGCTGTTTTTGAAGTTTGGATTCCTGTAATCAAAAAATAAAGGAATCATTGTTAAAAAAAAATTGAAGTGAACCAAGATTATCGGACACTTCAATTTTATAAGAAAATCAATTTTTTTGTGATTATCCTAATTCTGGAGTTATTATACTTGGATATTTTTCAACTACAGTTCTAACAAATCCATCTTCAATCATAGAAATCATTATTGGAACAATCTCTGGATCAAATTGCTTTCCACTATTATTGATTAATTCAGTTTTAATAAAATTCAAATCAAGAACCTTTCTATAACAACGACTACTATTCATAACGTCAAAAGAATCTGCAACACAAATAATTCTTGCACAAAGAGGGATGCTCAAACCTTTTAATCCCATTGGATAGCCTTTTCCATCATAACGTTCGTGATGATAATGAGCACCATCCCTTATTTCTGGAATAGCTGTAAAATTATTCAAGATTCCATCACCAATTACAGTGTGTGATTGAACAGTCTTATATTCTTCATCAGTTAGTTTGCCTGGTTTTTGAAGAAAAGTATCAGGGATTCCAATTTTTCCACAATCATGCATCAAAGAAATGTAATACATTTGATTAACAAATCTTGAGTCCAGCTTCATCCTTCTGGCAATTTCTTTGGCATATTCTGCAACTCTTACAGAATGACCTTTTGTGTATGTATCTTTGGCATCAATAAATCCTGTAAAAGTATTCATTGACTGCATAATAATCTTTGAATCCAACTCTTGTTGTTTACGATATTTTTGAGTTCTGGCTTCCAAAATCAAATGAAGAATAAAAGTAATAATCCATATAACAATAACCAAAAGCAACAACTGGAAAACCAATAAATCACTAGTTTTAATAATTATATATCCGGTAAGCCTGTATTCCTCTAAAGACATTAATTTTCTTGAGTACATAACTGCGCCAAAAGTTGTGGAAGTATGACCGGCAACATTTGCCGGATCACCTTGAGCTATAAATGACACAATATTTTTATCAGAAGTGAACAAACCATTCCAAGAACTGTCTATAAATACATTATCAGAGAAAGTCATTGTTGCAGTCCAATCTTTGAATGTGTATTTTGAATTGTTGGCCAAAGTTCCATCATATTGAGCTCCATCTGGATCAAATGGATGAAGCGTATCATCATTCCACTCTTTTGAAACTTGAACTTTTAGAACAAGTCCATCCTGAGGAACCGAAAGATTTTCTTTCGTAAATGAATAAGTATGTAATTTTTCAGAAACAACTTTGCAATAAATATTTACAGTTAATAAACACGCTTAAAGAACAATAAAACTTATTGAA
>CAYFND010000028.1:0-3267 GCA_964344405.1 uncultured Treponema sp. | reverse complement strand
ATTTCTTGATTTTTTATTCATAAATTCCTCCTAAGGTCAGTGCTTTTTCAATCATAATTTAAAATAGATATCATTACAATTATACTAATTTGATTAAATCTATTTAAATTTTAGTGAATAACTTAAACATATTAAAAAAAAGATTTATAAATATTCAAATCCAGAATAGTCTTCAAAAATTCTTTTTAATGGACAAAACTTATCTCATTCATTATAGTTTGTATACAAACTTTTTAATTTGCATACAAACTAATTATATGGGAGAATATATGAAAATCGATGATATCATGTCGCTCATCAAGAAATCAAAAGCTGTTTACCTTGGAACAATAAGTTCAGAAGGAACACCAGAAATCAGAGCCTTGCTCAACTTGGCGGATGAAAAAACATATCCAAAATTGAAGGATAAAGCTGTAACTGTTGAAGATGAAACTTTTACAATTTACTTTACAACAAACACATCTTCCAGAAAAACCGCACAAATGAGGGCAAATCCTAATATCGCTTTTTACTATTGCCTTCCAGAAAAATTCTTGGGAGCGTGCTTAACTGGAACAGTTGAAGAAATCCAGGAAATTGAAACAAAGAAAAGCTTTTGGCAGACAAAATGGCTCATGTACTATCACAAGGGCGTTACAGATCCGGATTACGCACTTTTTAAGTTCACGTCAAAATCAGCTCACTGTTGGGGCGGACTCAAACTTCACGACTTTGGAAAAGAGATAGCAAAAGAAAATGTCGAAAAATTCTAAAAACAGAAAAGGCGGAACATTGATCTCTCAGATTCATCAAGTGTGTTCTAGAGTTTGGAACAAGCTTTTACGCGATGAAGGATTGGAAGATTTGGAAGGAGCCAGAGGAAGGATAATTTTTTCACTTTGGTCAGAAGACAATGTGCCAATTAAAAGGCTGTGTGAGAAAACAAGTCTGGATAAATCAACACTAACAGGAATTCTTTCGCGGTTAGAACGCGACGGTTTTATCAAACGGGAACAGTCAAAAGATGACAGCCGTTCAATAATCATCTCGCGGACGGGCAAGGACGACTTTTTTCAAGAGAGGGTTCCAGATGTTTCAAAAAAAATGCTGGATATTTTTTACAAGGGTTTTACAGATGATGAAATCACCACATTTGAATCTCAACTGGAAAGAATCCTGAAAAATTGCAAAGAGAACCAATAAAATTTATAGGAGATGAATATGGATTTTTACGAAATACTCAAATCGCGACACACAATTCGTGATTTTCAAAACATTGAGATTGATGACAAAATTATAGAAAGAATTGTAGGCGCCGGCATGACAGCTCCTTCAAACGACCACATGAGGGACTGGCATTTTATTGTTATTAAAGACAAGAATATCATTCGTAAAGTGATTGAGAAGTTTCCAAAAGGGATTTCCAACGAAGATTTAGAAGCGCTTTTTAAGAATTGGAACCTTCAAGATGAATGTCAGCAAGGCTGTTACCGAGATGCAGTGCCAAAACAGTACAGAATGTTCAACGACGCTTCTTGCATGATAATTCCGCTGCTAAAAGAGAAAACGGATATCCTTCATCCAGAAAATATCTCACAGTTGAATGGATTTGCGTCTATTTGGTGCTGTATTGAAAACATGTTGTTAGCTGCAACAGCAGAAGGCTACGCATTTTCACTAAGGATTCCTTTAGGTGATGAAAGCGAATGGGCAAGAAGCGTTTTGCACTTTCCACAAGATTATTTTTTGCCATGTTTTTTGGGATTAGGAAAACCCGCCGAAAACGCAAATCACGTAAAGCAAAAAGAATATTCGTTAGAAGAGCATATTCATAAAAATAAGTGGTAATACTTTAACACCAAATCGCAATGCACTATAATTCATACAAAAGGATTTACAAATGCGTAAAGGATTCAAAACTATGTTTATTATTTTGATTGCAATTGTTCTGGTTGCACTTATTTTGATTTTAGTCATTCTTCCACCAAGCAAGGGCAAGGTGAAACCATTTTTAGACGCTGACAAAAAAGTAATTAACGGTAGCATTGCAGAAAAAGTTTTTGTTCAGATTAACGGCGACACACAAGGAATGATAATCAGAGGGGAAAACTTAAACAACCCGGTTTTGTTCTTTTTGTCAGGCGGACCGGGCATTCCAGAATATTGGCTTTCACACGAGTTTCCAACCGATTTAGAGAAACACTTTACAGTTTGCTATTGGAGTTACAGAGGAAACGGACTATCTTATCACAAGAATTCTGACAAGAAACTTATGACAACAGAACAGTTTTTAAGTGATGCCGTGGAAGTTACGAATTATTTAAGGAATCGATTTTCACAAGATAAGGTTTACTTACTTTCACATTCATTTGGTTCATACATCGGACTTAATTTGGTGTCTGAACATCCAGAACTCTTCAAAGCATATTTTACAATGAGCCAAATCAGCAATCAAAAAAAATCAGAACAAATCGCTTACAAATATATGAAGGAACAATATGAAGAAGCTTCCAACACCAAAATGGTCGCCGAATTTTCAAAATATCCAATCCTTACTTCTGATGACGCGTATGCTGAATATTTGAGTTCACCAATCAGAGACAACGCGATGCATGAGCTTGGTGTTGGCACTACAAGAAAAATGAGAAACGTCATCAAGGAGATTTTCTTCCCCACTCTACGAATGAAAGATTTTACGATTTCAGAGAGATTGAATATTTGGATCGGAAAAGCCTTTTCAAAAGATTCAGATGTTGTAAACGAAAGTTTTAATTTTGACGCATTCCAGAATGTAAAATCTGTTGAAATCCCAATTTACTTCTTTGCTGGAAAATACGATTACACTTGCGCGTACGAATTGCAAAAAGAGTATTTTGATTTTATTGAAGCCCCGCAAAAAAACTTCTATACATTTGAAGAATCAGCTCACAGTCCACTTTTCGAAGAGCCAGATAAATTTGTTGATATTCTTGTAAGCCTTACGCAATAAAGTTTACTATGCCAAAAATTACCTGACAAATAGATGCAATTAAATCTAAACATGGTGTCACCGATTCACGTCTAAGAACATCGTTAGTAGTAGGATGTGCAAACCAATAAAAGTTCGGAGCCATAATTGCAAAAAACAGAATAACTGCCCACGGTTCAAATCCAAACCTATACTTTTTTAACATATTACAAACCCCACAAATGTTTTAAATTAAGAATTCTTTTTGGCGTACTCAGCTTTTAACTGTCCCGAGTTCAATGACGAAGTGCAAAAAGGGAGGAGCATAGGCCCCTCCACAA
>CAYFND010000027.1:0-20520 GCA_964344405.1 uncultured Treponema sp. | reverse complement strand
TACACCACGTTGTTCATACTGAAGATTAAGCTTTGGTTGCAGCAGCTACATTATCAAATAGGTACATAACGACAAGATTTCTTCCTGATAAAGCCATTGATTTGGTTGATGAAGCGGCCAGCCGTTTGAAGATGGAGATTGAAAGCCAGCCTACAGAATTGGACCAAGTTGAACGAAAAATTCTTCAGCTGCAAATTGAAAAGCAGTCTCTATCAAAAGAAAGTGACAACGCTTCAAAAGAAAGACTTGAAAAGCTTGAAAAAGAACTAGTTGAAATTTCTACAAAAAGAGATGCAATGAAACTTCAATGGCAGAACGAGAAGAAAAATATTGATAAAAGCCGAGAACTGAAAGAGCAGCTTGAACAGGCAAGGTTCAATCAAGAAAAATTCACAAGGGAAGGAAATCTTGAAAGAGCCGCAGAATTAAAATATAGCACAATTCCAGATTTGGAAGATCAGTTGCAAAAAGAAATTGACGAAGGTGAAAAAAAGAAAAACAGTGGTTTGAATTCCCTTCTTCGCCAGTCTGTAACAGAAGAAGATATTGCCAAAGTAGTCAGCAGTTGGACGGGCATTCCTGTTTCCAAGATGATGAGTAGTGAAAAACAGAAATACTTAAAGTTGGAAGATGTTTTACATAACAGGGTTGTCGGTCAAGATGAAGCTGTCCGTGTAATTTCTGACGCTATAAGGCGAAATAAATCTGGATTGAGTGATCCAAATAAACCTCTTGGCAGTTTTATGTTCATTGGTCCTACAGGCGTTGGTAAAACTGAATTGGCAAAGACCTTGGCTGATTTCTTATTCAACGATGTAAAAGCTTTAACCAAAATAGATATGTCTGAATACATGTAAAAATTCAGCGTTACAAGTTTGATTGGAGCGCCTCCGGGATACGTTGGTTATGATGAAGGCGGACAGCTGACTGAAGCCGTAAGACGCCGACCTTATTGTGTAATTCTGTTTGATGAAATTGAAAAGGCAAATCCTGATGTTTTCAACATTCTGTTGCAAGTTCTGGATGACGGACGACTAACTGACGGTCAGGGACGTGTTGTAGATTTTAAAAACACAATCATCATCATGACAAGCAACCTTGGAAGTGATTTGATTTTGGAGGCTGATTCACAAGAAAAACTTGATACGTTGCAAGCTGATATAAACGAACTTTTGAAAAGACAATTCAAACCAGAATTCTTAAACAGAATTGATGAGATTGTAATGTTCAAACAACTTTCAAAAGAGCATATTTATGAAATTGTAAAAAAACAGCTTGATAGGGTTGAAAGTCGATTGAGTGATAGACGTATATCAGTTGAGTTTGATGATGAAGTTATAAGTTTCTTGAGTGACAAAGGCTATAATCCAACTATGGGTGCAAGACCTGTAAAAAGAGCCATTCAAAACTTTATAGAAAATCCATTTTCAAAGTATCTGCTTTCTGGTGAAGTTCATGAAAATCAAAAGATAAAGGCAAAATTATCTAGTGATAAAAGTGAAGTTATGTTTGAAAAAATGTAAAAAATAAAAAATCCCAAAAGTTTCAACTAACTTTTGGGATTTTTTTTTATTATTCAATAGAAATGTTTTGTTCGCTCACAAATGATTTTCCACTTTCCAAGGAAATCAAACCTTCTTTTTGTGACCATTCATGAGTTGTATTGATTTTATCTGGAATTCCGTGCCATGGTTCAATGCAGACAAACTCTTTGTTTTCTGTTGTGTTCTGCCATATCATGCAATAAGGAAATCCTTTTGTAGAGATTTTTATGAGTGAATTATCAATCTTGTTTCTTAAGCCCACCCATTCAGAGCTGAAATTGGTGAAGAGGTGGCCGTTTCCAAATCCTTCGTTTGTTAAAGGAATGATTCCTTTTTCCTTCTCGCCATATTTTTTTGTTACAGGAACATTTCCTTTTTCATCACATTGTAAATAACCGTCTTCAGTACAAACGACACCTGTCAGTTCTTCATGATTTTGGAATTCAATGCAATAATCACTTACATTTTGAGATTTACCTTTTTGAGGACAATTGAATGCAGTATGAGTTCCTATGGAGAATTTAAATTCTTTGGAATCTGTGTTTTTTACCGTCATCTTCCAGTTTAAACCTTTTTGTGTTAATTCGTATTCTGTAACTAGGGCAAATTTATATGGAAATTTCTGCAAAGTCTGTTCATTTTCTGTGAGTTCAAAAACAGCTTTTGTGTCATTATGAGAAATGACCTTTGTCTCTAAATCACGTGCAAATCCATGGTTTCTAGAAAATTCACATTTCTTTCCATCAATCATATAAAATCCATTCAAACATCTTGCTACAAAAGGAAATAAAATCGGAGCGTGATTTTTCCAAACTGAAGGACTTCCTCTCCAAATTAAATCTCTACCGTCAGAATTTAAATAAAAAGCATTGATTTCTGCGCCAAAAGAATTTATTTCAACTGTGAATTTATCATTTTTTAATTTAACTAACATTTTTTTGCTCCTAAAATATGTTTTGAATATTATAGAAGAGTTTAACATACTGTTCAACTTTATTATGTTTGGAATAAATGCTATTATATTTTTATGAAATACGGTTTTTTAAGAGTTGCTTGTGCTAGTCCAAAATTGGTAGTGGCAGATTGTAGTTATAATGGCTCACAGATTATTGAATGCGTTAAAAATATAAACAAAGAGAATGTCTCTATTATTGTTTTTCCAGAATTATGCATAACTGGTTATACTTGCGGTGATTTATTCTTTCAAAAAACTTTAACAGACTCCGCTTTAACAGAATTAAAAACTATAGCTAAAGAGACAGAATCACTTGATTCCCTATTTTTTGTGGGATTGCCGTTGTGTCTTGAAGAAGGAATTTTTAATTGTGCCGCAGCTATTTTTATGGGAAAAATCCTAGCTTTTATTCCTAAAACTTTTTTACCAAATTATGGTGAATTCTACGAAAGACGTCAGTTTTCTCCATTTACAAGCAGGATGAAGACAAAATTAATAACGTTGAATGAAGATTTTGTTGATATTCCTTTTGGAACTGACATTTTAATTTCTGATATAAAAAATCCATTGCTCAAAATAGGTGTGGAAATTTGCGAGGATTTGTGGGTTCCTTTTTCTCCCTCTGTACGCCATACATTGGCAGGTGCAGATGTAATAGTCAATCTTTCAAGCGGTAACGAAATAATCGGCAAAGCTGATTACAGAAGGATGCTTGTAAAAGAACATAGTGCAAAATGCGTTTGTGCTTATTTGTATGCAAATTCGGGTCATGATGAATCTTCTCAAGATATGATTTTTGCCTCTCATAATTTAATTTGTGAAAACGGCTCACTTTTGCAGGAATCAAAGCTTTTTCAAAATGAAACAATTATTTCAGATATTGATGTGGAAAAACTTCTTCAAGAAAGGCGGAAGACTTCATCTTATTCTTTTAGTGTTGATAATTTTAGCGATAAAAAAGAATACACAATGATTAAAATTGATTTGAATTGTAATAGAAAAGACGAAAAGCTTTTTAGATTTATAGATTCTCATCCCTTTGTTCCTTCAAATAAAGAGCAAAGGTCAAAAAGATGCCAAGAAGTAATAACATTGCAAGCTGAAGGTTTAGCAAAACGAATCCGTCATATCAATTTGAAGTCGGCAGTTATCGGATTGTCCGGTGGATTGGATTCAACATTAGCTTTACTTGTAACAGAAAGGGCTTTTGATTTATGTTCAATTGATAGAAAGAACATTACAGCTATAACAATGCCTTGTTTTGGTACAACTGATAGAACTTATAAAAACGCCTGCCTCTTGGCAAAAGAAAGCGGTGCAACATTAAAAGAAATTCAAATCTCAAAGAGTGTTATCCAACATCTGTCTGATATCGAGCATCCACAATCTGTTCACGATGTAACATATGAAAATGCCCAAGCCCGTGAACGTACACAGGTTCTGATGGATTATGCAAACAAATCAAATGGAATTGTAATTGGAACTGGCGATTTATCTGAACTAGCTTTAGGTTGGTGCACTTACAATGGAGACCATATGTCGATGTATGGTGTAAACAATTCCGTTCCAAAGACATTGGTCCGTTATTTGGTGGAATGGTTTTCTGATGAATCTGAAAATGAAAAAATAAAGAATGTCTTGATTGATATATTGAACACACCTGTAAGTCCGGAATTGCTTCCTCCTGAAGACGGAGTTATCTCTCAAGTTACAGAAGATATTGTCGGTCCGTATGAATTACATGATTTTTATCTGTATTATTTATTGCGATATGGCTTCTCACCTTCAAAGATATTGTATCTAGCAGAAAAATCATCCTTACCGTATGACAAAAAAACAAAACTAAAATGGTTAAAAATCTTTTATAGAAGATTCTTCTCCCAACAGTTCAAACGTTCGTGCATGCCCGATGGTGTAAAAATTGGTACTGTAAACCTATCACCTCGCGGGGACTGGCGGATGCCAAGCGATGCAAGTGCTAATATCTGGTTGAAAGAATTGGAATCAATAGAATGCTAAGTTATCTTCACGAATATCACGCCGGCAACCATGCTGATATTTTAAAACATTATACTTTGACTTATATTTTGAACTATCTTTCAAAGAAGGATGAACCTTATTCTTTTTTTGACACTCATGCGGGTAGCGGCTTATATGATTTACTTGACAACCGTAGCATTAAAACTGGAGAAGCTCAAAAAGGAATTGAAAAACTTCTAGAAAATAAAATTGAATATTCCACAACATTAAAAGACTATATTCAAATTGCAGAACGTTATAATGAAAAACGGATGTATCCCGGTTCACCAGAAATAGAGCGAATTCTTCTTTCAAATAAAAGTATTTTGAATCTGGCAGAACTACATCCAGAAGAATTTACTAATCTCAAGAATAATTTACACAAAAATCAGTTTTCAAAAAGATTGGATGAAATAAAGATACAAATCCATCACCGGAACGGCTACGAAATGTTAAATGCGCTGACTCCGCCTGTAATAAAAAGAGGTGGCGTCTTGATTGATCCTAGTTATGAAGAAAGTTCTGAATTTGATGATATTCTTGAAACAATTCAAAATGTTCATAAAAAGTGGTGCAGTGGGATTATAATTTTGTGGTATCCGCTTTTGTCCTTAAAAGAAGCTCAAACAGAAAAAATGTTATCTTCAATTATTTCCGCAGTAAAAAAACAAAATGAAAATACAAATATGATAGATTTGCGTCTATGTGTTAATAACAAGGACGCACATAAAGAAACAGAATTATCTGATAAAATGATAGAGAATCCGCCTCGTTTGTATGGAAGCGGAATGTTTGTAATAAATCCACCTTGGAAACTTGATGAAAGCGCCAAAACAGATTTAGAAACAATTGTTTCTATTATTGCCCCACAGAATGGAAGTTCTTCTGTAAAGAATTATTAAAAATGGAAGCGGACTCCAAAAGTGACTGGAAAAGCCAAAGAAAAGTGATAAGCCGTCATTAAAGGTTTTATTTCATACACAAAAGTTGGTTTAATAGATTGTTCGCCATATAGTTCCAAATATCCATCATAAAAAAGTTTTGTCAGTCCAAAAGTAAATGGAATTCCAGCTTTTATATCATAAGATTGCTTGAAATTTGTAGAAAAATCACCTTTTACACCAATTGCTGAATAAAAATTTAGAGTGTTATGAACTTGAGTGTTGATAAACCAATAATTGGAAAAAACTGAAAGTCCAAAGAAGAAGTCATCTGCATAAAAAGCGTTGATTCCAGCTCCAAGTACAACGGGATGTTTATCAAAACGGTAAGAACCGCTGATGTCGTAATTCAGTGAAAACAAAGAAGTTGAATTAAAGTGAACTTCCGGTGTTACAGTTGCTTGGAATCCGCTGCCCAAACTAAAAAATGGAGCTACGATAAATAAAAATAATGAAGAAACCAATATTATTTTTTTATTAATGAACATTATTTACCCCTATGTAGTAAAATCTTAATTTTTTCTATCAGATGCTTAAAAAACAAGTATATTTTGTAGAATAAGTTTGGATTTCTGTAATGTTCAAGACGTTTGTATCCGGCTAACAATTCTTCATCCGTAAATTCTTTTCGCTGGTTGTTTTCTTCCAGTTCCATTTCAATTTGTTCAACTTCACTCAGATTATCAATTATATTTGCGTTGATGTTTGTCCAACCAAGTTGTTTTGCAGCTTGAAGCCTTCGTTCACCAGCGATAAGTTCATAGTTTTTATTAATTGTAATGGGATTTAAAAGTCCGTAAAGTTTTAAGCTTTCTTTTAAATTATCAAGGTCGCCTAAATCTTTTCTAATGCGTTTTTTTATTTTTATATCATTGATAGGGATTAACATTTTCTATTCCATTAAATAATTATAATCAAATTCATCTTCTTCAGATTTTTCTTCAAAAGCACCTTTCGAATCAACTGTATTAAGAAGTGAATTATCAATAACTTCTTGTTCTACAGGTACATAATCATCAGATAAGAAGTCTAGGTTTATAGACAAAGGTGTAGAATCAATTTGATCTTTCATCGTGTATCCAGATTTATATAGTTCTTTTTCCAATCTGTTTCTAGATAAAGTTGAAATTGATTGATTTGAATGAACTGTACAAACTTCTGTAGGTTCAGTTCCAGCCAAGAACCACTGTGTTGTTTTATGGTCACCGCAGGCAGGAGTTAAAATCTTTCCACTAACAGAACAAACAGTAGCTTCAACAACGCCAGAAAGAGGCTTCTCAAAATCTTTTGAAGGAAGATTCTCGTGGATTTGACTAAAATAATCACCCCACGCATAACCGGCCAAAGTAGAACCTGTAATCCTTAAACCAAGAGATTGTCCAGGTTGGTCAAAACCAAACCAGAATGCGGCCGCATAATAAGGAGTAAAACCGCAAGTCCAAGCATCAGCCCAGTTCTGTGTAGTTCCAGTTTTACCAGCGGCAGGCATTGTGTATCTTTGACCTTTTTCTGTTCTATATTCAAACTTTGATTTTTGAGCGCCCAATGTTCCACCATTGTTTACAGTTTGTTGCAATAATTTTGTCATAACAAATGCAGTCTGTGGTGAAATAATCTGAATCGCATCACCTTTTGCCTGCTGTTCAATCAATAAATCTTGTTCAGGATTCAATATTACGTTTCCGTCTTTATCTTCAACAGTTCTAATAGCAGAAGGAGTGACTTCTTTACCACCGTTGGCAATAATTGCGTATGCCCTTGCCATTTCAACAGGACGGACAGAACAAACTCCAAGTCCAATCGGATATCCTGGAACAAAACCTCTAGAAGGCAATTCCTCTGCAGAAATACCTAATAAAGAAACGGCTCTGTTTATTGCGGCTTCAAATCCAATTCCGTCCAAAACTTTTAATGAAGGAACATTCATTGAGTGAATTAAAGCGTACCACAAAGGAACATTTCCCAACCATTCACCTTTAAAATTCTGAGGAATATATGGTTTGTTATCAGCTGTATGGAAAACAACAGGAGTGTCTGATATCTCTGTAGAAGCTGTGAATTTTCTTGAATCAATAGCGGCTGAATAATAAAGCGGTTTAAATGTAGAACCTGGCTGAACTTTAGCTTGAACCGCTCGGATAAACTGGTTGTCTTGATCAAAATGGCTTCCACCAACAAGCGAATCAATCCATCCTTTTTCAACGTTCAAAGAAATCATTGTTCCTTCAATTGTTGTTTTTTCTTCTTCTTGTTTAGAAATAGCTGTAGCTTTATTTGTAATTCCAATTTTTAGTGAATCAATACCGCACATCATGGAAATAATGTCCAAACTTGGGTTTATGGTGTTCAAATAAGTTGAATTCGCAACGATTTTTGCACGTTCGCCGCTAACTTTTAATGAAGGAATATTGAACATAAGCGAGAACAAATCTGTCAGCGGAATATAAGTACTGTATGCAAGTTTTGCGCGTGAAGAATGCTCTCGTTGATACAATATGTTGGCTTGATTAATGTATCTTGTCATTACATCTTGAGCAATGATTTGATGCTCCAAGTTTAATGTTGTGTTTACTGTAAAACCGCTTGTGTAAATATCGTCTGAACCATAAATTAAATTTCCTAATTCACGGCGCACATATTCACTGAACCAAGGGGCTTTATCATCTCTAATTTGATATGCAGAAGATGATGTCCTTGTGTAATCGAATGTCGCCCA
Organism: uncultured Treponema sp.; assembly: GCA_964344405.1. Lineage (GTDB taxonomy): Bacteria > Spirochaetota > Spirochaetia > Treponematales > Treponemataceae > Treponema_D. Next base: position 12,345 of record CAYFND010000027.1, on the reverse strand, counting down.
GTAATCGTCAAAAGAAGTGTCTGCTTGTTCTTGTGTGATATAATTTGAAGCCACCATGGATTCCAAAACATTCTTCTGTCTGTCCATGGCTCTGTTCGGATGATCAAAAGGATTATAGTAAGCTGGGTTTGAAAGTTGAATTACAAGAATTGCCGCTTCTGCTGGAGTTATTTCTGTTGCTGAATGTCCAAAGTAATATTTAGAAGCAGCATTAACACCGTAAGTACCTCCACCAAAATAAATTCTATTCAGATAGAGTTCAAGAATTTCATTTTTTGAATAACGTCTTTCCATCTGAATTGCCCACCACAACTCATCAATTTTTCTTTTTATAGACATGTCGCGTCTGTCACAATAAAGTGTTCCGGCAATCTGTTGGGTTAGTGTTGAACCACCGCCCAATGATCTACCAGTAAGTTTTCCAACAACAGCACGCAAAACAGCTTTAAAACTAAATCCATTATGTGAAAAGAAGATTCTGTCTTCTCGTGTTAACAAAGCGTCAATAAGGTTTTGAGGAAGTTTATTATAAGAAATAATCTCCCTTTTCTCATCTGATACAAATTCAGTGATTACTTCACCATTAATATCAAGAAGTTTTGTAGGAAGCGCAGTATTAAATTCAGTAAAATATTCAGTATTTTTAATGTTATTTGTTTCTGAAAGACACCAACCTAAAAAACAGCCTATTCCAATAGCGGATAGGAAAAGAAGTGATATAAAAACGATAGGTGATTTTTTCATTTTCGTCATAGCGTATATAGTAGAAAATTGAATTGATTTGGTCAAGTTAAAAGGTTTTAGGATAAATTATCAGGCAAAAAAAAAGGCACGGTGTTAAAACCGTGCCATGCCCATCAGGCAACCGGGGACATGGGTGGGAGGGGAAAATGTCCCCGGTATTTATAATATCGTAAGGAACATTCAAAAACTTGAGTTAAAATTTTTATTCTTCCACTATTTGTAAGTCAATATTGAAATTAACTTTATATGTCTTGCCTTTTATTACAGAAATTGTTCTTGCAACTTCATAATTGCCAACAATGAATTTTATCTTATGGTCGCCTTCAGAAATAGCGAATTCCTTATCAAATATTTCACAAGGAACGTCGTCAAAATAAACAGAAACACCTTCTGGTTTTGTAATAAATAAAGTTGGTTCAATACTCTTCATATTGATTTGTAAGTCGGTGTTTTTTGCCAAATCAATTCTTACAGTCCTCATTTCTGAACGATAGAATTCTGAAATAATTGAAATATTATGAATTCCAGAAGATAAAAGTATATCCTTATTTTGATTGTTCAAATCAAACGAATCGTCATCAATGAATAAAGTGCAAGGTTTAAGCTTGTCATCAGTTGTAGAAAGAGAAAGTCTTAATCTTCCTTTATTAATTAAAATTGGTTTTACAGTTATTTGAAGTTTTGAATTCATTGTTTCTTCAGGAATTCCCTTCATCACTGGTTGAAAACGCAGGAATATCACATTTTTTGAAATATCAGGGATTGAATCAACAAGTGTTGTGTATTGATCTGATTTTAACGAACTATTCTCGCGTAAAGGAATTTGTAGAATCCATGATAATTTTGGTGGAATAGTTTTTACGTAAATCCTTGTTCCGTTGTAGTCAATTTGATTTGAATTAGGAGTAGGACGAATGTTGTTATAAAGGGAACAAGCTACAGAATCTCGCCAAAGAGCTACGGCTTCTGGAATAACCATCTTGACTTCAATTCCTTCAATAAAAGTCTTGTCTTCAGGAAGGTTTATTGCCAAAGATTCATTTATTCCTAGCGTTGCACTTGAACTCTGACTTTCATTAGTGACATCAAGAACATGCACCTTCTTAATTCTGAATGATTCTGCAAATAAAGATGAAACTAATATTACAAAAGATAGAGAAATGAGAATTTTTTTATTTGATTTACAAAAATTCATAAAATTTATCCTAATATTTATAACTTTATATAATCTAAAGGATTATTAGGAATTCCTCCTGTTCTTAATTCAAAGTGCAGATGAGGCCCTGTAGACATACCTGTTGTTCCTACATAACCGATTAAATCGCCTTTTTTTACTATTTGTTTACTCTTTATCTCTATCTTGGACAAATGTGCGTAAACACTCATCAAAGAGCCTTTATCATGTGATAAAATGATGTAGTTTCCAAAAGTTGCGTCTCCATATACACAAAGTGAATCATCACTGTTTTTAACTGCATATACCGGAGTTCCTTCATTTGCCGCCAAATCAATTCCGTTATGATTTTTAATCTCGCCGGAAAATGGATTCTTTCTTTGTCCAAAATAAGAAGAAATGATAAAAGAATCTTTTTTCATTGGTAAAATTAATTCGTCATCCAAGTAGTAGGCCCGTTCTGTTGGAGAAAATGATTTATTTAAAATAAAGACATAGTTTCTACCATTTATTTTATAACATTTATCATCATTTGTGAATATTTCATTTTGATAATTCTGCTGAAGAATCTTTTCCAGGGAGGTGTCTGTTTCATCTTGTGGAATAAATAACCCCTTGGCTGTTGGAATTATAATGTAGGAACCAACTGTTAAATCTCTATTTTCCATTGAATTCAAAGTTGCTATCGTATCGTAAATTATGTTGCATCTTCCGGAAATGAATTGAAGTGTGTCTTTCTCTTTGATCTTATACTTATAGAAAAGAAGCTGCACATTTTTGCCGCCAGCCTGCAATTTGTAGTTGTCTTCAACAATCTTGCAATAATCTTTGAACATATCATTTGACGATTTTAGTTCAAGCAATTCAGGCAGTTTTTCTATATTGATATTTATGATTGTCTGTTCTGAAAAAATTGGTGTAATAAATAGTAAAAATACTAAAAAAAGTGGCTTTTTCACTTATGTCTCTTTATAAAAAATCTTCTGATGATTTTATAAGCAAAAAAAATAAAAGTAAGAAATAAAACTAAAAATGAAAACAATTTGGAATTTACTGTCGCTATTTTCCATAATGGAAAAATTATAATTGAAACTAAAATTGAACAGATTAAAGAAAAAAGAAGGAATTGTAAAACATAGAGAAGGGAATTTAGAAAGTGCTTTGTTTTCATAATGTAAAATTAATTTTACTAACAAAAAAACAAAGCAACATTTTTAGTTGTTGCTTTGTTTTATTCTGAAAATGTTAAATGACTATTCTTCAGAAATAGCGTCAGCTGGACATTCTGATGCGCAAGTTCCGCAGTTGATACATTTTTCAGCATCGATTACACGAACATTATCACCTTCAGTGATTGCTCCAACAGGACAATCAGGTTCACAAGTTCCGCAATTAACACATTCATTAGAAATTTTATAAGCCATTTGATACTCCTATAAATATTTGCCAGGCAAATTATAATATACGCTACATCTTACAGTATAGATTTTTATTTCGCAATATAATTTTCCCTTCTTTACTTTTCTTTTTTTTACGTGTAATTTGAATTCATGACAAAAGAAGAAATTGCAAAATATATAGATCATACTCAGCTTGCCCCCGATGCAACTGAAAAACAAATTATTATGTTATGTCAAGAAGCCCGTAATTACGGTTTTGCTTCTGTTTGTATTAATCCTTTTTATGTTCCTCTTGCAAAAAAAGAACTTGAGGACACAGATATTCACATTTGCACAGTTATAGGATTTCCTCTTGGAATGAACACCACAAAAATAAAGTGTTTGGAAACAAAACAGGCGATTGCCAATGGTGCGGATGAAATTGATATGGTGATTAATATAGGTCAAGCCAAACAAGGTTCGTTCACATTTGTAGAGAATGAGATTAAATCAATTGTCCATGTAATTCAAAAAGAGCAGATTAAACACAATAAAAAACTAATATTAAAAGTGATTATGGAAACTTGCTTGCTGGATGATGAAACAATAAAAAACTGTTGTTTGTGTGCAAAAAAAGCCGGCGCTGACTTTGTAAAGACTTCAACAGGTTTTGCTTCTCCAAAAGATACAAATGGAAGGGGACTTCCAAACGGAGCTAGTGAACATCATGTAAGCTTGATGCGTTCTGTTGTAGGAGATTCCATGGGTGTTAAGGCCTCTGGTGGAATTCGTTCTGCAAAAATGGCGGCTTTGATGATAAAAAATGGTGCCACAAGAATCGGTACATCAAGCGGCGTGAATATAATAGAAAATTGGGATGATTCTATAGACTGCTAGTTTTCTTATTGATTTCCCAGACAATTTTATTTTCTATAATGCTGAAATTCAAAAGTTTTCTGTTATGCATACAAGAAAGAAAGGATTTTATGGTGCTTGAAATTAAGCAATATTGAGTCAAGTTTGCCTGGATTCCGTTGACATCAAGAATTCTTTTAACAAGGTCTTCTGTAGAGAGGCTTTCTTTTTCTAAGATTTTCTTGATGCTTAATTCTGTCTCTAGAATGGCAAGTTTATCCAACTCTGCTGTTTCATATAAAGTTCCGTTTATAATATTGCCATGTCCTGGAATACAGACCTTCACGTTTTCAATATTGCACATTTTATCTAGCGAAGTGATGAATACGTCAGGATTCAGCATATATGGAATTGAATATCTGGCTATTTCTTTTCTTTCAAAGATTGAATCTGCTGCAAATAAAAATCTATCATTGTTAGCATCTTCACATAGAACACCGGCTGTTTGAAAATAATGTCCAGGCAGATCTACAAAGGTGATTGACCTGTTACCGCTAAGTTCCAGCCTTTCGCCGTCGTGAATTAACTTGTTTGGTGATGTCGCTTCAGGAAAAAAGTATAAGCCTTGTAGTTCTTTCGGCGTCATTCCTGCCCATATTATTACTGTTTGGAGGATTGGGTTTTCAATGCTCCCTCTTTCTTTTTCCATACACCAAATCTGGCAGTTTGTCTTTTTTTGAATAAAAGAATTACCGCCGCAATGGTCCGCATGGGAATGTGTATTTATAATCGCTTTGATTTTATAAGGCTTGTTTTTGAAATAATCTTTTAAAATGTCAAGTATGAATTCTCCGGACAGTTCGGAATTGCCGGAATCTATTATATAAACTTCTGAAACTTCAGCTTTTTCATCAACTACAATTCCTGTATTTGTTGTTGAAGGAATAAAAAGAAATCCAGGTGAAAGTTCAACTATTTTTGATAAATTATTGTTTGAATCCATATTTATAATATATCAAAAAGAACGGTAAAAGAAAGCTGAAATAAAAAAAAGTCTGTAATTATACAGACTTTTTTTTACATTTTATTATATGTTTGCTTTTTCGATTTTTTTAATCTTGTAATTGAAAACTCTGTCACTTACTTTGAAAGTAACTGAATCTCCAACTTTTTTATCCATAATGGCGTTTCCAAGCGGAGTCATGTAAGAAATGATGTTGTTGTCTGGTTCAGATTCCCAAGGACCAAGAACTGTATAAGCAACATCTTTATCATGATCAATATCAGTTAAAGTAACAACTGTTGCAAAAGAAACGATGGCTGTAGTACAAGTTGTTGGATCGAATTCTGTAGCACGGTTGATTTCTTCTTGAAGTTTTGCTTGTTTTACAGACAAATCATGCTGTCTTTCCTTGGCGGCTGAATATTCAGCATTTTCTTTAAGGTCTCCATGAGCACGAGCGTCAGCAATGTCTTTAGCATTTTCTGGAATATCAACTCTGATAATTTTGTCAAGTTCAGCTTTCTTCTCAACAAGTTTCTTTGATGTAACAATCATTCCTCTTGGTAAAGAAGATGTTTCTTCAGAAATGTGGAATGCGAAGTCTGGATATTTTTCAAGAATCTTGTTACGGGTAAGAATTTTGTATGAAGAATCAATGTCAGCAATATCATCAACAAGTGTGTACATTTTCTTTACTGTATTTTCATCATGATCAAACATGTATTTGTAAAGAGTGTTGTCTTTGAACAAAAGTTGAGTTGCAATTTTATTAATCTTCTTGTTTTCAGTTGAATTAACATGGTTGTTAATTTCTCTGAATGTGAGTTCAATAATATTGATTAAAGTAATCAACTGTTTTTCGTAAGAAAGATCAGCTGATTTGAACCAATCTTCATCTTGACAATCCTTGAAGAAGAATAAAACTGTTTCTCTGTAATCTTTGAATGATTCAAAACTTGTTTTAATCAATTTGTGAACACTGTCAACATGACCTTCTTTAATCAAAATGTTAATAACATTCATATCAAGGACTGTAGGGAACAATTTAACGTATTGTTCATCCCAATCAGGAAGCATTTTAATACAGATGATAAAATCTTCACGAAGGGTAGTGTTCTTTGTATCTTTTAGCGCAGTGTAAATCGCTCTTGGATTTTCAATTCTCTTGTAGATTTCTGCAAAAGTCTCTTTTACTGGGAACGCAAATTGTTTGTCAATTGAACCGATTTTTCTAACTACCAAATAAGCAGCCAAAACTTGTTCTGTAACTTTTGTGATGTTCTTTAGGAATCCTGTGAAATAAGTGTACATTTCTGCAAACAATTCACTAGATTTGTCAGTTTCGTCGTTGTTGAAATATTTCATCAAGATATCAATACGTGCGAAGAACTGTTTTTGAGCTTTGAATTCATTTGAAAGTTTTTCTTCAATGCTGATTTCATGGTCTCTTACTGTGTACATGCTGATATCGTTTGGATTTACACCGAAAGTTGAATCAGATTCAAGGATTTTTTTAGCTGATGTATTCCAAGAAGTCCATTCCTTGGCTTCAAGAATTGAAGGAACAAGTTCTGCCTTGATCTTTTTGAAATCACAATTGTTGTCAAAACTCTTGATGATGATTTTTAAGATTGCAGTTTTGTCACTTTTTACCATCTTCTGAAGTTCTGCCTTATTTTTTGTAGCCTTCAACACCCAGATATGGTCTTTTGCAAGAGGTTTTAATGTTTCAACAGCCATTTTTAGAGAGATATCACGAACGCCGATAGCTTTTCCAAATTGAATTGAAAGTGTGTCGTTCTCTAACTTTCTGATAATACCAACGCCCCAAGTTCTGTGGAAAATAAAGTTTCCTTTATCAAAAGCGATGTGTTTTTCAAAATCATTGATAGCTTCAAAAACGTTTCTGTAATTCTGAGTAAGGTTTGAATTACGGATGTAATCTTCCAAGTGACTGTGTTTTTAATATTTAGCTCTATAACAATCAACTATTTCTTTTCTTGCCCAGTTGTCTTTTGGTTCAATTTCCAAATTCTGTTTTAATATATCAATGGCAATATCCCATTTTGCATTGTCTTTATACCAAGTGTATAATTCCTGCATAAGGGTAGTTGTTTTTAATTCGCCCATTGACTTGATGATTTTTCTGCGTAAAAGTTGGAAGAAATCGATTTCGCTTGGAATATACTGAACAAGTTTTGTCCAGATTTCTTTACAAGCATTGTAATTTCCTTGACTTACAAATCTGAGGATTGCTTTTTTTTAATAATCAACAGCTGTTTCAACATCACTCAAAGATTCAAAGTGGTCAGCAAGAACTTTTGCAAGATTTGCTTCTGTAAAGTCAATCTTAACTAAAGTTTCATATAATTCCCAAACTTTATCGTTGTTTTCTGCTTGATAACAATCTGCAAGAGTTCTAAGGGCAAATTTGTTTCTTGGATCGTCGTCCAAAATTGATTCACAAAGATAAACGATAATTGCTTCTTTGTGGTTCTTTTTGAAAATATCAACAAGAGTGATTAATGATGAATTGTCTAGAGCGCCTTTTTGTAAAGTTAGGATACCTGAAATATAAAGGGCGATAATACTGTCTTTTGAATGAGATATGTGTTCTTCGCAAATAGCTAGAATTTCGTTTTCGCAATCTTCTTTACGTGCTTTTTCAACAATATCTGCTAATTCTTTTAATTGATTCTGCGTGTAACTGCCGATTGCAGCACGAGTCCAAGTTTCTTCCTTCAGCATGTTTTGAACAGTTTGAATCAAATCTTCTGATGCCATTTTATACTCCTTAAGTTTAGTCTTTACTAAAACAACTCTTGTAATTTCTTTATCTATCCTATTTTGTATACAAATTGTATATCGAAATATCTAAAATTTTAATTTTCAATAAAATCTCGTTGATCTTCGTTACTTTCTCTTTTGTAAGAACGTAATGGTCGACAAGCCAAAAATAATTATTTAAAAGTTTTGGAACCAAAACTTCGCCATCACAGTCAGGATTTTTAAAGTCCGTCTCCATGGCATAAATATTCTGTTTTAATTTACAAACTTCTTGAGCCGTCAACTCTCTTCTAATGTTGAAAATGCCATAAATCGCGCCATACACAGGAATCCAGAAGGGAAGCGACCTTCCTAAATGTTCTTTATTGCTAATTGACTTTATCAAGCATTTAATTAGTTCTGAATCAAGAAAACTCAAATCTATGTATTCTGGAGCAATATAAAAAGCTTCTCTAAAAAGAACTTTGCTGTATTTATCTTCGCCACAAAGCGAGTAACAGTCAGCAAGCTCTGCAAGAACTGATGCTAAATGCGGATAAATATTATTTGCTTCTGACAAACAGTTTTTAGCGTTTTCAAAATCCCCAAGTTTTTTGTAACAGATTCCAGCTTTTTTATAAATTTCAGCCTTTTGCATCGGATCTTGTTCGTCAAAAAGAGCTGTTAATTTTTTTAGCGCTAATGAAAAATAACCCTTTTGAACTGAGTATAAAGCTTGCTCATAAGAATATTTTTCTTTGGAAATAAACATTTGGAACGTTTTCCATTCACTAAAAAGGTATTCCGTCTGTTCATATCTGTCATTGATTGCATTCATTCGTTTTGTTGAATCAATCCAAAAAAAACAACATCGATTTGTAAAAATTAGTTCTTTGCAATCCAAGTCTTCTTCAAAGAGATTTTCAATTATTTTTTGAGCCTCAGTGAGTTTTCCTTCTTCTAAGCTTTTCAAAGCTTCTTTTAGACCGCTTTCTGTACAAATTTTCATAAATCTTACTATTATTATACAAGAATGAAGGTTTTAGTCAATAAAATTATATGAATTTAGCAAAAAATGAAGCAAAATATATACAGCGAATATATTAATCTGTCAAGTATTTTTTTATAAATTCGTTTTTTTCTATAAATGGCTTTTTTTATTATTAGTTTACAAGTCCAATTAGTTTTGTTATTATTACACAAATGAAAACTCCAATTTTATCGCCATCCTTACTTTCCGCTGATTTTTCTGATTTGAAAGGCGCTGTAAAACAGATTGAAAATAATAGTGCTTCTGCCATTCATATTGATGTTATGGACGGAAGTTTTGTTCCAGAAATAACTTATGGACAACCAATAATTCGCTCAATAAGAAAACTGACTGATTTGCCTTTTGATGTACATTTAATGATTGAACATCCTGAAACTCAGATTGATTCCTTTGTAAAAGCCGGAGCTGATTGGATAACGTTTCATCTTGAGGCTGCCGTCCATTCTCACCGGATTATCCAACAAATTCATGAAAATAATAAGAAGGCCGGTGTTTCAATTGTTCCTTCAACACCAATAATTCAACTGTCAGAACTGCTGGAATATGCCGATATTATATTGGTAATGACTGTAAATCCTGGTTGGGGTGGACAGAAGTTGATAAAGTCTTGTGTTGATAAAGTGGCTGAATTAAAAAGAATTCGTGAAGAAAAAGGTTATCATTATCAGATTTCTGTTGATGGTGGAGTAAATAATGAAACTTTGCCTCAAGTTGTAGAAGCTGGTGCTGATATTGTAGTTTCAGGTTCTGCTTTTTTTAACGGGACTTTGAATTGGAGAAAGAATGATTAAAAAGTTCAGAAAAATAACTTTCACTTCTGTGTTTGCTTTTTTAGTTTTGATAGGAAGCCTTTATTCTCAAGAAACAGCAATTTCAGCTTTTGGTGAAGGTTGTGATGCTTTTTTTAAGGAAGATTGGGCTTCAGCTGTTATTTCATTAAGAAAAGCCATAACTTATAGTGAATGTAAAAATCCTGACACTCTATATATGTTGATTTCTGCAGAAATGTATTTGGATGATAATGATTCTGCACTAAAAGATTGCGATGAATTTTTGACTTCATATAAAAGATCCATGTATTATCCCAATGTTCAGTTTATAAAAGGAAAGACTTTATACAAGCTCGGTCAATTTGAAAATGCAATTTCAGTTTTAAGTGAATTTTGTTCTAAAAATGAGAAAAATGATTCTTTGGGAGTTTCTGAACTTTATCCTTCCGCTTTATATTTGATAGCTGAATCTTTATATGCTGATTATAATTACGAAGAAGCAAAAAACATATATTCTAAAATTCTGATTGATTATCCGGATTCAGATAAAGCTCTTCCGTCTCAGTATAGATTGGAAAATATTGAACAATACGCTCGCGAACAAAAATTGTTATATTTATTAAAACAAACTGGTGAAGAATATTTGTCAGCAAAAGAAGATTATGAAAAACAACTTAGATTGTATAATTCTCAAACATCTTCTTCTGTTCGTGAAAAATTGACTGAATCTCAGCAAAAAAATGTAGATTTGGAAAATAAAATCAATGAATTGAACCAACAACTATCAGATTTGCAAAAAGAGAAAGAATCTTCTGGAGATGATGGATTTATTATCATTACATCAAACGATGGAAATTCTGAAGCGATTAGAAAATTAAAATTAAAAGCCTTGGATGCTCAGAATCTGATTAATAAACAAGCGCAAAACGAAAAAAGCAATTAATTATACTTTTGATGTCGGTATGGAGAAAAGAGAATGAAAAGAAAAATATTATATAAAATTTGTACACTTTTACTTGTGGTTGGAGCTTTCTCTTTTTATTTACCCGCTCAATCTGGTGAAGGGTCTGGTGAAAATAAAGTTTTAGAAATAAACAACAAGAAGAGACCTTCCATTGGTTGGCAAAAGACGTTAACTACAAGGGTAACGACAAATTTTGGAAACATACAGCTTGAGGCAAAATCAAATACTGGAACTTTCAATATTTTTATGCGAAAGAAAAATGGAATATATAAGTCGCTTTTTTCTACAAAGAATGAATATTCATCTACATATTTTGTCCTTATGGTTGGCAAAAAGATGTATAAGCTTGATTCAAGTTGTGAGGTTTATGTAAAAAAAACAGACACAGGAATCATTATCGTTTATAAAATAAATAATGTAGCTGTTGTAAGTATCAATTTTGATTGCATTAAATCAACATCAAAATCAGATTATGATATTGTAAAAATCACTTCAGAAATAGAGAACTTGTCCAAAAACACAAAAGAAATGGCTCTAAAGCTTATTATGGATACTGATTTGGGTGAAAAAACAGATGTTCATTTCTACACCGCGAATAATCCTTCTGTGCAAAATGAATCACTTTATAGAACCATGACTAATGAAAAATGGATTGTTTCAAAAAATGAAGACATTTCAATGCAAATCCTTCTATATGGATATGACATAACAACTCCGGAATCAGTTTCGGTTGCAAATATGAAAACTTTGGAATCTTCAGATTGGGAGCCTCCAATCAATATGTATAAAAGTTTTGATGTCTTGATGTCTTATAATAATTCCGGAGTCTGCATCAATTGGCAAAAACAATTATATGAAAAAGATTCTGAGAAAAAGTTCGTATTCTATATAGCTTTAGCAAATGATGATGTTATAAATGGATATCAATATATACAAAATCACAAGAGTGGAGCTGTTGTTGTTGAAGAACCTGTAAGTCAAAATGAAAGTTTTACCCCAACACAAATTCCAACACCTGTTGTTACTACTACTGTTGTAAAGAATCCAAAGGTGATTTCTGAACCACAAATTCAAACTCAACAACCCGTAGAAAGTGTTCCTGCACAAGTTGAAGCTGAAATACCTGAAGAACCAGCTCCTGTAAAAATGCCAGAGGTAAAAGTTACAAATACAACAGCAAGTACTTTTGTTCCTAATGCAAATGTTAAGTTTGATGTTGAAACAATTTCAAAAGACCATTTAACTCCTGAATATATTCAAAATCTAATTGAAAGAATAAATAATCTTGAAGATTCTGGGGAATTTGTTGATAGAGCGGAAATTTTGATGTTGAATTCAGAATTGGATGCAATTCTTGAACTATTAAGGCAGTAAAAATGGCAAATGATGTTATCACTGTCGCTCAAAAATTAATGAATCAAAGAAAATTTTCATCAGCAATTCGAATCCTTGAAGGACGGGAAGATGTTTATGAGGATAACTTTGAATATTATGTGACGTTCGGAATAGCTTGTTTATATGTCGGCGATATTGGAACTTCAACAATTTATTTTCAAAAAGCCAGACGAATTAAATTAACAGACACAAGGCTGCTTCTAGGTCAGGCGGCGATTTTTTTAAGAAGAGGGGATACAGACAG
>CAYFND010000026.1:0-20905 GCA_964344405.1 uncultured Treponema sp. | reverse complement strand
GTTTTAAAACACCTGAAGAGGTTTTTGTCGCACTTCGTCATTGAATGTGGGTATTAAAAATCTTACAGTGGAGAACTAATGGGAAATTACACTTCTGACGTGGCAATATGGCAAGATTCAATTCTTTCTTTAGGTGATAAGGATTTTTTCAATCTGATCAGGCTTTATTTAGGAGAAGTAAAAACTCCTTACAACAAGCAGCGCCTTATTGAACAATTGGCTGGATTCATTAAAAATGAAAACAACACACAAGTGATGCTCTCTTATTTGGATTCGTTTGACCTGGAAATTCTTACAGCCCTTACATACATTGAAAACGTTGATAAAAACAAACTTTACGATTTTTTTAAGGAAGAATACACATTTTCAGCTTTATACACCAAATTGCTCAACTTACAGGAAAGGCTCATAATTTTTCAAGTAAACTCAACAACTCAAAATCAAGCTGTTTTCAAGATAAATCCACTTATACAAGAAAAATTAAATCAATTTATTAATATTTCAGTCTTAATTCCCATACAAAAAATTGAAAAAATCTCTTCATGTGATAATTTTTACATTTCACCAACTTTTATAGCTTCATTCATTTCTTATATCCAAATAAAAGGTTGTTCTGGAAAGTTAAACGGAAAACTAAAGAAGACAGAAATCTCACATCTTGATGAAATCTTTTTTGGCAAGACTGACTGCATTCAACTCTTACTGACTTCATTTATAAATTTATCTTTGATTTTTGAAGGACAGAAAAACTTTGAAATAAACAAGCAGAAATTATCTTTTTTTGCGCAATTGCCGTTCATTCAACAGTGCGCACTCATTTGTTGTTCTTCATCACTCCGTTGGGGAAAGGATTCATTGCAGAAACAATCGCAATTCTTCTTAAGATTTCTTAATTCCATTCCAGAATCAGGACTTACAAAAGAAAACCTTTTTAGAATGGCTTTTATCATAAAAAATTCCACAGCAATCAATAATGAACAAAAACTAAGCCGATTTTCTAGAATCTTACAGTCGGCAAGAAAAGAAGACGATTCGCAAGCAAATGACAACACAAGCTTTATTGATTTACTGATTGAAGCTGCAATTCAATTCGGATTGATTCAAGAACACGGAATAACTTCAACAGGGCAGATAATTTATACAAAGAATGATTCAATTCAAAACGCAGTTCAGGAGAATAACAACGGGCAGAGTCCAAAAGTTGTAAACATTGACTCCACTTATTCAGTTTCAATAATGCCCGGATTATCACTAAAAGAACTTCTACCGTTGATGTCATTTTTATCAATTAAAAAAAGCGGATTGGTTTCTGAATTTGAAATTACAAGACAGTCAGTTTCAAAAGCTTTTGACAATGATTTCACACCGGAAGATATCTTTATAGAGTTGGAAAAATACACATACTACGAATTGCCGCAAAATCTAAAGATGAATGTAACAGAATGGTACAACACTTATTCTTCAGCTGTAATCTACAAGGGTTTTGTCTTAAAAGTTAGGGAATCGAACATTCCGTTTGTTGAAAAAAATCCAAACATTCAAAAATATATACAAACTAAACTTGGTGAAGGGATTTATCTTTTAAACATTCCACTAGAAAACGATATTTCTGTTTTCTTGCAAAGTTGCGGTCTTGATTTTATGGGAACAGTAAAAACTCCAGAAGTTGATTCAACATCGCTTCCTTTCCCGCTTTTACAGAATGAACAAGCCCATCTTCAATTATCTTTTGAGCAAGAGAACGAGCGCAAAAACATTGAGACAAAGGCAGGCATTGAAAATTTACAAAATCTAAAGGCAAAACTCAATTCCTTGGATTTAACAGAAAATCAAAAGGAAAGCCTTGGTTTACGAATAAAAAACAAATTGATTCTATCAGAAAAACAACTTCACCCATCGGCAATCCGTTCAGAAATTCAAGAAGCCGAAGGCATGGACTACAACGGCAAGATTCATCTTTTGGAAACTGCCATCAAAGAAGAAATAGTTGTTGAAATTCAACTTCCTTCCTACAGCAACGACAACGAGTCAACAGTTCTAATTGGAAAACCTATACAAGTGAACAAACAAACAGGTGATGCAATTGTGAGTTTGAGGCTTGAACCTTCAGAAGAGATTGAATCAATAAAAATTAGAATGATAAATCACCTAAAACTGTTAAAATACTAGCTTTTTGAAACATCCAGCAAGTCTTTTATCACTTCCGAAGCAATCAATAAACCTGCGGCTCCGGGAACAAACGAAACGCTTCCGGGAAAATCTTTTGTCACGATTGAAGGTTTTTCTTCACTGTAAACGACTTTTACATTTTTGATATTTCTGGAGTTCAATTCCCTGCGCATAACACGAGCCAAGGGACAAACTGATGTCTTTGAAATATCCGCCACTTTAAAACCCATAGGATTCAATTTATTGCCGGTTCCCATACAGGAAATCACGGGAACATTGCTTTTTTTTGCTTTTTCAATAATGCAGATTTTTGCAGTTACAGTATCAACAGCGTCAACAATATAGTCATATTTTGAAAAATCAAAATCATCTTCATTTTGTGGAAGGAAAAAGCATTTATAGGTTTGAACTTGCAAATTTGGGTTTATATCAAGAAGACGCTCCTTCATAACGTCAACTTTGTTTTTGTTTACAGTTGAATGAAGGGCTATAACTTGGCGGTTAATATTACTTTCAGAAACAACGTCATCATCAACAATAGAGATTTTTCCAATACCAGAACGGGCTAAGGCTTCTGTAACATAACCACCGACGCCACCTATTCCAAAAATCATAACGTTTTTTGAGGCAAGTTGATTTATTGCGTCTTCACCAAAAACCAGCGACGTTCTAGAAAATTGAGCTTCCATATTTATGATAAAACTACAGTCATGTTTAAATATTTCTTATTTCTGTAAACAGTTACAGTTATTGAATCACCAGGCTTTTTGCTTTCCATTGCAGAATAGTAGTCTGCCAGGGTTTCAGTCTTTATGCCGTCAATTTGAGTTATAACGTCTCCACCCAAATAAATCACACTAGATTTGCTTCCGTAATAAGCAGCTTGAGTTCCGCCTTTAATACCGGCTTTTTCAGCATTTCCACCAGAAGGAACACTAGAAACTAAAAGTCCTGAAGAAATACTCATGTCCGCATATTGGGCGATTCTAGAATTCAACTGAACAAGAGAGATTTCCATTCTACCTCTCTTTACTTCGCCGTATTTTAACAAGTCGGCTACAACTCTAATTGCAGTTTCAGCAGGAACGGCAAATCCAACACCAGACGAGCTTCCAGAAGAAGACATAATCATTGTGTTAATTCCAATCATTCGTCCCTGTGTATCCAAAAGAGGACCGCCGGAATTTCCCGGATTGATTGCTGTATCGGTCTGAATCATATCCCTGATAATTCGTTTGTTTGAATTTTGAATAGGTCTGCCCAAACCAGAAACAATTCCCACTGTCATTGTACGTTCCATACCGAACGGATTTCCAATTGCAATAACTTTTTGTCCAACTTTTAAACTCTTTGAGTCGCCAAAAGAAATAGTCTTTAAGATTACATTTTCTGGAGGAGTAAATTTTATAACAGCTAAATCACTATCCAAGTCTGTTCCCACAATTTCTGCCTTGTATTGAGTTCCGTCATGCAAAGAAACATAAATTTCCGTTGCATTTTGAATAACATGGACGTTTGTAAGGACATAACCTCTTTTATCAATTATAGAACCACTTCCACTACCGCCATCTTGAACAGAAGGTTCCAAGAACCAATCATAAGACATAACTTTGGTGTTGATGTTCACAACGGCTTCATTGCATTTATCATAAACATTTATATTTTGGATTTCATCTTGAGAATAAGAATAATTTGCAACAGCAACTGTATTTACTGTTGAAGAAGTTTCAACTATTTGGTTAGGAACGTCTATATTCGGTGTTGCAGCCTGTACAACTTCAGTAGTTTGTTCATCTTGAACATCTGCATTCACTAATTTTTCAGAAGAAGAATTCTTTCCAATCTGAAAGAAAATCACTCCTGATATTAAAATCATTAATATTGAAATAAAGGCGATTGACCTAATAAGCTGACTTTTTGTATATAATCTCATAAAAATAAATCTAATAAATCAAAAGAAATATGACAAGGATATTTTTGAAGAAAAATATGTTATATTGTTTGCATAAATCTGACTTCTACCTTGAACAGAAATAACCATTGAAGTTGCAAAAGGCATGAAATTCGCCTCAACACCAAAATCAAAAGCCCTAAGCCAATATGTATTATTTTCTACAAAAAACGAATTGTTTATATTAAAAGCAGAGTTCAAAGCACCCCAAACACCAAAATTTATTTCTTTAGTCGGTTTTACAATTACAGAAAGTCCGTTCTTCCAAACACGGTTGTCTATAAAAAGATTTCCATTTGAAGCGCCAAACAAATATTCGCTTGAAACACCAAGATAGACCTTGTTCAAATCAAATCCACAAACAAGCCCCGCACCCAAACCGCTGCCGTTATCAATTCCTGTTCTAAAAATCTCAGTATAAGATGCTAATCCGTATCTGATTAATGCGCCGTAACACAAATAATATTTATCACCAAGTTGTTGTTCATCAAAAGCTCTAAAACTTCCATTCGCTTCAAATGAGGAATAATCAAAACTATTTCTAAATCCACTTCCAGAAAACGACACTTCAAAATGATTCAAAAACGAAAATGAAAAATCCACATCCAAAGAAAGCTTGTTAAATGAAAATCCATTCATAAAATAATAAACTTCAGGCTCAAAACCCAAACTCATCTTTATTTCATTTGTTGAAGTGTGCATTACAACAGGAAGATTTCCAATTCCACTTCCAGAATTTGTAATTGAAGTTAGATTATATTGAACAGAGTTATCAATTTTTACTTTGGTAGAAAACTCAAAATCACCGCTGACAATTGTTGCTGTGTATTGGCCTTCTGGTAGAATATTGCCGTTTGAATCTAATCCGTCCCAGGAAAAATACTGGTTCCAAGTGGAAAAGCTGTTATACTTTTTTGAAACCACAACTTCATCATCTTTATTCACAATTGTAATTTCTGCCGATGAATCTGATGTAACATAAAAAGAAAACCTGCATTTTCCAAGGTCATTTTTGTATTCAGGATTAAAAACTTTTTTAGAACTCTTAAAATCCTTCAAAACAAATTCTGCTTCTTTATAAACAACAAAAACAGTTTTCACCGCGTAAGGATTGATTGTTACAAATTCCCTAAAATCTTCATATCCGAATTTTCTTACAACAACCTCATGACTACCAATTACAATTTCATTTCTTGTTGAATAAACCTTAGTTCCGTCAATATAAATATCTGAACCAGCGGCAACATCATTTAGAAAGAGCGTTCCTTTCAACAACGAAAGTTCAAAATCATATTCAAGTGAAAATCCTTTCCGCACTAAAACAGAACAAAAAACACTTTCATAATTTCTTTTTCTAATTTCCAAATTATATATGCCGGGAATCAGATTTGTAATTTTAAGTGATGAATAACCTTGAAAAACGCCGTTCAAATAAACTTCAGCATCGCTTACAGATGTTTTTATAATAATTGAAGTTTCATTTTCACCAATAAGTGCTTTTTTTGAAGCATCTATCTGACTTGAGTTTTCATACGCAAAAAGTGAGGATAAAAGAAAAAATTGAAACAGAAAAATAATAAGTCTCTTCATCAATTTTCATTTTATCTTATTAATCTTGCGTGAACAATAGATTGTTTTCCAGGAAGCTGAAATAACTTTTTGTATCAATAATTATATGGTCCAAAATAGGAATCCCAATTATTGCCGAAGCTTCCAGCAGATTTCTTGTCGTCCTTATGTCATCATCCGAAGGATCGCAGTTCCCGGAAGGATGATTATGGCAAAGTATCATCGCGGAAGCATTTTCTTTTATCGCTTCAAAAAAAATCTCACGCGGGTGAATTATAGTGTTGTTGATAGTTCCAACAGAAATTACATGAATCTGAATGATTTCATGACCGCCGTTCAGTGTTACCAAGACAAATCTTTCTTTTGGATACATTGCAAAATGCCTGATAAACGGAATAACATCATTTGGAGTTTTTATCAGCGTCTTCAAATGCCCGCTCCTTCTTTTTCCCAGTTCCAAGGCAGCCGCAATAGAAAGCGCCTTACTTTCCCCCACACCCTTAATCCGTTGAAGATTTGCTATAATCTCGTCATCATTTGAATTATCCAGCGTTTCAACAATTTTTTCTGACAATCTGTCAATCGGCATATCCGAAGAACCACTTCCCAAAATCAACATAATCAACTCTTCATCAAAAGGATAACTAATTCCTTTTTTCAAAGTGCTTTCACGTAAATTTATTCTTGCTTTTTTCATCACAATACTATTTCCAGAATTGATTCAAATCGCTACAAATTTTTTTATTTTTTTTGTAGAATTATAAAAAAGGTAAGAAAATTGCACAAATTCAGATTTATTTCACTTGTTCTATTAATTTCAATTAGTTTTTTTTCATGTAAAACACTAACAAAAAAAGAATTCTCAATTTCTAGAGAGATTTACTCAAAAGGCGTTTGTTCAGAAACAAAACTTGTTGATTTCTTTTTACAACAGAATCCGCTTTATCCCAAAAATGAAATCACAAAAATTGCCAGATTATACATCAAAGAAAGCAATTATGAAGGAATAAATTCTGATGTAGCATTCGCACAAATGTGTTTGGAAACAGGATATTTAACTTTTGGAAATCTTGTAACACCGCAGATGAACAATTTTTGCGGACTAGGCGCAATTGACAAAGAACATCCAGGTGAAGTTTTTGAATCTGTTCAGATGGGAATTCGCGCTCACATTCAACATTTACATGCGTATTCCACAACAGAAGAAATAAGTCTTAAAAATGAATTGATTGATAATCGCTATAAATGGGTTCGCCCAAGAGGAAAAGCTAAAACAATTTTTGAATTAACTAGAACTTGGGCAATGGATAGCGAGTATGGAAATAAAATTGATAGAATTCTAAACCAAATGGAATTTGTTCAATAAAACAAACAAATCAAGGATTCAAAATTCCATCATATTTTTTTAGCCGATTGTTGTTCCAATGTAATCTTCATCATTCAATATAGCATTTATATTTTTGATGTTTTTTCCACCAGCACAAATTACCTTCATTCCAAGTTGTTCAGCTTTTTTTGATGCAATTGGATCAAACGGACAATTCTTTCCAGGTGTCCATTCATCACCGACCATTTTTCTAAAATCAGCCCAAGAAATTGTATCTAGAGGTTTTGCATCTGGATTCTTTCTTGGATCATCTGTATAAACTTTTTCAATATTAGAAAGATTCACGATTGTTTTTGCATCAAATTTTTCACCCAAATAAACAGCATCTGTATCTGTAGAAAAACCAGGTTTCCATCCAGAAGCAACTAAAACTTGACCGTCAAACTTTACATCCTCAGTTGGATTATAAACAACGTCGTTTTTGCAATAATCACCAAAACAAGCTTTCAACAGTTGGGCATTAATCCTTGTAGCCATAATTCCAATCCAATCAGCGGCATCATCCTTTGAATTGATTTTTGTCTCGCTGGAAACTTCTTTATATGCGTTTTGATAAACTCTAGCAGGAGCTCCACCACCAGCAACCAAAATCAAACGTCTACTTTTATCTTGATCCAACCATGAAATTGTCATCTTGATAAAACTTTGTAAAAACTCTGTATCTGGTTTTTCTGGAACAATTATTGAACCACCAACTGATAATACTTTTGTCATAATAAAACTCCTGTTTGCTTAAACTTTTTTAGTATATTCCCTTTATTACAGGAACAGACCAATATGAACTATACTTTTGAACACCGCTTGAAGCTTCTTCCCAAATTGATTGCAAAGCAAAACTTCTAGGGTATTGAACAATCTTATTCTCTTGACTGAATGGTTTCAACTGATTCCAACCTTTAGAAAACAAAATATGATGACTGTCCAGATTTCCAAAATAATAAGAAGCGGAATCAACATCATACTCCCACTCTTCATAATTCATTCCATCACCCAAGGCAACATCAACAGGAACCCAGCCATAATCTTGCAGATAAAACTCGCACCACCAATGGGCAGAAGTCTTCATATCCTTATCAACAAGGATTCCCCCGTCGGTTACAGCGGGAATTCCACAAGCACGCAAACAAGCTGTGTACATAACAGCATAGTCATACGCATCGCCTCTATTGCGTTTTATCAAATCCACTGGAGCGGAATCATTATTTCTCATTCTGTCCAAAATCTCAAAGTTCTTACAAAAATAATCATAAATCAATTTTGCTTTTACATACGGATTTGTCTCTTTTTTTACAATTTGATTTGTAAAGTTTATAACATCTTCATTATCGCTTGGAACAAGGGAATCAGGCTTTGTATATTTTGAAATTATACTATCGCTAGTATTTTTATACGAAACAACTTTATTCTGATTGATTTTTGAATTCACTTCATAAGCGACAACTACAAATGTTTGAGAGAAAACTGTTTTCTTATCAACACTGTTCGTGTTAAAAGTCGCCTGATGAATAATATCGTTTTGATAATTCTCCAAAATCGGGGATGGAGTAATCTCCGTCATCATAACACTTGGCTGTGCAGAAGTTATAATTGGAGACGGACATCTAAATGTAATGCTGGAAGTGTCTTTTGTAACAATACTTTCAATATCAGCAGAATATTGAACTAAATAAGTCTTCTTTGTTTGAAATGATTTTTTTCCAACTTGCGAATCAATAGTAATATTCACAGGATCAGATTTTTCTTTTCCTGTATCAATTTGAACAACTCCAGAACAAGCTCCATCAGGAATTCTCACCCTAACCTCTGTATTGCTCCAATATTCATATCCATTTTCAGATTCACTAACAGCAATCATATTCTCTGTAAGATCATTCCGTGGAATTACCCTGTTGTTTTCAAAATTGCTGTAATCAATTGTAAATAAAACTTTTGACTGACCTTTTGCATCTCCAAAATTGTTTCCAAAAATTGAGAGAGTCCGTCCGATTTCAATCTTATCACTAGAAAGCGAAGTTATTACAGGTTTGACAATTTGATTTACTTCTGGAACCAAAACCGGAATATTCACTTCATTTGCAAATAAAGTCGGCTTTGATTTTTCATATTTTGTTCCAACAAAAACAAGTCCGTTTTGAACATTTGCCGGCAGCACAATCGTAATGCTTGTATCAGACCAAGAAATATATGAACTAGCTGTTAATTTTGAACCAGCAATCTCCACATAATTCATATCACGAACATTACCAAAGTTTTTCCCTTTAATAACAACAACATCACCTGGAGAACCTACTACAGGCGTTAATGAATCTATTTCTGGAATAGCTTTGTTTTTATTGCTGATGACTATAAAAGTAACAATACAACTTATAATTAAAAATCCTACAATTAAGATTCTAATTGCAGGATATTTTCTAAAGGCGTAACTAAATTTTCCTGAAGAGTTCACTGAAATTGACCTGAAATTACATCCATTGGTAAATCGATTTCCGTAACAACTGGAACAGAACCTAAACTTGGAACAGTAATTTTTATTGAAATAATTTGATCTTCATTAAAATCCGGACGGAATACATCAATACTCTTAATTTTTGGCACATCAGTATTACTTGAATCTATATTTCTTATAAATCCATCAGATTCTTTTACAGAAGTCAAAGTTGCTTGAGGTATATTACCAGAAAGAACAACATTATTTCCACTACTTAATGAAATATTTTGAGCTGCTTGAACTGTTGGTATCATAGAAACTGTAGAAACGTTAGTCACTTGAGCATCATTAGAAGTTAGTCTTAGCGGAATCACCAAAGCAAAAACTGCAGCAGCGGCAACAGCCGGAATTGAATACTTAAATTTGTTAAAATTAAAGCTGGAATTTCTGTTTGTGTTTTTAGAATAATTCATCCGAATCTGCAAACGCTCAAAACTTTGATTAAGATAATGCTCATCGGTTGTAATTGAAGCTGAATCCATTTGCATCAATTCATGAACTTTTTTAATCATCTCTAGTTGCTTTTGGCACTTAGGACAATTTTTTACATGTTCTTCATATTCAGCTCTATAAATTTCCGGCAATTCATTATCCACGTACACTGAATGAATATCTTTAGTTGGGCAAGAAGACATCGTCAACTCCTATTAATTTAGCTAACTGCTTCCTCGCTCTAAAAACACGTACTTTTACATTTCCCTCTGTAATACCCAATATTTTGCCTATTTCCTTATAATTAAGATCACCATATTCTCTCAACATAAGAACTTCTTGCAAACTTTTTGGAAGTTTTTTTAGAGCTTCTCTAGCTTTATTTACTGAATCTTTTTTAAGCAACTTAGTCTCGCCGGAATCAAAGTTATGATTATCTTCATAAAGAACTTTTTCATAAGCTTTTCTTTCACGTTCCTTTCGTTTCACATAATTAAGAGCGGCATTCTTTACAACTCTAATCAACCAATATTTTGCATCATTCAACGATGGAAAAACGAGACCTTTCTCATTTGCTTTAATCAATGAGTCATGAACTAAATCTTCTGCTGCCTCTTCATCATTCACTATTCTAAATGAAATTCTAAAAAGCATTTGCATTGATGTATCATAAATCATTTTAAAATCAGATGGATTTCCCGCATTTACTGGCGAAGAAACTCCACTCTCACTTATATTATTAAACACATCTACTCCCAAAAAGTTACATACTTGTTTTGCTCAAACCCGAATTAGGATCTTTTCCAAATCGGACCTTGAGGAGTATCTATTATTAAAACTCCTCTAGAAAGCAAATCGTTACGGATTTCATCAGCTTTTTCAAACTTTTTATCTTTTTTTGCTTGAACTCTTTCCATAACAAGTTTGTTAATTTCGTCAGCTTCAGGGTCGCCGTCATGAGAGTTATCATTATTTCCATTTACAGAAAGTGTTGATTTATTTATTTCTTTTGCTAATTCTTCAAGTTTCAAACCTAAAACGCTATCCATCTTTCTAATCAAGAATACAATTTCTTCAGTTTTAAGCTCGCCGTCTTTTACACAAACTTGTAGAACAGATAATGCTTGTGGTGTTGATAAATCATTTTCAAGGGCTGTAGTAAACTTTAACAAATAATCTTTCGCCTTTTGACTTAGTTTTTCTTCAGCAATGTCTTTTCCATCCCAATTATGGAATATTTTTGCCACACGTTGAATCAAAGCCCTTCTTGAATTTTTAGCTGAATCCATAGAATTCCAATTGAATTTAGCCTGGCTTCTGTAATGAGCACCCATCAAGAAAAATCTGTAATCCAAAGGATCATAACCTTTATCTATTAATGATTGCAAAGTTAGGAAATTTCCAGATGATTTTGACATTTTAGCAGATTGTTCACCATCATTACCTTTATCTTTTTGAATAACAAGGAATTCGTTATGAAGCCAATAATTCACCCATTTTTTACCAGTCGCACCTTCAGACTGGGCAATTTCATTTGTGTGATGAATTGGAATATGATCAATTCCACCAGTATGAATATCAAAATGTTCGCCCAAATATTTCATACTCATTGCAGAACATTCAATATGCCATCCAGGATAACCTCGTCCCCAAGGTGAATCCCAAGTTAATGCTTGATTCTCATATTTTGATTTTGTAAACCACAAAACAAAGTCATAAGGATTTTTTTTGTTGGAATCAACTTCAATTCTTGCACCGGCCTTCAAATCATTTAAATTCAAACAAGCCAATTTGCCATAATCAGGATAAGTTGTTACATCGTAGTACAAATTTCCACCAGACATATAAGTGTGACCATTTGCTTCAATTTTTTTAATCAATTCAATCATATCTTGAACATGTTCAGTAGCTTTACAAACTACATCCGGTCTTTTTATGTTAAGTTTATCAATATCGCTAAAAAAAGCATCTGTGTAGAATTTGGCGATTTCCAAAACAGATTGATGTCTTTCATTTGCAGTTTTAAGCATTTTATCTTCACCGTCATCATTATCACCACTCAAGTGACCGATATCAGTGATGTTCATGACGTGTTTTTTATTATATCCAAGATAAACTAAAGTTCTGTCCAAAATATCAAGGAAGAAATACGCCCTAAGGTTTCCAATATGAGCATAATTATATACAGTCGGACCGCAGCCATAAAATCCGCAAAAACCATCTGTAATTGGTTTAAATTCTTCCAACTTTCGTCCCATTGTATTATATAATTTCAAACTCATATTAGATAACCACCTTAAATTTATAGATTTAAACTCTTTTCTTCTATAAATTAATATTATGAATAACATACTCTGTATAAGTGATTTTTTCAAGACAAGTGATTTTTACAGCGGGAACGTCCTTCTAGACGAACCTCTTTCACCAAGGACAACATTTAAAATCGGCTCTAATGCAGACATTCTTTTAGAACCTTTCAATATAGATTCCTTTATTTTTTCTACATCCCATCTTCATGACAACAACATGAATTACTTTGTTTTGGGAGGCGGAAGCAATATTGTTTTTCCTGATACAAATTATAACGGAATTATTATCTCAACATCAAAACTCAATCAAATTACAAAATCCCCACTTGGCCATCAAAGTTCATTAGTTACAGCTGAATGCGGAACTCATTTTTCAGCTGTAGTCAATTTTTCCATAAGAGAAACACTTTCTGGAGTTGAACAGTTTGCAGGATTACCCGGAAGCATTGGTGGTGCTGTATTTATGAACGCCAGATGTTTTGAAAAATCAATAAGCGACATCCTATATTCAACAACTTTCTACGATATTCAAACAAAACAGACAAAAACAGAACTTTTTAATTCTTCAGAATGGGACTACAAGAAATCTCCGTTCAAAAACACAGATAAAGTAATCCTTTCTGCAACTTTTACATTAAATCAAAACACCTCGACACAAGAAGAAATCAAACAAAGCTGCAACCATTTTACAGCAGAAAGAATTAACAAAGGACACTTCAAATATCCAAGTGCCGGCAGTGTTTTTAAGAACAATCACAATTTTGGCAAACCAACTGGTCAATTAATTGATGAAGTCGGACTCAAAGGTTTACAAATTGGCGGAGCCCAGATAGCAAGTTGGCACGGTAATTTTATTATAAACATAGGAAAAGCCAAAGCTTCGGATGTAAAAGCTTTAGTTCAAATTGCAAAAGAAAAAGTGTATAAAAAATTCGGTTTTTCTATTGAACCGGAAATTATTTTTGTCGATAATTTAAAAGCTTAAGTATATATTTGATTTATTGCATTTTATCAAACCTACAATTATACTTTAGTAGTTCATAAGTTTGTATTATTAATACAGCTTTTATAGAGGTTATACTTTGCTGCAGTTAAAGATTGTTAATTTTAAAAAGGGCACATATCTCGTTGTTGAAGGTAAATCAGACAGTGATCATTTTTACATTCTTCAAAAAGGATTGGTTCAGTGTTACAAAGCAGCAGGAACAGGTATTCCACCAGTAAAACTTGGTCCTGGAGACTTCGTCGGTGTTGTTCCTTGTATGTCCAATCATCTTCAAATTGAAACAGCCTGCACTTTAACAGATGTTACAGCTATTTTAGTTACCCGCGACCAATATCCAGATTTAATCGTAAAAAATACACCAGTTGCATTAAAAATCATTCGCACTTTTGCAAACCGAATGCGCGTAATGAATGAAATGCTCACACAGGCAACATTAAACAACGTAGTTAAAGATACATATGAACAAATTTTTAGAGTTGCTGAATATTACGAAAAACTACAGAAGAAAGACATAGCTATTTTTGCTTATTATCAATATTTAAAAACAAAACCAACTTCACCAAATGCAAAGATTGCAAAAGAAAAGTTCATCAAATTCAAACCAACATCAAAAGCTGTTTATTTTGAAAACACAGATGAACTAGTTCGTGAATATCCAACAAACACGATGATTTTCTCCGAAGCTCAAAACGGTTCTGACATGTTCATTATTCAAAGCGGCGAAGTTACAATTTCCAAAGTTGTAGACGGAAACGAAGTTACATTGGCTGTTTTGCAAAAGGGCGATATGTTCGGTGAAATGGCGCTTCTAGAAAACAAACCTCGTTCAGCTAATGCAATCGCTCATAGTACATGCAAACTGATGGTCGTTAACAACAAGAACTTTAACAACATGGTTTCTACACAGCCCCAACTGATTTCAAGGCTTACAACAACGCTTGCAGACAGACTATGGTCTATGTACCGCCAGCTTGATAATGCAAACCTTAGGGATCCTCTGCACAAAATGCTTGATATGCTTTCTCTACAAGTTGAAAAACAAAAAATCGTAATTGATAAAACAAATAATTCACAACAAACGGAATTAACTATTGGTGATTTAGCAAAAATGTGCGGAATACCAAAGGAACAACAACCACGCGTCATCTATGATTTTCAAAATGATTCCAGAATTAAACTTGTAAACAATAAGATTTTCATCAAGGATGTATCAGAATTATTAAAACAAGCAGCTTTCTTACGAAAACAAAGTCATGAATAGGCTTTTTTCTCCGATAAGTTAACTATGAAAAATAAATTATTTTTTTTAATTCTATTTTCAACATTCTCTTTTTTCATCCATTCACAAGAATCACTTCCAAACGGTTACAGTAATATAAAGCTTGGAATGAGCGTTGATGAAACAAAAACTCAACTTATTAAAAATTCAGATTTTGGATATCACGGCGATAGAGACGTTTCCCTTCTTCCTGGAAACAATCAGACAATAATTGAAACAGATGCAGACAGAGGCCTTGGTTCTAATTTTCTAACTCAATGTTGGTTTCAATTCAACAACGATAAACTTTATATCATTACAATTAACATGAATACAGATAAAATGGATTACTTTTCTGTTTTTACAACACTAACAAACAAATATGGAAATCCAACATCACTTTCTCCAAAAGAAGCCGTTTGGAAAAATGATAAAATCACCATGTCTCTAGAAAAACCACTTACATTAAAATATATTGAAAATGAAACATTCAATTCTTTACTTCAATATTCAAATGTACCTCTATCTGGTACAGAAACTACAAGAAATATGTTTTTAGAAGGACTATAAAATGAAAACAAAAATATTAATACTTTCACTACTATCACTAGTAATTCTTTCCAGCTGTTCTGCAAAATCAAAATTACAAAAAACTGAAATAACTTTCATAAGAAGCGACAATTCTGAAATTTCTATTATTGCAGAAATTGCCAAAACTCCAGAAGAAAAAAAATTTGGTTATATGAAGAGGAAAAACATACCTGACGGAACAGGAATGATATTCATTTTTGAAAAAGATGAAATACTTTCATTTTGGATGAAAGACACACCTCATCCACTATCAATCGCCTATATTGATAAAAATGGCATCATACGAGACATTTTCGATATGACACCATTCAGTTTATCAAGTATCGTCAGCAATTCGTCAGTTCGTTATGCAATTGAAGTTCCACAGGGTTGGTATGAAAAGAACAACGTTAAAATCGGTGATAAAATAGACTACGTAAAAAATTAAGCGTCTTTTTCCAATTTAGACAATTCATTCAATGCAATCACATCTTTTGGACTATATTCCAAAACAGTTGTAAAAAATTTACGGGCATCGCTTTTATTGCCTTTAGCTAACGCTAAATATCCCAAATTAGAAATTACTTTTGTATCTTCTGGATTTATTGACAAAGCTTTAAACAGATTTTTCTCTGCATTATCAAAATCTTTTTCATTTGTATAACACAAAGCTAGTTCATTGTATGTGTCAGAATTGTTTTCACCATCATTACATTTCAACGATTCAAGAAAAGCTGTTTTAGCATCATCAAATCTTTCTAATTTACGCAAACCCCATCCCAAAAGAAACCAACCGTTCCACATTTTAGGATTACTTTGCAAAAATAGTCTGACTTCATCAATGCCTTTTTCTTCTTCATTATTCATTATCAATTTGTAAGCATTTTTATAATGAACATCATCCATGTTTTGCTTAATTATATTATTAATGATTTCTTGAGCTCGTTCTTTTTTATATTCTGCGTCAGAACCAATTTCTTCATCAGACAAATCACAAGTCAAAGCAATATAAGTATCAAAACAATCTTTTGCTTCAGAATACTGATTTTTTTTCATGTAATAAAATCCAGCATTAAAAAAAGCATCAGGAATAGCAGGTTCGGCGTCCATTGCAACAGAATAATATTGAAAAGCATCATTATCATAAGCATCAGCATCTTCCAATAATCCTGATTTTCTATATGAATCAGCTCTTTGATCCAGGAATATAGCCATATTCAAAATAATGTATTTATCATCCGGATCAAGTCCGTTCAAAGATAAAAATATTTCTTCTGCTAAATCAAAATCTTCATTTTTAGCTTTTAGGATTGCAGCCTCACACAATTCTTTCTTAATATTTGGTTTTGCCTTTTTGATTATGC
The DNA here is from genome assembly GCA_964344405.1 of uncultured Treponema sp. Taxonomy (GTDB): domain Bacteria; phylum Spirochaetota; class Spirochaetia; order Treponematales; family Treponemataceae; genus Treponema_D. Next base: position 4,402 of record CAYFND010000026.1, on the reverse strand, counting down.
TTCTATAGTAATTTAAGTTTGGATTTTTTTTGTCATAAGCTAAAACTGTCAAAATACCAGCTAAAATCTGTTCAGAACTCATTTCTGAAGGATTAAAAGTTCCAGCTGAATCGGATTCCTTCTTTTGCACAGGTAATTTTATTGTTGGATCAATTTTGAAACCACTATTTTCTATATTAAAACTTTCTGGCAAACTTATATAATAAATACTTTCCAGATGATTACTCATACTCATATTGATTTTCCTTTTTTTATTGTTGATTAGCTAACGTGTTTTTCTTTACATTTGTTATATATTCGTTAATCTTATATTTATATCGCATTGGAATTAAATCTTCGTCATATACAACATTTATAACAGAAATATCTTTTCTTCCTTCAAGAAAATCTGCATTAACTATTTTTCCGCTAATAACAGTTTTATCAGGATAATCAAGAAAATCTACTTCTATTTCTATTTTTTTATTTATTAAGAACTTTGGAATTCCTATAGTCATTATTTTTGCACCACGAAAAGATAAATCTTTAAGAATACATTTTCTTGGAACTTTTTCTATATAAGCCATTGTTTCTTCTTTTTCCAAATTCAGTTTTCTTACAGTATCTTTATTAATGACAATTCTATCTTCCGTTCTTTTTCTAAAGTTTTCATTAGTTTCTAGGAACTCACCAATTCTTATTATTAATTCATTAGGCGGACGTTGGCTAAAATTAAGTGTTATTAATGCTAATTCTTCTGTATTATGATATTTTTCTTTATTTAAGATTGTGCAGTTTACAAAAAAATATACAGGAGCATTGTTTTGATCAATAAAACAGTATCTTACACTTATTGATACATCTTTTTTAAGCATCTCTTTATAGGCACCACTATTGGTACCAATAATTATTTTACAATTTTGTAATGAGGTTGAATTTATTATACAAGGCCATTGAGATCCGTTACATTTTACATAAAGCTGTCTTGGATCTATTCTTAATGATTGTAAATTTACTTTTGTAAAAATAATTTCTTTATCACGAAAGAAGTCATAATATTTTGTAGTTTGATAACTATTACTTATGCTCATATTTTATTCCTTCTTAATAAACTCTTTCATTAAAAAAAAATCCGCCTGTTTAAAAGTACAGACGGATTTACATACAACACTAAAATCCAAATAATTATTGAGCAGAAGCTTCTACAGCAGGAGCTGCTTTTACTTCTTTTCTTGCTTTATTTTTAAGTGCTGCGTTACAGAACTTACATATTTTTACTTTTGATCCATTAACATCTTGTTCAAAAAGAACTTTGATAGAATCTTTTCCGCAAACTGCGCAAATTCCTCTACCATGAGCTGGTAATGTTCTAATTCCTGTTCCACGATGGTTCTTTGACATATCGTTCTCCTAATAATTACAAAGTTGAATTAAAACTCTTCTTTGTCATTTAAGATCTGAACTTAAAACTTACTAAGCTTTAGGTTCTTCTTTCTTTTCAGCTACTTTTTTTGTTGCAGTCTTTTTTGTAGTTGTTTTTTTAGCTTTTGGAGCCTTTTCTTCATCAGATGTTGGTTCTTTAGCTTTAGCAGCTGTTTTCTTTGGTTTTGTTTCTGATTTAGCTTCTACAGGAGCTTTTTTTTCTGCTTTTTTAGCAGGTTCTTTAGCTTCAGTATCAAGTTTGTAATCTACTAATTCTAGGATTACAACATCAGCAGCATCACCCTGACGATATCCCAATTTTAGAACACGAGTGTAACCACCATTGCGTTCTTTCATTCTTGGACTAATTTCTGTAAATAGTTTATTCAATATTTTTTCATCTTTAATAAATTTTGCAACTTCACGACGATTGTGAACAGAATCTACTTTACCACGAGTAATAAGCTTTTCAGCAGCTTTTCTTACTTCAAGAGCTTTAGATTTTGTTGTAGTTATACGTTCATATCTAAATAACGATGTTACCATATTCCGTGACATAGCACGGCGATGTGCCGTTGTACGTGAAAGCGGATTAAAACCATTTTTATGATTCATCTGTCTTTTCCTTCTGCTTAGTTATATTGGCAGCATTCTTAAGATGACTGTAATCAGTCATACCAAGAGTAAGATTCCATTCAAGGAGTTTTTCTTTAATCTCAGCAAGACTTTTCTTTCCAAAGTTTCTTGTCTTTGCAATGTCATCTTCAGTCTTTTTTGTTAATTCGCCAATTGTACGAATATTTGCATTTTTCAAACAGTTTGATGAGCGTACTGAAAGTTCCAATTCTTCAACTTGTGTGTCCAAGAGTTTTTGAATTCCTTCATCTCTTTCATCACTTTCATCAACACCAACAACATCTTTATCATTAAAGTTTACAAAAATAGCGAAATGATCTTTTGCTATTTTAGCAGCTTCTGCTAAAGCGTCCTCTGGTGAAATACTACCATCAGTCCATATTTCTAATATGAGCTTGTCATAGTCACTTCTTTGACCAACACGACAAGGTTCAATAGAATATTTAACTTTTGGTACAGGAGTGAAAATTGCATCCATTGCTATTGTACCAACAACCTCAATATAATGCTCATTTGTTTCAGCTGGTACATAACCTCTACCAAGATCGACTTGGATTTCTATATCAAGGTGAGCACCTTCCATCATAGTAAAGATAACTTTATCTTTAGTCATGATTTCAAGCTGACCTTCTTTATATAAATCCTCGCCTTTTACAATACCTGGACCCTTAAAAGTGTATAGTATAGTGTCCTCTTCGATATCTTCTGGTAAACGTAATCTTAGTTCTTTCAAATTACTAATGATTTCCAATGTATCTTCAGATACATTAGGAATTGCTTCAAATTCACTTGAAGTTACATGTGCCACACCGTTTTCATCATAAGATGTAATTCGAACTGATGATATTGCATAACCTTGAATAGATGACAATAAAACTCTTCTTAGAGTATTGCCAACTGTTGTGCCAAATCCTGTTTCAAAAGGATAAGCTGTAAATTTTCCATAGTTCGGATTTGTACTAATGTGTTCAAATGTAATGCCTTTAGGTTTTTTAAAACCCTTAAGCAAGTTTTTACGAGCCATTCGAACTCCTTATTTAGAATAGAACTCAACTATGAGTTGTTCTTTTACTGCGAAATCAATATCACTTCTTGTAGCCAATGCAACAACCTTTCCAGTATAAGTTTCTTTGTTCATTTCAATCCAATCTGGAGTTGTTCTGTTAGCACTCTTAGCTACGATATCTTTAATACCTGCTGAAGCCTGAGCTTTTTCACTAAGTGCGATAACATCGCCAACTTTTACAATATAAGAAGGAATGTTTACTTTTGATCCATTAACTGTGATATGAGCATGACTTACTAACTGTCTTGCAGAATCACGAGTTTTTGCTAATCCCATTCGATAAACAACGTTATCAAGACGAGATTCAAGAATCTGTAAAAGTACTTCACCAGTAACACCTAGTTTTTTTGTAGCCATTACATAGTATTTTTTGAATTGCCCTTCTTGAATACCATAAATAAATCTTACTTTCTGTTTTTCACAAAGTTGAATTCCGTACTCAGACTTCTTTCTTCTTGTTTCTTTTGGATTAGTTTTAATTGCTTTATCATAACCCATTACTGTAGGATTAATTCCTAAAGCTTTACATCTCTTTAAAAGAGGCTGTCTTGTTTTTCCCATTTCTAGTCTCCCTAATTACATACGTCGTGTCTTTCTAGGACGACAGCCATTATGTGGAATTGGAGTTACATCAGAAATAGATTTAACTTTTAATCCCAAAGCGCCAAGAGAACGGATAGCGTTTTCACGTCCCATTCCAGGTCCCTTTACGAACACATGAACTTCTCTCAAGCCGTAGCTTGCTGCTTTCTGAACAGCTGTTTCTGCAACAGACTGAGCCGCAAACGGAGTAGATTTTTTTGCTCCGCGGAAACCTAGACCACCTGAAGAAGCCCATGACAAAGCATTACCCTTCAAGTCTGTTATTGTTACGATAGTATTATTGAACGTTGCCTGAATATATACATTTCCTTCGTAAACGCTCTTCTTTTCCTTTCGTTTTTTAACGGTAGCCACTTATTTATCCTCCGCCTTATGCTTTCTTCTTATTAGCAACTGTCTTCTTCTTACCTTTTCTAGTTCGGGCATTAGTACGAGTCCTTTGACCACGTACAGGAAGACCTCTCTTATGACGAAGACCACGATAGCAGCCAATATCCATAAGACGTTTTAAGTTTAAACCGATTTCTGAACGAAGTCGACCTTCAACCTTGAATTCTGCATCGATAATTTCGCGAAGCTTGTTCAATTCATCTTGAGTCAAATCATTAATCATTTTCTCAGAATCAATTTTTGCTTCTTCACAAATTTTTTTAGCCGATGAGCGACCGATACCATATATATAAGTTAATGCGGTAC
>CAYFND010000025.1:10505-21440 GCA_964344405.1 uncultured Treponema sp. | reverse complement strand
TCTCTAAGATCTGTTGATATCCGCGCCTTTCATCTTCCTCCAGCATTTTTTCCAATGATTTAATCAAGTTCCCACTAGAAGCTTCTTTTCCAACAAGAATTTCTGCTGCATTTTTTGATTTGAAGAATTCTGAGTTGCTAACTTGATCACCCCTTGTTCCGCCTCCACATAAAGGAATCAGAACCATAGGTTTTAATAAAGTAGCAGCCTCCCAAATTGAATTGGCACCGGCTCTGGAAAGAACAACATCCGCACAAGATAAAACATTGGGCATTTGTTCATAAATAAAATTGAAAGGCTTATAATCGCCTTTGTATTTTTCTATTAAATCTTTTTCTGTTTTTTCATCAGAGTTTACAAGTCCAGTTTGATGAACAACAATATAATTTTTACACAACCATTCTAAATTTTGATATACAAGTTCATTTATTTGTTTTGCACCAGAACTTCCACCCAGAACAAGAAGTACAGGTTTATGAGATTCATTATTATTAATATTCAAGAACTCAAAGCCTTTTTCTTTTTCCGTTTGATAAAAACAAGGCCTTATAGGATTTCCCGTAACAATGGTTTTTAATTTGTTTTGTTCACTTAATTGATTTTTTGTCTCTTCATAAGAAACAAACATCTTTGAAGCTGATTTTAAATTTATTCTATTTGCCAATCCCAATGTAAAATCACATTCATGTGTATAAACTGGTATTCCTAATATTTTTGCAGAAAGACAAGGAGGAACACTAACAAATCCACCCTTTGAAAACAATACAGCAGGTTTTACTTTAATTAAAATAAAGAATGAAGAAAAGAATCCGCCAATGATTTTGAACACATCTGTAAAATTCTTAAATGAAAAATATCTTCTTAATTTACCAGAAGGGATTCCATAAAAATAATCGACTGATTTTTCACCGTCAATGTTGATGTTTTTTCCAACTATGTTTTTGTCCATTCCTGACGAACAACCAATCCAATAAACAATAATATTCTTGTTGTTCTCTTTCATAATGGCTTTTAATTCATCAGCAATAGCCAGTCCCGGATAAATATGACCGCCTGTTCCGCCACCTGTAAAAACCACTCTATCATCATGTAATTTCATTTTATAACTCTTAACAAATATTTTACTATAAATGATTGAAAAAATAAACATTGTTACGTTAATACGCTTAGATATTAATTTTGATTTTATAATAAATTGAAGTGAGTTCTTGATGATGAAGTTAAAATAAAAAAGACTGACTCATAAATGAATCAGTCTTTTGCCACCGGTTGGAATCGGACCAACGACACACGGATTTTCAGTCCGTTGCTCTACCAACTGAGCTACAGCGGCGTTGTGATATTTAATATATATGAATGATTATTTTATGTCAACATACAAAACAAAGAAATTTCAATTTTTTTGAAATTTTTATCCAATTGAATATTTATTTTAATTAAATTATCATTGAAACATGAAAAGAAAAACAATTTTATTTTTAACATTTTTATCAATCACGACTTTTATGTTCGCTACTTCAGAATTAAATAATGACGAACAAAAGATTATTGATAAAACACTTGAATTCAGAATGAATATTGCAGCAGCAGAAACTCCTTCAAAAGCTGTAGAAATGATTGATTCATACACAAATAATCTTTCTAAAGACATTAATTATAATAATAGTTCAGATGAAATCAAATTAGTAATTCAAAATATGCTTGTGTGGGAAAAATACAACTATATTTACGAAACAAATGTTGATGATCCAGTTTTAAAAGAACTTCTTGTAAATCAATACAATATAATTACAGATTGGTTCAAAAGTCATAAAGATGAAAAAATTAATAAATGGCTTTATTGTTCAGCAGGAGATATTCTTTCTTCCGGATTAAGATTTTTTCCAATGTCCACAGCAATGAAAGAAGGATTAAACGTTAAAAAATATTATGATATGATATTGGAAGAAGACCCAAACATGACTTTTGCCTTATTTAATATTGCACACTGGTACTTTTTTGCTCCAGGAATTTCTGGGGGAAGTAAAAAGAAAGCCCTTGAATGTTTTTCAAAAGCTGTAGATTGTGCAAGAAATCAATCTGAATTATATTTTGCAAAAGTTTATTATTCTCAAATACTTTATGAAAATGAAGATTTTGATGGTTGTCAAAAACAAAAAGATGAAGCTGCCAAAATATTACCAAACAGTAGATACATTACATTATTAAATAAGGTAAATGATTTGGGGCATTCTGTTTTTTATTATACTTTAAATAAGGAAAAGATGGATAAGCTTATTAAATAAATGATAGATATTAATATCTTGACTTGAATTAATAAAGATTATACGATTATAAGATTATGTGTGCACAAACAATGACAAATGAAATACCAATTTTTTTTGCTACTGATGACAATTATGCTCCTTTTCTGTCAGTAACTCTTAATTCAATGCTAAAAAATGCATCTAAGGATTATTTTTATAAAATATATGTATTAACTACAAATCTTAATCCAGAATATGAGAAAAGAATTAAATTAGAAATTACAGATAATGCTTCAATTGATTTTATTTCTTTAAAGAACGAACTAGATAAAGTTCAAAAAATGTTTTATTTGAGAGATTATTACTCAAAAGAAACATATTATCGCTTTTTCATAGCAAACTTATTTCCTCAATACAAGAAAGTTCTATATTTGGATTGTGATATTATCATTTTAGGTGATATTTCTGAATTATATAACACAGATATTTCTGATTATCTTGTTGGTGCAGTTCCAGAAGAAGTAATGAACGTAGTTGATGTTTTTGGAAATTATGTTGAAAAAACATTGGATATTGAAAGAGCAAAATACTTCAATGCAGGAATTCTTTTAATTAATGCAGAAAGATTTAGAAATGAAAAAATAGAAGAGCAGTTTGTTGATTTATTAAACAGATTTAAATTTTCTGTTACACAAGATCAAGATTATTTGAATGTTCTTTGTAAAGATAAAGTAAAGTTTTTTGATTTAGGTTGGAATAAGACTTCTTTCAAAAATGCAAAATTTAATGATAAAGATTTAAAAATCATTCATTATAAAATACATTATAAACCATGGCATTATACAGGAATTGAATACGAAAATCATTTCTGGGATTATGCTAAAAAAACAGATTTTTATAACGATTTATTAAATAAAAGAAGCTCTTATTCTGAAGAACAAAAAAAACAAGATGCCATTGCTTATGAAAGATTAATGGATCAAGCTGCTAAAGATTCTTTAAATCCCAATAATTATAGAAATTCTATGAATAAAGGACACAGATCTGTATATGGAAGCAGAAATATCTAAAGAAAGACTTGATGTCTTAAAAAAAATTGATGAATATGAACGATTAGGATTATTTTCAAAAGATGTTGAAGATGATCCTCCTACAATTCCACTTGAAGCTGATAAAGTTGATTATTTAAATAAAAAACTATCTCACAAAATTTTAACTGAAATTGTAAATTTTTATGCGCAACACTTTATTTATAAATTAGTAAGAGAGAAAAAGCTAATTCTAAAAGAAACGATTGGTATAGAAAACTATATAAAAATCAAAAATCAAGGTGCAATTCTAACTTGTAATCATTTTAATGCTTATGACAATTTTGCTGTTTATCTGGCAATAGAAAAAGAACTTGCCGGAAAAAGACTATACAAGGTTATTAGAGAAGGAAATTACACGTCCTTTCCTGGTATTTATGGTTTGTTTTTTAGACATTGCAACACACTACCCTTAAGCCGTCGTTTTAGCACAATGCAATTATTTATGAAGAGCATTAGTGTTCTATTAAATCGTGGTGAAAAAATTCTTGTTTATGCAGAACAAGGTATGTGGTGGAACTATAAAAAACCAAGACCATTAACAAATGGAGCATTTAAATTTGCCGTACAAAATAATGTTCCTGTTTTGCCTCTTTTTATTACAATGAAAGATTCTAATATTCTTGAAGAAGATGGGTTCCCCGTTCAAGAATATACAGTGCACATTCTTGAACCAATTTATCCTAAAAAAGAATATTCAGAAAAACAAAATGTTGAATATTTAAAAGAATTGAATTATCAAATGTGTAAAGATGTATACGAAAAAACATACGGAATTAAACTGGAATACTTAAAATAAATTATGCAAAAAACAATCTATTTTAAAGATGAATTAAATGATGAATTCTCTACAGCTGTAATTAAAACAAAAAAAATTGATGAGAACTATAAATACGGAACAATTAGTTTTTTATGGAATATCCCACATTATTTTTGGTATAGAATTATTGCAACACCATTAGCTTCTTTATTTTTGAAATTAAAATATCATCATACGATTATTAATAAAAAAGTTTTGAAGAACTATTTAGGCAAGCCATTTTTTTTATATGCAAATCATACTAATGCAATTGCTGATGCTTTAATTCCTACATTTGTTAGCTTTCCAAAACATAATTACGTAATTGTTCATGCAAACAATGTTTCTATGCCAGTTTTAGGAAAAATAACACCATCTTTAGGGGCTCTTCCTCTTCCTGATGATATGAAGGCTACAAAAAATTTCATGAATGCTATAAAGAATCGTATTGAAAAAAATAATTGCATTACAATATATCCAGAAGCACATATCTGGCCTTTTTATACAAAAATTAGACCTTTTGGTGATACATCATTTAGATATCCAATACAATACGATGCTCCAGTTTTTTCTTTTACAAACACTTATCAAAAAAGAAAATTCTCAAAAACACCAAAAATCGTAACATATATTGACGGACCGTTTTTTTTTTTTTTTTTATTGCCTCTAAAAGAAAAAAGAGCTAATTTGAGAAATCGTGTTTATAACGCCATGACAGAACGAAGTAAGAACAGTAATGTTGAAATTATAAAATATATAAAGAATTGAGGTTTACATGATTAATCTGCTATTTTCTGGAAACGATAAAGTTTTTGATGGAATTCTTACATGCCTTCTTTCTGTATTTAAACGAACAGAATCAAAAGAAGCTTTTCAAGTTACAATTTTAACTATGGATGTTTCTTATATCAAAGAACAATATACTCCTATTTCTAATGATAAAATCTTATTTCTAAATAAAGTTGTAAAAGAATATAATAAAGATAATGAAGTCAGATTAATTGATGTTTCTGATATTTATAAAAAAGAATTTGCCTCATCACCAAATGAAAACACGTACTGTTCACCTTACACCTTGCTCAGGTTGTTTGCTGATATTATTCCTTCAATGCCAGAAAAGTTCTTATATCTTGATGTTGACATCATGTTTAATAGAGATATCGAGCTACTTTATAATATTGATATTTCTGAATACGAATATGCATCGGCAAGAGACCACTACGGTAAATTCTTAATCCGTCCAGATTATATAAATGCAGGAGTTTTGCTTTTTAACCTAAAAAAATGTAAAGAAACAAAACTTTTTGAAAAAGCAAGAAATCAAATCAAGACAAAAAAATGGTTATTTGCAGACCAAGATGCATTATGGCATAGTACGACAGCAAAAAAACTTTTACCACAAAAATTCAATGATCAGAAATTCTTATGGAAACATACTATAATCAGACATTTTTCAAAAAGATTATTCTGGTTACCATTTCCTCATACAGCTAATATTAAACAATGGAGTGTCACAAAAGTTCATAAAGTTTTTGGATATGAACAATTTGATGATATTTTATATGAATATATATATCAAAAAAAATTATTTGAAAAACAAGATTAATTACAAATTAATTCTATTTTAATTCCCATAAACTCATTTTCATTTTAATTAATTTTGTTAATTCGGTTTCAACAATCTTTATATTGCTATTCTCTAAGTGTTCTTGCATTCTTTTCCATGAAGAATCAAAATTTTCTTCCGAATCAATAATCATTTTTATTAAACAGTCTTTTACATATTGATCAGTATCATTCACTATTTTTGTTAATTTTGAATTAAGCGAATATTGCCAGACTTGTCCATGTTTTGAAATTCCAAGTTCTTCTGCAGTAGGAAATAAATCGGTCCACATTTCAACACCATAGGCATTTAGTGTATCTTTATCAGAAATTGAATAATCATTTATATTGCTTTCTTTAAATAATTTTGAAATAGGATTTCCTGTTGAATCTGTATAACCAGTTCCAGCTTGAGGAAAAGGATAAGTCCATTTTCCAACTCCATCACTTTCACTGTAGTTTTTATATGAAATCCTTTTTCCTTTTTCATCAATATAATAATGTTTTCCTTTGATTCCCCAGTTTGTAAGGATTTGGGCTTCTTCAGAACACATCCAATCTAGGAATTCAAAAGCCCGTTTGGGATTTTCACAAGTTGAAGAAATGGCAATCCCCCATCCACCAGAATAACCATAATCTTTCATGGAAGGATCCAAATATTTATCAGAAACAGTAACAGGTAAATAAGCAAGAGTCCTGTCGTCCATTCCGCTTATCTTCAAGAATGACTGAATTTCTTTTAATCCCCAAAGAGGATATGTCGTACCAAGAACATAACCGCCTTTCATTTTCAGTTTCCAAACATCTTCATTTTGAGTAAATGATTCAGGATCAAGAAGACCTTCGTTATACAAATGGTTCAACCATTTATAAAATTGAAACATATCTTTATTCAAGAATTTGTACTGAGCTTCAAAAGTATTTTGATCAACTATCCATTGTCCATCATCTTGACAACCGATGACATAGTTTCCAGGATTTGACAAGCTTAAATACCATAGCCAATCATAAGTTAAAAGAGATAATCCAATTGTTTTATGTCCATTTATTTCTGGATATTTTCTTTTATATGCTTTTATAGCATTTTCGAAATCATCCAATGTTTTTATTGTCGGATACCCCAGTTCCTTCAAAACTGCATTTTGTAATTGCAATGATCCAGAAACTTCTAGAATCTGGTGTTTAACTTCAAAAGTTCCAACTGAATAAATTGACGGGTCTTCTATTGTATATTTTAATTTATTTATTTGATTTCCATATAGTTTCTTGATGTTTTCACCATATTCATTTATATAATCGTCTAATTTTACAACAGCATTAGCTTCTATTAATTTTGATAAATCATTTTTAGCAAAAATTAAATCAGGATAATTATTACTTGCAATCATTAAGTCAATTGAATTTACGCTGTCTCCTCTTGGAGGAACTAATTCTAAATGAACACCTGTCTTCTTTTCTATTTCCATCGCAATCAAATCAGTAAATGATTCATCGCCTTTCATATCTGCACTATATAAAGAGAATGTAATTTTTTCCTTTTTTGGAACAGTAGTTTTTTTTACGGAAAGTTGTTTTTTACACGAAATTAATAAAAATACTGTAAAAACTAAAAAAATGTTACTCGTCTTTTTCATCAGAAAATCCTTTATTATATAATTTCTTGTATTCACGAGGTGTCATTCCGGTATTCTTTTTAAACTTCATAAAGAAATAATCAGTATTTGTATATCCACTTAATTTTGAAATTTGAAATATCTTTAGATTTGAATTCATCAACTTTTCTTTTGCTAGTTCTATTCTTAAATTGTCCACGTAATTATTAAATTGAATGCCTGTATATTTCTTAAACTTTTTACCCAGATATGCGCTGTTACAGTTAAACATTTCACCCAGTGTCTCTAATTTTAAATCAAGTGTGAAATTATTTTTTACATAAGAAATAACTTTTATAATTACTGATTCTGATGTATTAAAATTGAAATTTTCCAATAAATTGTTTGTAACAACCTTCAAATAACAGAAAGTGTCATAAAATGTCTCTTTTTCAAGTATTTCTGAAACTATATTTTGAAGTTTCTCATCAGAGAAGTCTCTTTCAGGATATTTTAGAACTAATTTATTCTTTAAATCCAATAAGAATGAAATTATCTTCTTTTTTGTTTCAGATTCATTCAAATTAATATCAAAAAGCTGGTTCTCTAATATTTTTAGCTCATCTTCAAGCTTGTTCTTATCATAAGTCTCTATACAGAAAATTATTGTATCTATTGTTTTTGTAATATCTTTTTCTACAATTTCTGCAGAGTTAAAACAAGATTCTTCTACAAATGGAATTGTTGAAAAATAAAATAATTTCTTAGTATATGCTAAAGCATTAAAATATGATTCTTGTAATCCTTTTACACCAATTAGATTCTCACCTTTGCAGATGAAAGTTCTATTATTTGATTTTGCAATTCTCTCCAAGCATTTATTCACAGTCTCAACATTTGAAGTCCTTACACAAAGAACAAGGTTATTCTTTATATTCAGATATTCAAACTTAAAAAATGAAAAATTCTTTTTTATCATTGTAAGCAAGTCTTCAACGTTTGAATTGTAATTATCTTTAACAAAAATTGTGCATATATATTTATTATCATTATCATTTTCATGTTTAAAGAAATCAATTGTATCGACTTCACTTTCGTCAATAATTTCATTATTGAATATTTTTAGTAAAATTTCGTGTAATTTATAATCTTGAATATTTTTAGAACTTTTTAATATTGTTTTTTGTTTATTTATCTCTTCAACAATTTTTTTCACAGAATCTTGAAGTTCATCTTCATCAACAGGTTTTAAGATATATGATTTGGCACCCAAATTTAGAGCTTCTTTTGCATATTCAAAATCTGCAAATCCTGAAAGAATGATAAAAGAAGGTAGAGTCAATTTATTTTTTTCGTAATATTTTGTCACTTCCTTCATAACTTCCAGACCTGTAAAACCAGGCATTTTTATATCAAGAAGAATAATATCTGGTTGAATATCAATAATTGATTGAATTGCGTCTTTTCCGTTATTTGCCTCTCCACATATCTTGCAGCCACATTCATTCCAATCAAGAATAACCTTTAATCCGTTTCTAATACTCTCTTCATCATCTGCTATGAATATTTTTAATAAATCCATTTTCTATTCCTTATTTAGAGGTATTGTTATAAAAATGTCAGTTCCAACATTTTCTTCACTTTTTATTTTCAAACCAAATTGGTTGCCGTAAAACAATTTTAAACGTGAATTCACATTTGCCATTCCAATTGAAGAAGATGAGTCCTCTGTATTGTCAGAATTCATTTTCTCTTGAATTTCACTTATCCTTTGTTTTGACATTCCACACCCATTATCTTTTACTGTTATAATTAAATTGTCATCTTCATCATTTACAAGTATATATATAAATCCATCTTGTAATTTATCTTCCAAACCATGGCTGAATGAATTTTCTACTAAAGGCTGCAATATGAAAGGTAGAATAAAAACATCTTTGATGTCGCACATAATCACAATATCGTAGGCAACCATTTCACCAAACCTTATGTGCTGAATATTCAGATAATTTTGAATGGCATTAAGTTCTTCTGAAAGAGGAACCTGTTTTCCTTTTGAAGTTAGATTATATCTTAATAATGATGCCAAAAGTTTTAACATGGTGGAAACTTCTTTATCTCCTGAAGACAATGATTTCATCCTTATAGTTTCCAGAGTATTGAACAAAAAATGAGGATTTATCTGGGTTGTAAGAATTTTCAATCTCATTTCATTCTGCATTGATGAGAATTTCTCTTTTTCCAAATTCTGTACATAAACTTGGTTTATTAAATTCTTAATATCGCATGACATTGTAAAAAGAGCTTTGTAAATCTCCTCAAATTCATCATTTCCACCAATCGACGGACTTATTTCAAAATCTTTTGTTACTACATTTGAAATACCGACTTGTACTTTCCTAACCCGGCTATCAACATATCTTGAAAACAATACAATTACAAAGAAAGACAAAGCTATCATTATTGATAAAAATATAATCGTAATTATAACTATATAAAAAGTCGCCTGATACAATTGAGACTGCGGAATCATATAGAGAATATTGAATTTAAGAGAAACTGAATTCTTTGGATTGAATTCTGTAGAAAGAACCCCATTTTTAGTACCTTCAATATTAACAGAAAGCAGCTTGTGGGAATTATATTCATTTTTATTAATTACATCCAAAAGATTTCTTTCATCAAGATTTGACAGTTTTTTTGAAGTATACAAAAGCTGGCTGCTAAAAAATATTACAGTTTCAAACCCTTGATTCTGAATGATTCGTTGAACTACAGTAGGCTTAATATTTATGACCAAAACACCAATAAACTCACCCTTATCCATGCCCCAGATGGATCTATATAAGCATAAATAATCTTTTTTTGATAAAATATCTTTGTTATATCCCCATAAAGGCTGACCTTTGAATAAAACCGCACTTTCATACCATTTTGAAGCCTTAATAAAATTTGTACTTTTGATAATAAAAGAATTATCCAACAAGGATTGATTATCTGTATATATTCTGTAATTTTCTATCAATTCATTTGAGTGGAGATAATCATCAAGAAATGTTAATTTCGTATAATCGTAATAAACATCCTGAATATTTTGATAGTCAGTTAAAATTACATTTTGAAGCTGTTTGTTTACATAAATCCTATCTGAAAAATTTCTAATCTCTGATAAAACATTATCAAAATTAGTTTCTGTCTGAACAAGGCTCTTCTGCATCTTATCCAATTCCCAGGTAATTATTGTATTATAAAGATACGATACAAAGATTATAGAAATTGACACTACAGGTATAAGAAATATTGTTGTAAAAATTATCATTAAACTTTTTTTAATAGAAAGCTTGTTCAGTAATTTTTGTATATATTTTCTAGGAGTAAACATTTCATTTATTTTATCACAAATACCAAAAAACTTCACTAATTAGTGTTTATTTATTTAGATTCTTTAGTTTCTGCACCTCTAGCACCAAACTGTCTTTGTCTTTCCCTTACACCTTGAATCAATTCATTGTCTTTTTCTAATTCATTTATCAAATCCCAATGCCAATCAACATTACTTTCCGGAAAAAGTGGCGGTGGTAAAGGTTTCTTCATAGAATTATGTT
>CAYFND010000025.1:10183-10495 GCA_964344405.1 uncultured Treponema sp. | reverse complement strand
TATCTCTTCTAATTCATCTTTGTCAGCAACTTTTATTAAATAAGGTTCTCCATCTGACATTATCAGATTGTTCTTGCTAAAAGTATAATTATTTTCATCAAATGAACATGGAGCTTCAAGGTTTCGTAACTTCCTACCTCTGCCTTTTATACAAGTATAGATGCTTCCAAGGGAATTGATGTTTTTCATTATTGTAATAGGATTTGAATCAACATCAAAAGTTATTTTTTCATCTGTATATTCAATATCAGCAAGCCAATATCGAATGCTGAATATTTTATCATTTTGAATGTAATAGCTTTTTATTTCAGA
>CAYFND010000025.1:950-10173 GCA_964344405.1 uncultured Treponema sp. | reverse complement strand
AGCAATTCTGCAATTGGTAAAAGATAATATACTAGATCACATTCCTAACAAAGGTGTTTTTGTTAAAGCGATGAGTGAGACAGAAATATCAGACTGTTTCCATGTTAGAAATTTATTGGAAAACTTTGCTTTAGAAAATGTAAAACCTGAAGAATTCTGCATTCCACTCCAGAAGCCGTCTTTTGTTGAAGTAAATTCATCAACAGATTTATCTTCCAGATTCTGCCTTATGTATGTATTCAAATATATCTTGTTGTTTATTAATGAAATAGGGACATAAGAACAATCATTTTTTGAATATTTAAGCGTTAAATTCCAAGCGCCGTCAGTATCATCTTCACACAACTCTTCATAACTCATATTAATATGTTCACTTTTTTTGACAGTTGCAATATTTCTCTTTCTTTTTTCTACATTTTCATATTCAACAGGCTCCACTGCCCTGTCAAAATACCATCCGTAATATTCTTTTAAAATAATCACCATTTCTGTAGTTGCATAATCCCTTTTTTCAAAAAAAACAAATCTATCTTTTCCTTCCCATAAACCTTCAATTTCGGAAGGAAATGATTCGTTTTGTGCAAAAAGTGATGCTGAGATAAATACTGCCAAGCCTATTAAAAGTGATCTTTTTTTCATACTTGATTATCGGTATAAAAAACCTTCGATGCAATATTATTATTGTGATGATTACTATTTTTAGATATAATTTCAGTATGATTACATATTTAGCAAAATTAGGCGAACTTACACTAAAAGGTTCTAATCTTCATGAATTTGAACGACTGTTGGTAAAAAACACAAAGACATATCTAGAAGGTAAAAAAATAAACGTTATTCTTCATGCAGGAAGAATGTATATTGAATGCAATGAGGATGATTCAGCTGATGTTGAATTTACATTGAATCATCTTCTTGGAATTACAGGTTGGGCAAAAACTTCTGTTTGTGACTGTGATTTGGAACAAATGAAGAAAGAAGTTTACAAAATTGCTTTAATTGAAAAAGAAAAAGGTAAAAAGACTTTTAAAATTGAAACTAGAAGGGCAATAAAAAACTTCCCTATGAATTCATATGAAATTAGTTGTGAAGTTGCCGCTGATGTTGAATCCCTCATGAAGGTTGACGTTCATAATCCTGATTGTGTAATTAATGTTGAAGTTAGAGAGAAATGCTACATATATAGTGAATCAGAAAAAGGATGCAGAGGATTGCCTGTTGGTTGCAGCAGTAAAGGTTTGTTGTTGCTTTCTGGAGGATTGGATTCACCTGTTGCAGGCTACAGAATGCTTAGAAGAGGAATGAGGATTGAATGTGTTTATTTTCATTCCTACCCATACACATCTGAAGAAGCGCAGAAAAAAGTTGAAACTCTTGCTCAAAAACTAGCGGATTATGGTTTGCAATTATATTTGAATATAGTTCCATTCACAGATGTTCAGATGATGATTAAAGAAAAAGCTCCGGAAGCTTGGTCTACTTTAATTCTACGCGTTTGCATGATGAAAGTTTCAAATCTTTTAGCAAAGAGGATTAATGCAAGTTGCATAATTACAGGTGAAAGCCTTGGTCAAGTTGCAAGTCAAACTATAGAAAATATGACTGTAACAGAGCACTTTGCCGAATATCCAATATTCCGCCCTTTATGTGGAATGGATAAAGAAGAAATAATTAACACTTCTTACGATATTGATACATACGAAACATCAATCCTACCTTACGAAGATTGTTGTGTTCTGTTCTCGCCGAAACACCCAGTTTTAAGAGGAAGGATTGAAGATGCAGAGAAGATTTACAACGATATGCAGATAGATGAATTGATTCAACAAGCTTATGACGGAAGAGTTATTAAGAAATTTGTTTGTAATAATAAAGAAAGCAATTAGTTCAACAAAAGTTTTGCAACTTTGCTGACATCTGTATCAATATTTATATTCTCAAAATTAGTTTTCATTCTTTCGTCGAAATCAGATTGACTCATGATTTCAGTGATTTTTCTGTAAATAGCCCTTGGATTTTGAATAAAAAATCCAACTTTCTTATTTACAGCAAATCTCATATTTCCTAATTCTTGATTATGTATATATTTGCAAATAATTACAGGTTTTTTGCATGACAGTATTTCAAATAAAGTCGCAGGACCGGCTTTTATCACCGCGCAATCACATATTTTTACAAGTTCATCAAGATAATCTATAAATCCATAAACATGAAGTCCCAACCTTGGATACGCTTTTGCTAAAAGTTCCAATGTCTCTTTTTTTGCAATATCCCTTCCGCAAATGACAGCAACTTCAAATTTAGCTTTATTCAAAATACATTGATTTATAATTTCTGTAGCACCTGGCAGACCTTCTCCACCGCCAACAAGCAATAGTAGTTTTTTTTCTGTATCAAATCCAAGTTCCTTTTTCTTCAGGATTATTTCTTCAGCTGAGAACATCGTTCTATATTTTGTATTCATTAAAAAAGGAATTACAGTAATTTTTGAAGGATTAATTCCACATTTTATACCAGTCTCTTTTGCTTCTTGTGAATAAACAAAATAATTCAAGTCTTTATCGTAGAACCAAGCTTTTGGAATTGTAAAAGGATCAGTAACAATCTGTGTTATTCTAATATTTTTTTCGATTTTTTTTACGGCTTTATGTAAAACTGGACCCAGACCAAAATGAAAAGAAACAATATCAGTGGCGTTTTCTTTTATTATTAAGTTTTCTAGTTTTTTGCATTGAAAACTCATTATAGAATTTACAACTCGTTGAAATTTTCTATGTTCACCTAAATCATAAATTAACGGAAATGCGCCATGTAAGTAGTTGCAGGCAAGATTATAGAATTTTTCAAAAACAATTTTACCAAGTAAGTTTTTTCTAGAGAATCCATTTACTATTTTAACTTCAACATTTGGAGATTCTTCTTGTAGATATTGCTTTAAAACTTTAGCTGCAGAAATATGACCTGCTCCAGTGTTCAAATAAAAAAATAATATTTTTCGCTTCTCTTCAATCATATATTAAATATAAATGTTTATTGCACTAAAAACAAGTAATATGGTATTCTATAAAAATGAAATCTGATGAAAAACAACTTATTTATTCTTTTCTACAAAAAGCTGCATGTTATTTTCACGGATATAAGCCGTCTAATTTTTCTGCAGATGTGAATTTTTCTGACGATGTAGAAAAACAAGAAGAAATTATCATTCCCCAACAACAAATTGATAAGAAAACAGAATCTCCAATTTCACTCAATGAAATTAATGTAAAAATCAAGCGGTGTACAAGATGTGACCTTGCCAGAACAAGAAACAATGTTGTTTGTGGTCCCGGATTTGAAGAGGATAAACAAGGTTTGCCTTTTGTTGGAAAAGCTGGATTTTTATTGGACAAAATGCTTTCCGCAATCTCCCTTGACAGAAACACCAACTGCTATATAACAAATATCGTTAAATGCCGTCCGCCTGAAAACAGAGACCCTCTACCAGAAGAACAAGCCGCTTGTATTTCTTTTCTTGAAGCCCAAATTCAAATAATCAAACCTGTAATAATACTCTGCCTTGGACGAATTTCTTCTTATAAGCTTTTAGACACAAATGCCCCGATTGGCTCACTTCACGGAAAGTTTTTTGAATACAACCACATCCCGTTGATGGTAACTTATCATCCAAGCGCACTTCTAAGAAATGAAGAGCTAAAAAGACCTGCATGGGAAGATTTAAAAACATTTAGAAATAAATTAAAAGAATTGTCACCTTCTTACGATGAAAACTTTATAAAAAAATAGAGGATTTCTTTGAAATATCTTGAAATTATCCTAAATTTACCAATAAACATTCCTTTTACATATTCTTACACTCCTACAGAAAAATCAGATCCCTCTTTGGAACCAGAAATTGGAAAAAGAGCTGAAATTATGTTTGGTAACAAGAAGACAACAGGCTTTATTATTAATGTTTTGGATAAAAAACCTGATTCATGCAAAGTTGAAGATTCAAAGATTAAAAATATAAGAAGGATTTTAGACAAAGAGCCTTTATTTGGAGAAGAATTGATTTCTTTGGCAAAATGGATCTCTCATTACTATCTGTGTACATTGGGTGAAGCTGTTTTTTCAATAATTCCTTCTGGCAGAAAAGAAATCAATGTTGGAAGCTTTTCATTTGAAGAAGTCATTCCGCAAAAAATAGTCCTTTCTGATGAACAAAACTCCGTTGTAAACAATATTCTAAATGATAAAAAACCTTTTCATTATGTTTACGGTTGCACAGGAAGTGGTAAGACAGAAGTTTTTCTAAAATTATCAGAAAACATTATTGCAAATAATAAAAGTGTAATTTACTTGGTTCCAGAAATCAGTTTAACGGCACAAGTTACAAAGGCTTTTACAGAAAGATTTGGAGACACAGTTGCCATCCTTCATTCAGGACTGACTCCTAGTGAAAAACTTTTTCAATGGCACAGAATTATGAAAGGTGAAGCAAAAATTGTAATCGGAGCGAGAAGCGCCGTTTTTGCACCTTTAAAGGACCTTGGATTAATCATCATTGATGAGGAACATGACAACTCTTATAAATCAGGAACAACACCTCGCTATCACGGAAGACAGGTTGCGATGTACAGGGCTTCTACACTAAAAATTCCACTTGTAATGGGAAGTGCAACTCCTTCTGTTGAAGCATGGGAACTGATGGACGAAGGCAAAATTGTACGCCACACTCTTTCTAAAAGGCTTTCCGGTGGAACCTTGCCGACAATTGAATGTGTAAATCTTTCGAATTTCAAGATGGAAGGCTGCATATCACCCACTCTGGAAAATGAGATTTCAAAAACTATAGAAAACAAGCACCAAGCAATCTTGTTTTTAAATAGAAGGGGATTTTCACACTTCTTCCGCTGTAATTCGTGCGGATTTGAATTGAAATGTAAGAATTGTTCAGTACCGCTTACATATCACAAAAGCGACAACCGTTTAAGGTGCCATTATTGTGGATGGCAGACATTGTTACCGCAATCCTGTCCAAAATGCGGCTCTCTTGATATTGGAATTTCTGGATTTGGAACAGAATTCATTGAGAATGAAACAAGAGAAAAGTTCCCAAATGCAAGGATAATCAGAGTCGATACAGATTCATTCAAAAAGAAAGAGGAGCTCTTGGAAAAACTTGAAGAATTCAAGAATGGAAAATATGACATAATGCTTGGAACGCAAATGATTGCAAAAGGATTGAATTTTCCAAACCTGCAGCTTGTTGGAATAATTCTTGCCGACACAGGACTTCACATGCCGGATTTTAGAGCCGGAGAAAGGACTTTTTCTTTAATCACTCAAGTTTCCGGACGAGCTGGAAGATTTTTACCTGATGGAAAAGTTATTGTTCAAACTTATAATCCTGATGTAAAAGCAATCTCAGACGCCTGCAAAGGCAATATTGAAGATTTTTACAAATATGAAATTGAAAGTAGAAAAATAGTTGATTTTCCGCCTTTTTCTAGATTGATAAGGCTTGTATTTCGTTCTTTCAATCAAAAACTTGCATTGGAAACTGCTAATGACGCATTTTCAATCTTAACAAAAGAAGCTAAATCTGATGTAGAAATAATAGGTCCGGCTGAATGTCCAATCTTTAAAATAAGTCAGAACTATCGCTATCAATTATTGCTAAAAGGTATTTCTATAATTGTCCTACAAAAATTGGCAAGGCATCTTCTTGAAGATTACACACACAGTAATGATGTTTACATCGAATACGACATTGACCCGTTAAGCCTTTTATAAAATTAAACGTGCCTTCTGATTCCGTCATAATTTATTTTATATAAAAATAATCCTTGTGGTGGAGCCGTAATTCCAGCCAAGGTCCTGTCTTTTGCTAGAAGTATTTTATTCAACGAATCATCGTCTTTATTCATCCTGTCAAGATTGATTAAAGTTCCAGTCAAGGTCCTTACCATCTTCCACAAAAAGGCATTAGCTTCTATTTGAAAAACAAGAAGTTCGTTCTCAAATGTATCTTTTTGAACAAAAAAGAAAGCGTCATTCAAATATCTGTTTGTTGAAACGCTTTTATCACCAGAAGCTGCAAATGAAGCACAATCAATTTCACCTTTTAGGCAGGAAGCAAGGGCATTCAGTTTTTGAATATTTGGAACATAATTTTGAACATTCCATGTAAATCTTGACATAGCCGCATTTTGAACTTCATGAGGATTAATAAAATATCGGTAGACCCTGCTTGTGGCACTGAACCTAGCATTAAAATCAGAATCTTTTTCTTCTGCATCCATAATCCTTACATCTTTTGGCAGAATGCTATTCAAAGCCCTGATATAATTTTTTACAGGAATGCTGTCTATTGGAGAATAAAAATTCGCAGATTGACCGACTGCATGAACACCGCTGTCAGTCCTTCCTGAACCATATAAAATTACTTTTTGTTTATGAAGTTTTTCCAAGGCCTTCTCTATTTCTTCTTGAACAGTTCTATCGTTTGGAAGTCCCTTTTTATTATCTTGTCTTTGCCAACCGCAGAAATCAGTGCCGTCATAAGAAATTGTCAGAAGGATATTTCTATTCTTTTCATTCATTTTTAAAATTCATCGTCGTTTACAAGCTTTGTCAATTCATCGTATAGATTTCTTGCATGTTCAAGTAACGGACCTGGTTTATTTTTTGATGATTTGCCCAATCCAAAGATTCTGGCTATGGCTGTTTTTGAATCGCTTAATTTTTTTAATCTAAGTTGGATATCTTCTTGCTGTCCGTATTTAAATTCAAGCAATCCACATAAATAAATTACACCGTCCCAACCATAGTTTTTATCCATATCGGGACCAAAATTATTTAATGTTGAACTTTTTTCAGTTCTTGCTGTTTCATTGATTACAGCTTGTTGATAAAAGAACAAGGCTTTTCTATAAAAAACCTGCGCAACATAGTCGTAATTGTGTCCGTTACAACGCTGATTAAGTTCATTGCACAACCAAGCCAATCTTAATGAAATAATACCTTTTTTCATTGTTGGAATCATATCTGGACCAACATTATCATAAGTCATTAAAGCCAAATAATACATGGCTGCACCATCAAACAAAGTTCTTTCTTTTTTTAGATTAAAGTATGGAAAAATCGTTTCGCACATCTTTTTTCTTTTTTCTGAACTTTCATAAATTTTGTCTACAACATCAGATTTTTTAATTTCAGAAAAATCATTCCAGAAAAAAGCAGAATAACAATGCGGACAAGCTCCAATTTCGTAAATTAAAGGATAAACTCTACCAAATTTTACTGACGGTTCAAATGTTCTGTGAAGTTCATCAGACAACCCACCTGCAATCATACGTCCGTTACCGCTTCTCATAATTTCTTTTTCAAATGATTTGTGACATACAGGGCATTCACATTTATCTTTTGACCAATATGAAATTTGAGGTTTCTTAGTATTTTCATCTTTTTGTTTACTTGTAGCCATTTTCTTTTCCGTTGAAATATATTCTATAATACTTTTTCTATTACGACAAATGCAATTGCATATTCTTTTTCATGACTTAGTGACAAATGCAGGTTACAGTTTCCACATCTTTTTTCCAGTAACTCTTTGGCTGATTTTTCTACAACTAAATAAGGTTTACCTTCTTCATTATTTTGAACATAAACATCTTTCAACTTAAAACCACAGATGCCGGTTCCTAGTGCTTTTGAAAAAGCTTCTTTTGCTGCAAAACGAACTGCAAAATGTTGTATCCTTGCATTTTCGCTTCCATCCACCATAAATTCTTTTTCATTAAAAAACCGTTTATATAATTCATCATTTTTTAACCATTTTTTAAATCTTTCTACTTTTGTAATATCTGTTCCAATTCCGTAAATCATTTTATTCTTTTTTGTCAGCTTCTTCTTCTGGTAATTTAATTTCTTTTTGTAAAACTTCAACTTCAACTTCATCAAGTTTTGTTTCAATAATCTTTAAATTACTAGGAAAATTATATGTTACTTTTAATGTATAAACACCAACTTCTTTAATTTCTGAACAATCTATTGTTATTGCGTTTTTATTTTCTAAATATAATAAAGTTCCATTTAATCTTATATCTGTTGTAAAACTATTTTTTACTTCCAAATTTTCAGAAAGTCCCTTTATTGTAATAGGAATATTTGTAAATTTTTTATCAATCATTTCTGGAGTTAAATTCACAGTAATTGAATAAGGACCTTTGTTGTAAACAGTAAGCATTTTGTTCAATTCTGTATAATAAACATTAAAATTTTGGGTTTGTCGTAAATCTTCAATATTGATGCTATCTGTATAAATATACAGAGTATTCTCAACTACAGATTTTGGACCCATTACATCTACAAACGAAGGTTCCACAACAACATTATCAACAACATAACCATGAGCCACATCACCAGAAAGCAAAGGCTGAATCTTCATAGGTTTCAAATCTTTTTTTTCTATCTGTATATCAAGTTTTTCCGGTTTTATTTGAATTTCCAAAGAATCTAGAATTAAAACAGAATCATCAACATCTAAAAGTACAGGAACAGAGCACATTCCATTTTCTGGAACTTCAGAAATATTATCTAGATTGATTGACGCTCTAAAAGAAGTGTTGTGAATTGAGTTCATATCTTCACTACTTGTTTTAACGATAATGTTAACGTTGTTCTTTTTTTGATCAACTTTCATTACCGCACCGTTTTGAATTACTGTTACAGGAATTACAAAAGTTTTTTTCTCTACACTATAGATTTGATGTGCAAGATACAAAAATATTGCAATAACAAAGCAAATTATCTTTACCGGCCACTTATCTAGTATTTTTTCAACCAATTGGTTTGCTTTCATCGATTGTATCCTCCAGATTGTTTGCTTCAGGTGTTATTTCAAGGAGATTTTCCAATATTTTGGTAATTTCACTTATTGTTAAATCATAATTCAACTTAGAATCATACGCCAAACTGATGGCTCCAGTTTCTTCTGAAACAACAAGGACTACAGCATCAGAATTCTCTGACAATCCTAAAGCGGCTCTATGTCTTGTTCCAAAAGTCTTCTTGATATCATAAACTTCACTTAACGGTAAAAAACAACCTGCTGACAAAACTTTTCCGCTTTGAATAACGCATGCACCATCATGAAGAGGTGTATCCATTCCAAAAATAGTTACCAAAAGACTAGAAGATAAATCTGCATTTAATTTTGTTCCCGTTTGCATAATAT
>CAYFND010000025.1:0-940 GCA_964344405.1 uncultured Treponema sp. | reverse complement strand
CTAACTTTGTGTGGCGAACAAAAACAGCCAGCATTCCCCTTCGTTTTTTTGATAAGATTTCAGCTGCCATTAAAACAGAATCAACATAAGTATGTTTGGAACGGCTTCCAAAGGACAACCATTTTGATTGACCGATCCTTAAGAAAAGCTTTCTAATTTCCGGTTGGAAAATTACAGCAAAGGCAATAATCAAACCAGGAGCTAAAAAGTTCATAAGCCAAAGCATTGTACGTAAATCTAATAAAACAGCAATTGCATAAACTATTGCTATAAGTATGACAGCTTTTATCAACTGGATACTGTTTGTTTTAAACATAAAATCATAGGCTTTGTATAAAAGGAATGTTAAAACTAAAACATCCAAAATCGGCCTTATATAATTATATAAATAAATTAATCTATCTAAAACTTCCATTTATTTATTAATATACCTCATCACATTCAAAGTATCTATAGTTGGTGCAACATCGTGAACTCTGACCATAAAGGCTCCGTTCATAACAGCAATCATATCAGCAGCTAAAGTTCCATATAACCGGTCTTCCACATTTCTGTCTGTCATAAATCCAATAACCCTCTTTCTAGAAAGAGCCATCAAAACTGGATATTCTTTGCCACAAATATTATTTCCACATTTTATTAGTTCAATGTTCTCTTCATTTGTCTTTCCAAATCCAATTCCAGTATCAAGAATAATATTCTCAGACTTTATCCCGCTTTTTTTTGCAAATTCAGCTCTTTCATATAAATAATCACTTACTTCTTGAACAATTTTACTTGATGACTCTCTTTTTGATTCATCACCCAAGAACCTGTGCATTAAAATAACAGGCACGCCTAATTCCGCTGCAGTTTTCGCCATGTTTTTGTCATCTTCCAATGCAGAAACATCATTTAAAATATCAGCGCCAACTTTATAGCATTCAGCCATAACACCGGC
>CAYFND010000024.1:20633-21937 GCA_964344405.1 uncultured Treponema sp. | reverse complement strand
CAAAGTTGTGGTTGACCTAGCTGTGGAGCATATTCAACTCCCCATTGTGCCTGCCAAGCTGTATCCATAAGCATCCAATATGTGTACTGAACACCAATGTCATTTTCCTGTTTGTTTTTATCTTCTGAATCAATCTTTTTAACTTCTGGAGTAAGAGTTGGAATACCGTCTACATAAGTATAAGTTTTTCCTTCAATACCAAAGTTTGTATCCATCTGACCTTCTTCACTGATGAGGTAAGTCAAGAATTGAATAGCACGTGCTTTATCTTTACAGTTTTTAGAAATAAGAGTTACTGTCCATCCAGCAATTCCACTTCCACCTAAAGTTGGATCATCACCTTTTGAGTTTTTGAAAGCAGGTACAGCAATGTAGATTGAGTTTTTGTCGTTGTTATAAAGTGCATTCTGTGCAGCCTGCATATCCCAGTTCTGGTACAACATACAGAAGTAACGGCCTTGAGCAGCTTTTTCTTCTATTTGTGAACGTTTGTCTACGAAAATATCTGTTCCGATCAAACCTTCTTGTTGTGCTTTTGCAAATGTTCTAAGCCATCTTACATATTCTTCGTTTTCTGTAAGTCCTAGTTTTGAATCAATGAATTTTCCTTGTTCTTCTGGACTGATTGCTAAGAAGTGTGGAAGTGTATCAGAAATACGGTCACATCCAATGTCTGTGAATTCGTTTGAACCAAAAGGAATCAAGCTCTGACCATTAACTTTTGGGAACTTTTCTTTTGCAGCTCTAAGAGCGTTCAAGAATCCCTCTGGAGTTGTCATGTCTGGGCTACATAAAGCTTCATACATATCTTTACGAACTAAGAAAGTTTCATTTGAAGTAAGTTTTCCGTTGTATTTTACGTAGTCAGATGGAGTATATGAAGAGTTTGGATATCCGTAGATGTGTCCGTCTGATTGTGTATACCAACCGATTTTGTCTGAGTTTGCAGCTTTGAAGAAATATGGATCGTAATCTTTTGCAAGTTCATCAAGTGGTTCAAGAAGATCTGCATCAATCATCATAGGAATCTGACCTTCCCACCATCCCAAAGTAATTAAATCTGGAAGTGCGTCACCAGCAATCATTGCAGTCAATTTTTCTGCTTCGTTACCAGCTGGAACGATGAAGTTTACATCTACACCAGTTTTTTCTGTGATGTATTTTGATACTTCAGAATCACCCCAATGTCTTGCGAACCAACTGAAGTTGATGTACCAGTCAAATTTGATTGGTTTATCTGCATTCAGAGTCCAACCTGGTTTGTCTGCTGAACCAGTAGCAGATCCATTTTTGTCAGCTTTTGC
>CAYFND010000024.1:20328-20623 GCA_964344405.1 uncultured Treponema sp. | reverse complement strand
CATAATTCCTCCTAAGAACTAATTCTATCTAATTTTTTTTATTTAATACAAAGATTACCGATATAAATCAATTAACCTTTAATAGAGCCAATCATCATTCCTTTTACAAAGTATTTTTGTAAGAAAGGATATACACACACGATAGGTGCCGTTGTTACAACCATTGTTGCAAGTCTTACTGAAGTTGAACTAACCTGTTGAGCAGAAATACCGGCTGGCATTGAAACTACAGATTTTGATGCACTTGCACTAGCTACGATTCTGTACAAATAAGTTTGAATTGGTTGTAATTCAA
>CAYFND010000024.1:0-20318 GCA_964344405.1 uncultured Treponema sp. | reverse complement strand
ACATAACGCCTGTAAAGTAATCATTCCAGTGCCATACACCATTGAACAAAGCGATTGTTGCAATTACTGGAGCTGATAACGGAATAACGATTCTTAAGAAGATTATAAAATCATTAGCTCCGTCCAATTTTGCCGATTCTTCAAGACCTACAGGTAATTCTCTAAAGAATGACATGAAAATAATCATGTTATAAAAGTTGAACAAACTTGGAATTATGTATGTCAAAAAGTTGTCATATAAACCAAGGTTTTTGATTGTTATAAAGTAAGGAATAAGTCCGCCACCAAAGAACATTGTTATTGTTCCCATGATTTTGTAAAACTTATTGAACTTGATGTGGCTTTTTGAAAAAGCGTAACCAACCATCGCTGTAAAGAAAACGCTACTTAAAGTTCCAAGTACAGTTCTTAAAATTGTTACACCAAAAGCACGTAAAATTGACTGATCTTGAAAAACAGCCTTATAACTTTCCAAGCTGAACTTTCTTGGTAACCAGTAGATTCCGCCCCTCATTGCATCTGAAGAATCGTTGAATGATATAATGATTGTGTACCAAACTGGATATAATGCTAAAAAACATATTATAAGCATTATTATTGTGACAAAAATGTCACCTTTATTAAAATTCTTTTTATTTGCCATCGTACTTTCCTCCTCAATCCTAGAACAATGAAGTATCGTTAAGTTTTTTAGTAACTCTGTTTGCTATGAACAAAAGAATGAAAGCAATAACAGATTTGAATAAACCAATTGCAGAAGCGTAAGAATATCTCATACTTCTCATAGCCGTTGTATATGTGTAAATATCAATTACATTACTTCTTGGTGCATTTAATGGATTCCACAAAACGAATGTCTGATCAAAGTTTGAATTAAGAAGTCCACCAACAGCCAAAATGAACATGATTGTTACAGTACCGGCAATTGAAGGCAGTGTGATTGACCAAATCTGTCTCCAACGGCTTGCACCATCAACTTTTGCAGCTTCATACATCTCTTGATCAATTCCAGAAATTGCCGCTAGATAGATGATTGCACTCCATCCAAGTTCCTTCCACAAATCAGAAATTACAACTATGCCCCAGAAATATTCAGGATAAGCAAGGAATGATTTTCCAGTTTCCTCAAGTCCAAGCTTTATTAAGATTTCATTGAACAAGCCTGATTCACCCATCCAAGTTGTCAAAATACCGCCGATTACAACCCAAGACAAAAAGTGTGGTAAGTATGAAATAATCTGAACAGTTTTCTTGAATTTTGCATTTCTTACTTCATTCAATAAAAGAGCGAAAATAATTGGGAGTGGGAAGTTTATTAAAAGCTTCAAAACACTGATTCCCAAAGTGTTAGTCATAACATTCCAGAATTCTTCATCTTTAAAGAAATCTAAAAAGTGTTGAAAACCGCCCAAAGCTGCCCATGGAGAAGAAAGAAACTTTTTACTGAACAAAGGTGTTGTGATATAAAAGTTCTTTTTAAAAGCAATAAGAATACCGTACATCGGTGCATAATTAAAAATCAGCATCCAGATAACGCCACAAATTGCCATAATCTGTAAATATCTCTCTTCCTTCATCCTAGTCCAAAAAGATTTCTTTTTTAGTACTGTTTGTAATTCGTCATTATTTGGTTTCTGTTTCATAAGTACCCGTCCTTTTATGTTTTGAAGTATAGACTCACAATTTTGAATAAACCAGTTTGAATAATTTCTGAAAGGTGTTTTATTTTCGGTTTGAGTTGGATTTTAAATTGACAGTTAGATATTGATGATTTAAGTTGTCTTTAAGTTTATTCAGCAATGTTAATTCTGGAGGATTTATATGGCAAAACAATGTGAAGAAAAATTTACTACTATTGATGGGGAATCTTTTTATAAAATCGAAAACTATGATTTGATGGAAGATTTTTTTATGACAATAACAAGTTCTTCTGATATATGGAATTTCTGTTGGTCAAAAGGCGGAATAACGGCGGGTCGAATTGATTGCGACCATGCCTTGTTTCCATACTACACAGCAGATAAAGTTTCTGACGCACGTTCATTTACAGGCGCATACACTTTAGTTGAAGTTTCAAAAAATGGAAGAACACAATATTGGGAACCTTTTTCTACACTTTCCAATTCAATAATTGTGAAATTCACTTCTGAAGAAAAGTTCCAATATAATATTTACAAAAATATTGAAGGTTCATGCGTTTGGTTTGAAGAAATCAACAAGGAACTTGAACTTTCTTTTAGATATTGTTGGACTTCTTCTGCAAAATTCGGACTTGTTAGAAAATCATTTGTAGAAAATCTTTCTAATGATAAAGTTTCACTAAAAATTTTGGACGGTTGTAGAAATATTCTACCTCCATGCTGTACAGCTGATTTCCAAAATAGCAGCAGCGTTCTTTTGGACGCATACAAAAAAACGGATTTAATCCAAAACGTAAAGCTTTCTCTGTTCTCTTTATCTGCTGTAGTTTCTGACAAAGCCGAACCAAGTGAAGCTCTTTATGCAAACACATGCTGGTTCTCTACTGATGATAAAGTTTATACAGATCCTTCAACACCGGAATTATTCGTTAATTCAAAAGACAAGGACGGACTTCAACAGACAATCACATTAAAAGGAAAACGCGCCTCTTGTTTCATCATCAAAAATGTTGAACTTGACGGCACAAATAAAAATGAAAGCTGGTATCAAGTTTTTGACACATCTTTGGACATTGCAAGAATTGAAGACTTGGTAAATATTATTTCAAACAAAAAAGAAGCAACAAAACTTCTAGAAGATGACATCAAGGCAAACAAAGAAAAACTT
Source organism: uncultured Treponema sp. (assembly GCA_964344405.1). Taxonomy (GTDB): domain Bacteria; phylum Spirochaetota; class Spirochaetia; order Treponematales; family Treponemataceae; genus Treponema_D. Next base: position 17,510 of record CAYFND010000024.1, on the reverse strand, counting down.
TCAGACTTTGTTTCCCAAGCAGACGGAATTCAAAACACAGCTGATAAAATGACTTGCACTCATCATTATGCAAACGTAATGTTCAATATTATGAGAGGCGGAGTTTTTACAGACAACGGAAAAATCAATTTGAACGATTTTGTAAACTTTGTTTCATTACGGAATAAAGCTCAAGGTGAAGGTGTTAAAACTTTTATTACAAAAAGCTTCCCAAAAACAGAATCAGTTGACTATAAAACTCTCTACACCAAAATTCTATCTTCCAACGACAACCAGCTGATCCGTCAGTTCTTGGAATATATGCCGCTAACATTCTCCCGCCGCCACGGAGATCCAAGCCGCCCTTGGAACAGATTCAACATCAAACTTCAAGACGACAACGGAAATCCAATTTTGAATTATGAGGGAAACTGGCGCGACATCTTCCAAAACTGGGAAGCACTCTCTTGGTCTTATCCTCAATACATCAAAAATATGTGCTCAAAATTTGTGAACGCTATGACAGCTGATGGTTTTAATCCTTACAGAATCTCAAGACAAGGAATCGACTGGGAAATTCCAGAAGAAAACAATCCTTGGGCGCATATCGGATACTGGGGCGACCATCAAGTTATTTATCTGGAAAAACTTCTTGAAGTTTACAGCGGAATAAACAGAAAAGAATTGACTTCTCTTTTGAATAAAGAATTATTTACAAGTGCAAATGTTCCTTTCAAAATTAAAAACTTTGATGAAATTCTACAAAATCCTCGCGACACAATTTTCTTTGACAGGAATATGAGCGATTCTTTGATTGAAAAAGCAAAGGCTTACGGTTCTGACGCAAAATTGATTCTGGATGAAAATGGAAATCCTTTCCTTGTAACGCTCACAACAAAATTGCTGCAAATTGTAATTTCAAAAGTTGCAAATCTTGTTCCAGGCGGAGGAATTTGGTTGAACACACAGCGTCCGGAATGGAATGATGCAAACAACGCACTTGCCGGTTACGGACTTTCAATGGTAACTGTTTGCTATTTAAGAAGATACATTTCTTTCTTAATTGAACTGTACAAAGATTCAACAGAACAAGGGTTCATTCTTCCAAAAGAAACAGCTGAATGTTTTACTTCCCTTTCTGCATTATTTGTTCAAAACGGAAATGAAACTGTTTGTTCAGATGATAAGAAGAGATTTGAATTTGTAAAAGAAGAAGGACAAATCTTTGAGAAAGAGCGTAATTCTTTGTATAAAAACGGATATTCTTCAGAAAAAGTTGAAATTACAAAAGAACAGATAGTACAAAACTTGCAGGCTATCAATTCACTTTTGGAAATCACAATCAAAATGAATAAAAGGACAGATAAAGAGGCTGAATCTTTGTATCATTCCTACAACACCCTAAAAATTGGCAAAGAGGAGATGAAGGTTGAAACTTTGCAGGAAATGCTGGAAGGTCAAGTTGCTGTTCTTTCATCAGGATTACTTTCTCCAAGTGAAGCTTTAGCCGTGTTCAAAGCCTTAAAAACAAGCCGGATGTTTGAAGAAAGACAATATTCATACACATTGTATCCAAACAAGGAGCTGCCGTTCTTTACAAGCAAAAACTGCGTATCTCAAGAAGATGCAGCTCCTTTAGCAGACTTGCTAAAAAAGACAGGCGGAAAAATCCTAAAAGAAGATTGCAACAAGAAATATCACTTCAACCCGGAATTCAGAAACGCCCGACTTATGAAGGAATATATCTCCACACTTCCTGATTGTCAGAAACCGACAGAATCCGAAAAAACAGAACTCGCTGATCTGTATGAAAAAACATTCAACCACCAATCTTTCACAGGACGTTCTGGAACTTTCTACGCTTATGAAGGTTTGGGCAGCATCTACTGGCACATGGTTTCAAAATTATTGCTTGCTGCACAAGAAAATGTCTTCAAAGCTGAAAATCTTTACAAACAAGAAAAATGCGACTTAAAAACAGTAAAAGAATTGGCAGAAGTCTACTACGACGTTAGAAAGGGAATTGGATTCAACAAGAAGGCATCAGTTTATGGCGCCTTCCCTTCCGACCCTTATTCACACACACCTTCTAACCAAGGTGCAAAACAACCGGGAATGACAGGTCAAGTAAAAGAAGAAATTCTTACAAGATGGGGCGAACTTGGAATCAGAATTGAAAACGGTTCCACATATTTTGACCCAATTCTACTGAAAAAAGAAGAATTCTTTGAAAACGGAACTTTATCATTCACTTGGTGCGGAACAAAAATAACTTATCACCTTGGTGAAAAGGCAAAAATTGTTATAACAACACCAAAATATCAAACTTCGCGTAATGAAAACGCATTAACAAAAGAAGAAACAGAAGCCTTGTTCAATCGTGATAATGAAATCACTTCAATTGACATTTGGACGACTTTGGAGGGAAACCTTTTATGCAAATAGAAAAATTATTTGAAACAACAAAAGACACAGAAAGAAGGATCGAGCAGATTCCCATAAGCGAAAGAATTGTAGAAAAAGTTGGAATTCCTTCTTGCTTTATTGAATTGGACGCCTCTAAAAAAGGTCAGACATTCAAGGGATGGGGGGGAGCCATTACAGAATCTTCCGGTTATGTAATTTCCAGACTTCCAGAAGAAGTTAGAGAAAAAATTGTTTCTGCATATTTCAACCCTTCAACAGGAAACGGCTACACACTTGCCCGCACGCATATGAACTCATGCGATTTTTCTTTGGAAAATTGGGCTTGCGTTCCAGAAAAAGACGAAACTTTGGAATCTTTCTCTATGAAGCAAACAGACAAATACATCACACCTCTTTTAGTTGCAGCTTCAAAAGAATCTGATAAAGAATTGCAGCTTTTAATCAGTCCGTGGTCTCCTCCATATTGGATGAAGACAAACGATGATATGAACAACGGCGGCAAGCTTCTTCCACAAGATAAGCAACTTTGGGCTGACTATTTTGTAAAATTCATCAAGGAAATCAAAGACAGAAATCTGAACATAAAATATGTCACTATTCAAAATGAACCAGCTGCAGTGCAACGTTGGGATTCTTGCGAATGGACGGCGGAAGAAGAAGGTGAATTTGCTACAAAATATTTGGGTCCAACTTTTGAAAAAGAAGGACTTTCAGATATAAAGATTCTTGTCTGGGATCACAACCGAGACATTTTGGCAGAACGTTTTTTTGAATCCATGAAAGCTCAAAATGCAGACAAATATATTGCAGGAGCTGCTTTCCATTGGTATTCGGGCGACCAATATGACAACCTCAAACAAGTGTCAGACGCTTATCCAGACAAGGACTTCATTTTTTCAGAAGGATGTGTTGAAGGCGGATCCAGAAACGGAGCTTGGTTCACCGGAGAGCGCTACGCTCACAACATCATCAACGATTTGAACAACGGTGCCACAGCATGGATTGACTGGAACATCCTTCTTGATATGAAGGGCGGTCCAAACCACGTTAGCAATTATTGTGACGCGCCAATTTTGGCTGATGAAAAAAGCGGAGAATTCCATCTTCAAAGTTCATACTTTTACATTGGACACTTCAGCCGCTTCATAAAAAAAGGAGCGGTTCGTATTGAATCAAAGATGTCTTCTTTTATGACGCCTGCAACAGCTGATGGAAAAATGGGCAATACAATGGAAAGCACAGCTTTTGAAAATCAGGATGGAACAATTGCCTTGGTAGTTTCCAACAGAACAGAAGCAGATATGGTTTACATTTTGAGCGAACCAAATAGTGAAGAGAAAACTATTTTGTGCTGTCCGCCACGCAGTATTCAAACTTTAATCATTAAAAAATAAGAAATTTTATGAAAACGGAACAAAATGGCGTTTCGTTTTCATTTAAAGTTTATAGGAGAATTTATGAAATTTGGAGCTATTATGAAGACTTTACTCAGTTCGGCAGCAATTATTACAACTTTAGGTTGCAGTGCAAATACAAAAATTGAAGGACCAAAAGGCTACCACCTTGTTTGGAATGATGAGTTTGACGGAAAAACAATTGATTCAACAAAATGGTATTTTCAAATTGGAACAGGCAGCCAATATGGACTTGAAGGTTGGGGAAACAACGAACAAGAATATTACACAGAGCAAAACGCTTCTTTAGAAAAAGGAAACCTCGTTATTGAGGCTAAAAAAGAAAGCAAGGAAGGCAAGAACTACACTTCGGCAAGACTTAGAACAATGACAGAAGGCGATGAAGTTTTATTTGCAAAAACTTACGGCCGTGTTGAGGCTAAAATCAAAATGCCAAAAGGCAGCGGAATCTGGCCTGCATTCTGGATGCTTCCTGCAACTTATGATTACGGTCAATGGCCTATGTCTGGAGAAATTGACATCATGGAAGCAAAAGGCAGACTTGCCAACAGAGTTTATGGAACAGTTCATTTTGGTCAAACTTGGCCGGGAAACAAATACACAAGCGGAATGTACAAATTTCCATCTGATTCAGATATAACCGGATACCATGTTTACGCGTTGGAATGGGAACCCGGACTTTTGCGCTGGCTTGTTGATGATGAAGTTTTTTATGAAACACAACAATGGTGGAGTCTTGGTGAGAATGAGGCTGAACCATACAAATATCCAGCTCCTTTTGACAAACCTTTCTACATTTTGTTAAACCTTGCAATTGGCGGTAACTACGATGATGGAGCCATGCCAGAAGATTACGAATTGCCAGCAAAAATGTATGTTGACTACGTACGCGTTTACGACAAAGATGAACCATATGCCACAAATGTAAAAAAGCCCCTTCCACAAAGAGACACAACATCTTTTGAATCATTTGCAAAATCAGAAGGCAACAACTTTATTTTTGACACAGATATGACAAAAGTTCAGAATCCACCTTTATCCACAAATACAATGACTGTAACTTCAAGAGACTGGTACTTCCTAACACTTTCTGAATATGAAGGAAAAGCGTCGTCATCTTTGGATAAAATTGATGGAAAATCTTTTCAACACGTAAAAATTGACAAAGTTGGAAATCAAAACTATTCAATTCAACTAATTCAACATCTGCCTGTAGCAGAAGGCTATTCCTACAAAATTGAGTTTGATGCAAAAAGTTCTGCCGCTCGAAAAATTGCAGTAAAACTTGGTGGTGATGATGACAACAGCTGGGCAGTTTATTCACCAAGTTACTACCCAGAATTGGATCAAACTGTAAAGCATTATTCTTATGTTTTCACAATGGATTACAAGACTGACAAAACAGCCAGATTGGAATTCAACTTAGGTTTGGAAAATCCTGATGTTTGGATTGGAAACGTAAGCGTTACACAAATTGACTACTAGAATTACAAAAAGATTCAACTAACAAAAAAAAAGCCAGAACTTGCAAAGCAAAGCCCTTTCTTTGGGCGCTTCAACAAGACTCTGGCTTTTTTCATCTAAAATTTCAAACTAAACTTTATTTTTCACTTTCAATTTTTTTATCAGCTTTTTTTGGCGCCTTAATTCCCAAGATTATGAACCTTAAAACAGGAATCTTTTTAATCAATATTCCAAGTCCCAAAGAAACACCCAATCCCACAGGTAATAAAATCAAATATTTTCCCCAAACCGGAATATTTGTGAAAGTCAGAAGTTGCAAAATCACCAAATAAACAGGAATGTGCAAAACATAAACAGCAAAACTTTCTTTTGAACAGAATTCTGTGAATTTATTACTCTTATTAAAATAAGTTGCAGATATTCCGAAAACAGCTAAAACTGCAAAAAATACAAAAAGATTTGAATACCAAGTGCTGAGCAACTTGCTGTCTGCATAATGAATTCCGTAAGCTCTATAAATAAAGTAAATTCCAGAACCGACAGCTAAAGCCAATGTTACAAAACGATATTTTTTCAATACGTCCATAGCTTTTTCTTGAGAAAATAAATAGTATCCAATCAAGAAAGCCATTATATAAATTCCAAGTCTGTACGCTGTAATTACAGGAACATTCAAAATTTTGCTGCACCCCCAGAAAAGAAAGAACACAGGAATAAAAAACAAGATATTTGCTTTCTGTCCAATTTGAATGAATTTTTCTTCTTTGTTGATTTTTATATCAATCTTTCTAATCAGCAAGACAATCAAAGTCGCAATGAACAAGACATGACAATACCAAAGCGCTCCAATTCCAGAAAATGTTGCAATTATAAATTTAACGGCAAAAGGAACTGTAGCAAGGCTTTCTCCTGCACTTTGCCCGATGATGATGAAGCCGGAAATCCAACCAAAGCATAAAACACCAAGAAGAGATGGTACTAAGAGCTTTTGACGGCGGCTCTTCATAAAATCCTTTGTACTTTTTGATTTAAGCGCATAAAAAGTTGACATTCCAGAAACAACAAACAAAAGAACCATAAACCAAGGATAAACAGCATATTGAAAAATACCGGCAAAAGTCATTGGCATTCCGCTTGTATATTCAGGGTTTCCTTGAAAAATTGAAGGAGTTCCAATCTTATTAAAATAATAAAAAACATGAAACACTAGAACCAATAAAATTGTAGCCCACCTAATGTTATCCATGTAGTTTTTTCTTGTTCCACTCATATATATCTCCTGTAGATAAAAAGTATAACTTTTCTTACTTTTCATACTTGTATAATATATATATACTCCAAAAATAGCAAGTGTTTTTTACATTGCCAACTTTTCTTTTCTTTCATATAATTCAACTCATTAATTAATTTGGAGTAAAAAATGGAAAACAACGAAGAACAGAATATTCCTTTAGCAGAACAATTTCGTAACCGTGTAATAATCAAGGCCGCTAGAATTGAAAAAGTAGAAAAACATCCAGGTGCTTCACTTCTTTATATTTTGACTTTGAATGATGGAAGCGAAGAACCAAGACAGATTGTAAGTTCAATTGTTCCTTTTTATACAGAAGAAGAGTTGTTAGGAAAAACTATTACTATTGTTTATAATTTGAAACCAGCTAATTTTCGCGGTGTTAGAAGTAACGGAATGTTGCTCGCCGCTTCTGATCCAACTGTTACAGATAAAGAAACTTGTGAACTTCTTTTTGCACCTCAGTTTGAACCTGGCACTATTTTGGAACCAGAGGGCTACACTCCTCCAGAAGAACAATTGTGTTATGTAAAAGCAGACAAATTCTTTTCTATGCCTTTATACACAAAAGATGGATTTGTTGAAATTGATGGAAAAAAACTCTGCGCAGATGGAAAACATCAAACTCCACAAGTTTATAAAAATAGTGAAGTAGGCTGATACCTAAATCAAATGCATTGCGTGTTGAATGACCAAGCAAACAGCAGTAATTCCAATCCAACAGCATGCACCCATCAAAATTGGTTTTCCACCAGTTTTAACAAGTTTAACTATATCAGTATTCAGTCCAATTGCAGCCATAGCCATAACGATAAAGAATTTGCTTAAAGTTTTAATTGGATTGAAGAAACTTGCAGAAACACCAAAGTGCATTGCAATAGTTGTAATAACAGAAGCCAAAACAAAGTAAATTATAAAGAAAGGAAAAATCTGTTTTAATGGAATCTTCTTTCCTGATGTTTTATTTTCTTTTCTTGTCCTAACAAAAGCCAAAACCAAAGTTATTGGAATAATTGCCAAAGTTCTAGTTAATTTTACAGTTACAGCTTTATCCAAAGTTTGAGAACCCAGATTCCACATACTGTCCCAAGTAGAAGCCGCAGCAGTTACAGAAGAAGTATCGTTTACAGCAGTTCCAGCAAAAATTCCAAATGCTTCACCAGAAAGAGTGTCAAATCCAATCAATTTTCCGAAAATAGGAAAGAAGATAGCTGCCAAAACATTAAAGAAGAAGATTACAGATATCGCTTGAGCCACTTCTTCATCGTCAGCATCAATTACAGGAGCAGTTGCAGCAATTGCAGAACCGCCACAAATTGATGAACCGACACCGATTAAAGTAGAAATCTTTGAAGGAATCTTCATCACTTTCTGCATAACAAACGCAATCACCAAAGAAGTAGTGATTGTACAGATAATTATTGGAAGAGATTGTTTTCCTGTTTCAAATATAACACCAAGATTTAAGCCGAATCCCAAGAGGATGACAGCCCATTGAAGAACTTTTTTTGAAGTGAATTTAATTCCACTATCAAATCCATCTCTCTTTTTCCAGAATACAGCAATAATCATGCCTGCAATTATGGCAATAACAGCTCCTCCAACTATCGGAAAAAGCTTTCCCAAAAACCATGATGGAATAGAAACCAAAAGACAAACTAATATTCCTTTCCAGTTGTTCTTAATAAAATTCATGATAACTTCCTTTAATACTCTTTTTTACAACTTTTACAGCTATACTAGCATTTATTAATCAAAAGTAAAAATTATTATTTTTTATATATCCATAAATTATTTTTATGATAGAATGATTCATTATGATTGATTTTAGAATAATCACTTTTTTGACAGTCTGCCGCTCGCTCAATTTTACAAAAGCTGCAGATGAACTTTGCATCACACAACCAGCCGTTTCCCAGCATATTCATTACTTGGAGGAGCATTTTTCCACAAAGCTTTTTGAACATAAAGGAAAAACTATTTCCCTGACACCAAGCGGCGAACGTCTACGTAAAAAGGCAAACTCACTATACAATGATGAAAAAATCCTTCAAATGGAATTAAAAGAGAACAAGTCTGTAAGCGATAATTTGATTTTTGGAGCGACATTAACAATTGCGGAATTCATAATTGCAAAACCTCTTTCAAAATATATTCAGAACAATCCAAACGCAAAAATAAAGATGATAATGTCAAACACACAAGACCTTCTTCAAAACCTTAGGAACGGAGAAATCAATTTTGCAATCATTGAAGGCTTCTTCCCGGAAGAAGAATTTGATTCCGCAGTTTATTCGCATGAGGAGTTCGTTGCCGCGTGTTCTTCAAAAAAAACTTTCACCAAGGAAAAACTTTTTGTAAAGGATTTATTAACAGAAAACATTTTGATTAGAGAAAAAGGTTCCGGGTCAAGAAACATATTTGAAAAAGTTCTGGATGTAAGGGATCTTTCACTCCAACAATTTCACCGGGTAACAGAAATCAACAGTTTGAATGCAATCATCAATTTAATAGAAAATGACGCCGGAATCTCTTTTTTGTACAAGGCAGGAATTACAAAACAAATAGAAGAAAACAAAATAAAAGTAATCAAACTGACTGATTTTTCTCTCTATCATGATTTTTCATTTATCTGGAACAAAGGAAGTCTCTATAAAAATGAATATATTGATATATTTAATCAACTGAAAGATTGATAATCAAATAAAATTTACAAACAACTTGCATTTATGAAACGTAACACTTTATAATTAAAGTAATTTTTATTAGGAAGGTTTTCATGGAAAACAAAACAAAAAATACAGTATCTATAATCTTAAATCTATTGATTGTTATTTGTGGATGCATCGGTTTAACAATAAGCGCTAAAGCAGACGGTTTGGGTATGTTCAAATATTATACACAGGATTCAAATTATTTTGCATTGTTAGTAAGCTTTATCTATTTGATTTTTCAGGCAAAAAGCAAATTCACTGGAAAGATTCCATCCTTTGTTCGTGCACTCAGATTTATATCTTCAAGTTGTTTATTCGTAACATTTACAGTAGTTATCTTTGTATTGATTCCTTCATATGGATTTGATTCAGCGGCAGGAATGTTATTTGGTGGAAGCAGTTTATATTTCCACACAGTATGTCCACTTTTGGCAATCATTTCTTTCATCTTTTTTGAACATGAATTCAACTTCTCAAAGAAAATCATTCTTGTAGCTATAATTCCAACTCTTATTTATGCAGCAATAATTTTACCATTAAACATTTTAAAAGTATTACGCGGTCCTTATCCATTCCTTTACGTTTATGAACAATCAGTTTTCATGTCTTGCGTATGGGTTTTAGTAATTTTTGGAATTGCAGCTTTATTAGCTTTTATTCTTTACACATTACAAAAAAAATTAAGAAAGTAAATTAAAAAACCAGAAGGCACAGTTATGAATATTTATGAATCTGCAGAAGATTATCTAGAAACAATGTTGATGTTACGCGAAGAAAATGGATTTATCCGTTCTTTGGATATTTCAAAGCATTTGGGTGTAACAAAACCAAGCGTTAGCTATGCAGTAAAAACATTAAAAGAAAACGGATACATCACTGTTGATGAAAATAAATTGATAACGCTAAAACCTTCTGGTCTGGAAATTGCAGAACGAGTTTATAACAGACACAAAAAATTGACTAATTTTTTTGTGCTCCTTGGTGTTGATGTAAAAACAGCAAGGGAAGATGCCTGTAAAATTGAACATGACATCAGCGAAGACTCGTTCAACGCAATTTGCAAAATGTCAGACAAATTAAGTTCACAAAAATAAAAACACTTAAGTTTTTTTATTTTTTACTTATTCGCAAATTCCTTTAGAATTTCCAATTCTTCTGCATACATTTGAATTCCGCTCTTCCAGAATTCTTTAGTCGTTATATCAAATCCGGCCTTTTTGCATAAATCTTCGCAGCTCATAGAACCAGTTTCAGAAAGTAAAGACGCATAAGTTTTAGCAAAAGAAGGACCTTCTTTTTTTGCCCTTTCATACAAACTAGCTGCAAAAAGCTGACCAAAAGCATAAGGAAAATTATAAAAATCCAAACCTGTACTATAATAATGAGACTTTACAGCCCACATATATTCATGACGTTCAGTGTAATTCTCATCATTTTTCTTTTCATTATTCAAGCCGTCGCCATAACTTCTTTCTTGAGCTTCCTTCATAAGCCTGCAAAAGTCATCAGCATTCAATTCGCCCTTTTCCCTTTGCTCAAAAACACTTGATTCAAAATAAAAACGACATAAGATATCAACTAAAACCTGGCAGACATCCTGCAAATCAAGTTCAATCAGATTCATTTTATCAAAACCATCAGTAGATTTTATTGCATCTTGTTTCACAATAGTTTCTGCAAAAGTACTTGCAGTTTCAGCCAAAGTCATAGGGTAATTAAAGAAAACACTATCTTTGCCTTTCATACAGCTAAAATGATAAGCATGACCCAATTCGTGAGCAAGAGTTACAATATCACTAAAAGCACCGGTGAAGTTTGAAAGTATCCTGCTTTGATGTCCTTTTGAAAAATCTTGATCGTACGCGCCACCCACTTTTCCAGGATGAACTTTCGCATCAATCCAGTTTTTTTCAAAAGCCTGCTTTGCAAAATTCCCCATATCATCGCTAAAAGAATAATACTCTTTCAAAATATAAGCTTTCGCTTCTTCAAACGAATACTCTTTTGTAAGTAAAGACTCCTCTTTCTTCTCACATCCTGTTGACGCATCAGCCAAAGGCGCAAACAAATCATAGAAAGCAATTCCTTTGTTTTGTTCACTACCAGCAGTAGCACTCGCCGTAGCATTTTCCTTCCGCAAAAGTATCGCCTTTGTCTGCAAATATTCCCGCCATAAAGGAAGACTGTCTTCTATCGCACCAATCAACGCAGTTAAAGTTTCTCTATTCAATCTACTCGAAAAAAGAGCTCTATCTATCGCCTTGTTCCAGTTTCTTCTTTTATTCAGAGTCAATGTCTCGCCTTTTAAATTATTCAGCGAAGCCGCAAACGCAATCTCATTTTGACGTAAAAGTTCAATTTCTTCTTCCCAAGAAGATTTCCTTAATTTAGCATCAGGTGAATAAGCATCGTTTCTTAATTCATTGAAAGTCTTGCCGTTTTCATCATGTAAATTACTAATCAACTGTTCATGAAGCCTACTCCAAGCATTTCCTCCAGTTCTTTGTAAATCAGTAGCTAAATTCTCCTCAGCCGCAGACATTTGATGTTCTTTCTCTTTAATTACCCTATCAAGAATATATTCGTAATCATGATATTTCGGATATTTTTCATAAAAATCTTTTAGAGAATCCTTATTTTCACAAAGAATTGAACTAAATCTAATTGAAAGTTCTCCGGAACGTAATCCCATCTGTTCAATTTTAGAAATGTTATTTAAATAAGCAGTATTTGTAGTGTCAGTGGAATAAATTATGTAAGCATAACCGTTTAAAGTTCCTTCCAATTCAGAACATTTTGAATCAACTGTCAAAAACTCATCAAGCCAAGAAGCAAAATCAAAATTACCTGCATTTTTATCAGTTTGATTTTCAACTTTTTGTAACAATTCATCAGTCTTATCCATCAAGTGCGAATAATCGCCAACAGCTTCTTTATATTTATCAGAATCAATTCCCGAATAAAGTGAATCAAGATTCCAGTTAGGTATATCATTATTTTTCATACTTATTTCTACTCTTTCCTTTTGAGATAAAATCCATGTGGCTAGTTTGTTTTCTAGAAAGATGGACTTCTGATTTCATTTTCTTTTCACCAGTTTTTTCAATCATTTTTCGCTCTTGCTTCCAAATTGGAGTTGCAGGATTAGAATCCCCTTTTTCTACATATTTTGCCCATTCCTCAGGTTCGGGAACTTCAAAATGCATTTTTTCTTTTGTAACAGGATGAATAAAATCCAACGTTCGGGCATGAAGGGCCAACCGGTGAAAAGGATCGGTTGAAGCACGATAGTTTTCATCTCCGGCTAAAGGATAATCTTTGGAAGCCAGATGAGCCCTAATTTGATTTTTTCGGCCGGTATCAAGAGAAAGTTCAAACAAAGAATGAGTTCTACCACGGATAAGAATCTTATAATGAGTTCGTGCAGAAATCAATTTGTTGTCTTTTTTTGAATTGACTGCATCATAATTGTCATTTTGTGTTTTTCTACCAGTTTTTGGAACATATCCAACATGATGGGCATTTTGAGTAAGCGGATCATCAATTATTCCACATTCTGCAAGCGCGCCCTCTTTGTAATGAGGATTCTCTCCAACAGCGTGATACAATCTTTCTGTCACCATCGTGTGCCAAGTATTCATGATTTTTTGCTGGATAGGCTCGTTCATGGCGAACATCATAACACCGCTAGTGTCTCTGTCCAATCTGTGAACTACATATGGTTTGTGGTTAGAAGACCATGTTCCATTTTTTCTCATCATATCTTCCAACACACTCAAAGCTGTTCTAGACCTACTTCCAGGATACGGAACAGATAAAAGTCCGTCAGGCTTGTAAATTACAACAATATCCTTGTCTTCAAAAAGGATTTCAATTTTTTCCCGACCATAATCAGCTTTATGCTCTCTTTTATATTGAGTACTTGCCTTTACATGGTGAACAGTCGGTTGTAATTTTCTATTAGTCTCTTTTTTTGAATCATCAGATTTTTTATCAAAAGAATTATTTTTTTCTATATACATACAATTTCCCCATAAACTCTCAAATCCTATATCAATTCAAAAATATACCACTAACAGAGTTTTTATTAAATAAAGAAATTGTACGCGTTTTTTTAATTTTAGAAAAATACTTTTAAAGCTTCTTTTATATCATCAAATGAAATTGAATTTCCGCTTCTTTCACTGCAAACCATGGCGGATTTATTTATTACAGATTCAATTTGAGCGCAACTGAACTTGTCAAACATAGTGGCAAGCCTTGATGAAGTGACATCAGAATCAAACGCTTTTCCTTCCATATATTTTTGGGCAAGCTGGATTCTAGTTTCATAATTTGGATAAGGCACAAGATAATTTGCGTCAAAACGTCCCGGTCTGATTAAAGCTTCGTCCAAAGCCTTTCTACTATTTGTGGCTGCAATTACAAGGACACCATCGTTCACCGTGAATCCGTCCAATTCATTCAACAAAGCTGTAACAATCCTGGTGTTTTCAGTTTCAATTGCAGAACCGTTGTAATTTCGCTTTGTTCCAATTCCGTCAAACTCATCAATAAACACAATACAAGGCGCATTTCTTCTAGCTTTTTTGAACAACATCTTCACTTTTGCAGGACCAATCGACATGAACATACTTTCAAAATCAGTCGCCTTCGTTGGAATAAAATTGATTTTAGCTTCATTTGCAAGAGCTCGCGCAAACATAGTTTTTCCGTTGCCCGGTGCACCTTCCATCAAGATGCCTTTTGGAATACGGATTCCTTTTTTTTGATATACAGTCGGATTCTTCATCATCTGAGCAATCTGAATCATGGACTTTTTCAAATCATCCATTCCAATGATATCTGCAAACTTTGTATTTGTATTTCTTACAATTTTGAATGTATTTGGACTGATAAACTTTTTAAAAACAAAAGCGAAGGCCACAATAAAAATGCCATAAAAAATAATGTCAAAAATCAAACTGACAACGTCAGAAACGCTGGATTGATTTTTTACAACAGCTCCACTAAGAAGGAGGCGTTCAACCAAGTCTGGATTTTGCGGATTTTGAGTTTTATAAGATTTTTTCAAATCAGATTCAGAATTAAGCGAATAAACTATATCGTTTTCAGAAATTTCTACAGTAGAAATATTTTTTTCAGTTAGGGCTTTATTAAAAGTTGAATACGAAACAGTTTCAGGTTTTTCAGAAAAGTAATCGTAACAAAAATATGCTGCAACAAGAACCAAAACAGCAATAATTACGAGATTAAGTTTATTTTGTTTTTTCATGCTTTAAAAACTACTGAACAAATCAATCATCATCAAGCGAAAAACAAATTTTCTATTGATTTTGTTTGCATTTACACAATTCTTCCATCACCAAAGTGTCGCGGCGAATCCATGGAATATTCTCTATATTTTTTACAGATTTATTTTTTTGAATCGCTTCTTCCAAAGTTAAAAAACAAACTTGATAGTTATATTCTTTTTCGTAATCATCCAGATTTCTTTTTCCTACTACAGAGTTTACATCGCAATAAAAATAGTAGGAATCCATGAGCATAAGGTCTTCTTTTTCACCTTTCCGTTTTTCATGAACAAGAAAAGCTTTTTGAATGGAATCGTCTTTTACAATAAAACCAGTTTCTTCAGAAACTTCTCTAGTTAAAGTCTGTTCAATTCCTTCACCTTTTTCCATTCCACCACCGGGAAACTTATAATCGCCATATTTTCCATGAATCAACAGATATTTCCCGTCAATCAAAATAATTCCCCTAGCCGCCGTTCGTTTGAAAAAAGTCTCTTCTTTTGAATAATCCTTCAAATCAATTGTAAATTCCCTAAATTCGCTCATTCGCTTTATCCTTGTTTAATTATACTACTATTTCCGTACATGATATAATAAGTATACATTAATTTTGTTTTTTATTTATTGAAGTATTGCTATTTTGAACGCCACTTATATTCTGATTACACCCAAATAAAAGTTTTTAAAAGTTGAATGAATTAACAATTACATCTATACTGAACTAATAATATTGAAACAGGAGTTTATAATTACAATCAAACTGATGTGTAATTCTGTGTAAATTATTCATGTCAAAAAATCTAATACAATCTAATTCTAAATCAAAAAACTTTTTACTTGGTTCGTTGTAATTTTTCTTTTTCTTTTTATAAAACCTATTCTTCTTAATGCCCAAACTGATGAATCTTCGCAATTAAATAGCAATTACAGACGTACAGTAAGAGTTGGTTATTATACTTCGCCAGGATTTCAAGATTATGATGAAAAAACTGGAGTTTATAGTGGTTCAGGATATGAATATCTTTTGGCTATTGCTCAATATGCAAACTGGAACTTAGAATTTGTTCACACAGGATTTGCTGAAGCGGTCTCTATGCTTCAGAACAACGAGCTTGATTTGGTGAACAATGTTTCCATAACAGAAGCACGACTAAAAACGTTAGCTTTTTCACAACACGCTTCTGGTTCCAATTGTGGCTGGCTTGTTGTAAATAAAGATAACACAACCTATGCACATAATGATTTTGAAGAATTCAATAATATGACAGTTGGAATTTATGCTACAAGTATTTTTATTCCTTACTTTAAAGAATTCTGCACAAAGCACAAAATAAATCCAAAAATTGTTTATTATAAAAACGATGTTGAACTTATTGATACAATAAAAAATGGAGAGATCGACGCTCGTGTTGTTTCTAGCAGTTATGATAAATGGTACCGGACTGTCGCAGAATTTGCACCGATGGATTACTATTTTGCAGTTCCTATAAATGAAAATAAATTAATTGAAGAACTTGATGCTGCAATGGAATCACTTTCAAACGATCTGCCAAATTTTATTACAGAATTAAAGATTAAATACAGTTCAAATGAAATTGATGAAAATATTGTTTTCTCAAAAAAAGAAAAAGAATATATCAAAAATCATGAATCAATTAGAGTTGGATACGCAGAACATTGGAGACCTATTTCATACACTGATGAGAATGGAAACTTTGCAGGAGCGTTGTCTAAAATCTATGCACGACTTTAAGAAATAACAGGATTAAATTTTGAATTCGTTCCTCATGATTATTATCCAAATTTAGTTAAAAACTTTAAAGCAGGTGGAGTTTCAGTAATTTCAGAATTTCCTTACGATTTCATTTTTGCTTCAGAATGGAATGCAAGACTAACACCATTAGTTTATCAAATTCCAGTCTATAGAGTTACCCATCATTTGGATCCTGCCAATGAAATAAAAAAAATCGGCATAACAAATAGAATGTATCTGAACAAAACTATTAAAGATTATTACGATGATAATGTTGAATACATTCAATATGAAAATGAATTAAACGCAGTTGAAGCCTTAATGAATCAAGAAATAGATTGCGTTCACTTGAATAGTTATCAAACTCATTTCTTTCAAAGCCGCGGTAAATATCTATCACTTGATTACACATTAATGCCAACTTTGGAATATGACTTTGCCCTGGGTATTGGAATGAATGAAGATGATGAACTCCACAGTATCATTTCAAAAGGACTAAATACTATTTCCTTTGAAGATATTGCATTAATATTTGACTCCTGCATTGAAGATAATGAAACTTATTATTTTGAAATGCTTTATTATCAGCATCCGTTATTATTAGTTTTTATAGCTGTTGTAATTGTCTCACTTTTTCTAATTACATTGCTTGTTATTCTTTATACAAGGCGAATTCAAAAGAAGAATACAGAATTAAGTATTGCTAAAAACGCGCAGAGTGATTTCTTGTCTAGAATGAGTCATGATATGCGAACACCAATGAATGGAATACTTGGAATTTCATATCTTGCAAAAGATAAAACTGATGTAAAGGAAATGCAAAAAGATTTCCGCCAAATTGAATCATCTGGCAACCTTCTTCTAAATTTAATAAACGACACTTTGGAAATGAATAAAATTGAAAGTGGAAAACTTATATTGAATCCTGAACTCTGCAATGAACACCAGATATTTGATTCCATATTTGACACGATACGACCTCTTGCTCAAAAGAAAAACATTAATTTCATTATTAACATACAGGATATCAACTGGAAATATTTAAAAATTGATTACAAAAAGCTTCAACAAATATTTGTAAACATCATTGGAAATTCAATCAAATTCACTCCGGAAGGTGTAAGCTAAGCCCTTTGTCCAGACATTTTGTCTGAAAAATAACGAATTTTATGC
>CAYFND010000023.1:13148-22356 GCA_964344405.1 uncultured Treponema sp. | reverse complement strand
TACGAATATTCGATTGGAGGCACATAATGGCTGGAGCTAGTAAAAACTCTCGTACAACTGTTGCAACACAAAAATTCATTTGCCCTGACTGTGGTGGCGAAATCATAATGAAAACAATGATTGACAATGGTAAGCTTAAAAATCAGGCTGAATGCCAGAAATGTAAACGTGTTGAAAGACGCCCAAAGGATTTTAAATAATCTTTTGTTACATGACATGCAGAAAAGGTTAATTTTTTTTTGCAAAACATAAAAACCTGTAAAGTTAATTTACAGGTTTTTTTTATTTAACAGTAAGCGGTAATACTCTCCACTCTTCTAGTTGTTTTTGAATCAAATCTCGACTCTCTTCTAGAACCGACAAACAATCTTCTTTTGTCTTTGGACAATCAAATACTTTTACAACTTTAATTCTATAACAACCACGTCTTAAGCTAACAAAAATATTTTTTAATTCTCTTAATCTAAAACCACCATCCAAAGCACAAACAACGACAGGTAATTCTGAAGATTCACATATTCTTCTGAAACCTGCTGAATAAAATTTTCCTACATCACCATCTTTAGTTCTTGTACCTTCTGGAAAAATTACAGGTATTTGATTTTCAGCTTTTACTTGTTCTCCAAACCTACTGATTAAATTCATTGCATCCATAGGTTTTGCTCTTCTTGGTATCAAGCAATGTTGTTGAACTCTAAGAATTTCAGAAACTAAAGGAATATGACGGCCCAAGTTATCTTTAGCAATAAATCTAACTTCCTTTTCTGGAAAATAATTCATTATGACAGGGATATCCAATAAACTCTGATGATTTGAAATTATTATAAATTGCTCTGGTAAATCTTTTTTTGATTCATTGTATCGCCAAAAATTAAAATGCTTATAGCATTTTAAAATTGTAAATACTCTTGGAGAACATTTCTTTATAATATAGTTTGATATTTTTGAACTCACTTTTACAGAAATAGGATAAGTCAAAATATTTCCTATAGACGGTATAATCACCATGCCACAAAGACACAAAAGAGTTATTACTGTAAACATTTCTGCTCCAAAAAAAATTAATTATCATATTAGTATAACAAGGTTTTCTTGATTTGTCAGTAGAAAATAAATTGATTGATTTTTTTTGTTATATCAGCCAAAGATTCATATATTTTTTTACATTCTGGGATGCTTTTTAAATACAAAGAACCATATTTTTTCTCATAAACCCTTCTATCAAGAACAACTACAGCACCCCTGTCTTCTGAACTTCTAATAAGTCGACCAATTCCCTGCCTAAATTTTATAATGGATTCTGGAACACTCAACTCCATAAAAGAATTTCCACCTTTTTTTTGAATCGCTTCAGATCGCGCTGTAAAAATTGGATCATTAGGAACTGTAAATGGAAGTTTTACAATTATCACTTGAGATAGAGATTCGCCAGGAACATCTACCCCTTGCCAGAATGAATCTGTTGCAAATAAAACACTTTGAGTTTCTTCTTTAAATTGATTTAACAGCTTGGAACTATCTTCATCACCTTGTTTCATAATTCTTCCATCAAAGCCCTTTAATGACAAGCAAGTTGTTTTATAAGCACTTTTTAAAGATTCATATGATGTAAACAAAACAAGGGTTCGTCCTTCAGCCGCTTGAATTAAACGAGGAATAGCCATTTCTATAAAAGGTTGAAAATTTGGATTATCAGGTAGAGGTGCATCATTTGGAATTGCAAAAAGCATATTCTTTTCATAAGGAAAAGGAGATGAAAATTCTTTACAAATCAAACGTTCGTTTTCCACAAAAGAAATTCCTGTTCTATTCATCCAGAATTGAAAAGTATTTCCGGTCTTAATTGTTGCAGATGTACACACAATGGATGACATCTCACCGTATACGCCGTTATTCATAAAGGAAGAAATATCCAGCGGTGTTTGAGTCAACGTTATGTAATCCCTGTCCAGATTTTCTTTAGTCACATCCAAAGGTAACTTACGTACCTGCATCCAGAACACATCATCTTTTTTCTCATCCCACGCACAATAATTTTTTAACAACAAAACATAACTATCTAATCTACGTAAAATGATTTTTGATTCCCAATAAGAAGGCATATTACAATCCTCTTCATTAATACCTTCCATAACTTCCCGAACCATATCTGTAAACATACCTAGATTTTTTGCCAATTCACTAATACATATTAAAACCGGTCCATGGTTTCTTGCAGTTTGTTCATAAAGACGGATTGTTGTATCATTTCCAAGTAAATCTTTAGATGCAATTTCAAACTTAGAAATACAATCCTTTATTTTGCTAGTTAATTCATAAGCAGAACCAGCTTTTTCTTCATTTGAGGATAAAATAGCAAGGCTACATAAAAATCCAGATTCTGAAGTTTTTCTTTTTCTATACATTAAATTCAACAATTTGTTTATTTTGAATTTATTTACACTTTCACTAAAAAAAGATGTAGCCGCATTCTCTATACCGTGAGCTTCATCAAAAATAATCCTTTTATACGAAGGAAGAACAGCCATATCATTGTATCCAATTCCTCCCATTCTTGATTGTATATCTGCAAACAACAAGTGGTGATTCACAACGATAAGAGAGGCATCACTAGCTTCTTTTCTAACTTTCATGATAAAGCAATCATTTCTAAAAGGGCATCTAATTCCCATACAGGCATCACTTTCAGAGTTTATCTTACTCCAAGTATTCTCTGTGGGAAAAAACGATAAATCACTTCTATCCCCTGTTGGAGATTGTTTTGCCCAATCTATCAATTTTTTTAGATTATCACTATCTTCATCAAAAAGATCGTTATATTGCGCAACATCATTCATTCGACGTAAACAAATATAATTCTGCCTTCCTTTCATCAAAATGTATTTAATCTTTTTACCAATTATTTTTTCTACGGCAGGAATATCTTTTTTACATAATTGCTGTTGAAGATTAATTGTTCCTGTTGAAATTATGACTCTTTCTTTGTTAGCAAGTGACCATAAAACTGAAGGAATTAAATATGCATATGATTTTCCAACACCAGTTCCAGCTTCAAAAACACCTATTTTACTCTCATTAAAAACATCAACAATATTTTTTAGTAATTCAATTTGACTTGTTCGTTCTTCAAATGAATCATTTATTTTTGATAAAGTACCTTTATTGGAAATCAATAAAGCAGAATCTTCTTTGTCTATTTTTTTTATTACTTTTGGTTTTATGGGTTCTACAACTATGTAAATATCAGAAACATCATTATTAATTATATAGAATCCTTGGGTATTTTCTGAAGCCCTAGTAGCAACACCTAAATCAGCCTCTGAGGGAGTTAAATTGCCACTTGGATGATTGTGGATTAATACATCTGTTGTTTTTATAGCATTCTGATTTACAGCTACAGTGTGTTCATTTCCTCTTGCGCCAGCAAAAATATCAATAATTACACCTGATTGATTTATTTTTCCTGTAAAAAAAACTTCATTGAATGAAGCGGCCTTTATTTCATTTTGTATATATTGAATACATTCTTTTGAAAAATATTTATTTATGTCCATAAAAACACTTACCTTGAACTATAAACATGCTAATACAAAAAAAAATCCCTGTAAATTAATTTACAGGGATTTTTTAGCATCTCCCACGGGAATTGAACCCATGTTGTCGGGATGAAAACCCGATGTCCTAACCACTAGACGAGGGAGACATATGTCAATTCGTAACTGACTTAATAAATATATCAGTTAGAAATAAAAAGGTCAATAGCAAAAATATTGTTTTTAACAAATTTTTTATTTTTTTTACATTGCTAGTCCAAATTTTTTTGTAAGTTTTTCACTTAAATTCTTACATTCACTTTCATCCATTCCAAGATTAATTGCATTATTTAAATCATTCATTGATTTTTCATATTCCTGTATTTCGTAATATGCATTTGCCCTTCTAAAAGTTGTGTGCGCTTGAAATTGATTAATCTCTAATGACATTGTAAAGCATTCAATAGCTTCTTTGTATTTTTTTTGTATTGAGAACAATATTCCCTTATAATAATAAGTTCTATAAGCTTTTGGATCATATTTTAAACTTACATCAAAATCTTCCAATGCCAAATCAAATTTATTCATAGAAAAATATGCCATACCTCTATGTTTTCTAATTACGGCAATGACATTTTTATCATCATCAGAAACAGCATTAATTATTTTTGTATAAATATTAATAGCTTCTTCCAATCTACCTTCATTGTGCGCTTGAATAGCATTCAATAACATATCATCAATAGTTCCTTGAACATAAGGTGTTATTCTTGTTGGGTTTTCACTATCTATATCGTTCTCAAGTTTTTCATCTAATAAGTCATCTGCCATTTTGTAAAAAGAATGTCTTCTGTCTTCAAGTTCTTTTTGTAATTTCTTCTGATAATCACGTATCTCTTGAAAGGTAATATCTGCTAATGACAAAGATGCATTTAAAGAAGCCAACTTCCTTCTTAGAGGTTTATCAAAAGGATTAAATTCTGTTTTATATATCAATTCATGTTCCACTTCAGCCCAAGCATCTTGTAAAATCGTTCTTATCTGAATCTCACATACAAGCTCACTAGTTACCAAAGGAATTGTTGGATATTTTTCTTTTATTGAATTCACAATGTCTTCAGGAATGGATACCAAAACATGTATAGACTCATAACCAAATTCGGAAAATTTCTTCTCCGCACCTTTAATTTCTATTTCTTTTACATCAAAGATTTTTTTTATTTGATCTAAAGCTATATTTATATCTTCCAAGAAAGCACAAATAACTCTTATTCCCATCATATCTGTTAAATAAACAATGGATTCTGTTGTATTTATTTCTTTTGATTTTAATCTCAATACTTTTTTATAATAACTATTAAAACTTTTTACTCTTGTTTTATATGTTGGTTGTGACATTAATTTTATATTTTGTTGCAACACATTTATAATTTCTTTCATTATATCTGTAAAACAGTTTGAGTATGATTCATAAACTTCTTTGATTTTTTGTTTTGAGGCAATATTTGTACAATTATTTTCCATATTTCAATTATATATTAGCTATATTAAATTGTCTAATTTGTTTTAATATAAAAGTAGTTAAAAACAAAAAGCACTCATAAAAGTATTTTTATGAGTGCTTTTCTCTGATAAATTATTAATTTATAACTTATTCAGCTACGCTAGCAGCCTGACCTGCATTCTGTTGTGCGTTTGAAGAAGAATCTTCATTCAAACTAGAAGTGAATTCGTCCTCTGTTGCCAATTTAGCTTTTTCAAGATATCTGTTAACTTGTTTGTTACCAAATTTCTGCATTTCTGCATTCTGTCTTGAATTTTCTTTCTTTGTAATGATTCCCCAAAGATCTTCATCTGCAATATCACGATCACTTGTAAGTAATGCTTTATCATAAATGATTTTTACATCTTTGAAATATCCGATGAAATCTCCACCTACATGAGCAGCGTCACGAGTAATCTGGAAACCTTCGAATTTTACAAATGGTAATCCTCTTGGATAAATTGGGTAAACACGAATTTCACGGTTACGGATTTCAGAAATATACTGTGGATTATTCCATTTCAATTCTTTCCAACCATCAAATCCTAAATATCCCATGAAATATCTTCTCTGAACACCGTCAGTGTCAGATAAAAGAACATACAATCCATGTGGGAAATTCATACCCATTGTTGTAACAGAAATTGATTTTAGAGTTCCAACATTTTTAACGATTCCATATCCATCTTCGAAAAGTGTTTTTCCACTTGCTTTTTCTTCATCAGTTGGTTCCTGGCGAACACCGTTTTCATCAGCTGATGATAATGGTTCATAAGCAGGAATTGAGAATGGAGGTACAACTTCTGCACTAGCATTAGCATTCCATGAAGGGAAAACTACGCGTACGCCCATTACGTTCTTTCCAGCAAAAGGAACGTCAGCACTATCTTTAACAGGAGCTGCTACTACTTGTGAATCTGCCAAACTTGAAACAGTTTTTGCAGATGAATTTAGTGAAACTTCCCATTCTGGAAGAGCAAAAGAAGTCTTCATAAGATTTTTCTGATCTTCACTAAATGTAGCTCCAGCACTAACTGAATAGTCCATTACTGTACGACTATTCTGTGTTGAATTTCCGTTCTCATCACTTGCACAATCTGCGTCCAACTGTGTAAAATCAATAAGAACACCTTCGACAGCAAAAGCATTGCCACCAACAAGCAGCATAGCTGCTAATATTAACCCCAAAGTCTTCTTCATTTTGAAGCTCCTTTTTATACTAATTCGATGTAGCCTTGTATAAATAACTATTATCTAATAAGTATATTAATTTGTCAACGCTTAAAAAAATCTATTTTTATATAAAAATTACAGATTTTCGTAAGCGTATTGTTCATTTATAAATAATTCAACAGATTTTACACTGCTGAAATTTTTCATAATATTTTTTTTAAGAAGGTCAATTCCCTCTTTTATTTGCATAGAATTAGAATCCAATCTAATTAAATCATCAGTTATATTTAAATACAAAACACCATCACGTAAAAAACAAGATTTTACTTTTGTGCCCGATGAAAAAATCAATTTTGTTCTTTCTATAGTGGAACCTAATAAAAGTTCATCAATATATAATTCTATATCACCTTGTACAGGCTCTTTTGTTAATAATCTTCTTTCTACTACAAATTCTTGATTACTTTCTGAAGGAAAAATAAAAATCCGTCTATTTTCTTTTTTCATCAATGAGAAAAGAATAGATATGAACAATGAAACTACGATAACACCTAAAATTATATAATATGGTATGTTTTTTTTAATTAATATTTTCATTTGACTGATGTAAATCCTCTGGAACGTTCAAAATGTGTTATAAACGCAACAATTCCATTATATATTCCAAGAGTGGCTTTTTTCAAGTATTTATCGCTCATTAAATTAACTGCTTCTTCATAATTTGTTAGAAATCCCAGTTCAATCAAAACACTTGGCATATTAGCATTTTTAACGACAAACCATTCTTCGGCTTTTATTCCCCTTGCTTTTGATTCATTACCAATTTGGGCTTTTAGTCCGTCCATTATAAAATTAGCAATCATTATGCTTTCGGTTGTATATTCCTCTTCCATCATTGAATTTAAGATTGAGAAAAGAGATTTGTCATTTTCTACACTTGATTTATCTAAAACAGTCCTTCTATACCCTGGAGACAAATACCAGACTTCATAACCAGAGGCTTTATTATTCAATGAAGAATTTACATGAATTGAAATGTACAATGCAGCTTCATTCTCACCAACTTTAAGTGTATTTGCTATATCTGTTCTTTCTGAAAGAGATAAGTATACATCTGTTGTCCTTGTCATAACTATATCTTTCTCTCTTACAGTGACATCATTGTTGTTGATTTTATATGTCCTTAAAGCTCCGGGATCTTTTCCACCGTGCCCGGCGTCAATTAAAATAGCTCCAACCTTGAATGAAGATGAATTATCTTTCTTGAACAAATCGTTAACTTTATCCATGAAGTTTTTTGTAACAAAGACTTCATTATCTTTAATTTCCGGTTCATCAACCATTACAAGCAGCATGGAATCTAATAAAGCAAGTTTTTCACCTTTTCTAAATGAAAGCTGATGTCCGTTTTTTTCTAGCAATCCTGTTTCTGAAAGTGTATCCCAATATAGTACCATTCCCTCTTTCATCGATTCTTTTAATAGCGACAAAGATTCAGAAATGAGAAAAAATGGTAATAATAAAAGAACTATAGAAGTAATGATTTTTTTCAATTTATTTATTTCTCCATCTGACTGTCTGAATAATAAACAGCACCTTGAATTCCGCCTTTTATTAGCGATTTCCAAAATTCCTTCTTATCTAATTGAGGATGTTTTTTTCTTAAGATATCAAATTTTCTAGCAGTTTCACTTATGGTGTTGTAATTCCAATCTACAATTTTACAATAGTCATTTGATTTTAAGAAATCCGGAATATTGTTTAATATAGAAGAATCTTCATTTATAAATCCAGAAAGAGCTGACAGTTCAACTGATGAAACTTCAGAAAATGCACTTGGAGGGAAATCTTTTTCATAAAAATTACTTTTTCCGCTTAAAAAATCATCAGTTTTCTTGTTGTTTGGTTTCAATGAAATAAAAATATCAGAAACTGAAGCTTGGGCGGTTTGAATAGCGACTGTTCTACTTTTACTGAGGGTTATGACATTTCCACATTTTTCAACATTATTTCTTGGAAAATCCACTTCACTATTGATTGTGACCAAACTTCTTGGCAGTATATTTTGAACTGCCTTGTCTGTAAAATCATCGATATTTTCTATATAGTTCACAACGCCCGGAATAGAAATCCAAGCCCGCTCCGCACTAGTCTTGTTACATTCAACTTCATATAAATCGAACGGTTTTTGTGAATCTTTACAAATTTCACTTGGTGTAAAATCAACTTCAACTCGTTTTTCAAGTAATTCATCAGGATTCATATTGCAAGATATTTTTATTGCCTGTTCCGTCAAATTCAAATCTGAAGCATACGGATAAGTCCATCCGGACATATATCCGCCAGACAAACGGCCGGCAATTTCACCAATCATAGGGCCATATTTTGTATATTTTATATCAGCTTTTGCTGCGCCTGAAGATAAATTCAAGGCTTTAACACCGAGGGCAAAAACAGAAATTAATTCATCATGCTTCTTCTTATCCAGAACGGCGGGCATTGTGTGTCCCATCTCTATAAAATAAGGAGGATAATAAATATGTCTTTCGGCAAAACCTGTAATAGTCATTGTTCCATTGCAAACTAAGGAATCGATTGAATATTCAGGACCTTCCATATATTCTTCAATAATTATGTTGTCTGAACGAGAGGATTCCATTGCTTTTTCTACAGCTTCATCAAATTCTTCTTTTGAACGAATCATTCTGCAGCCTCTTGCACCCATATTGTCAACTGGTTTTACGACAAAAGGAAAATCCATAATACTTGTTACTTTTTCTAAAAGATTTTCATTTATCTCGTTTTTTGAAACGGCTAAAAACTTTGGTGAAGGAACGTTGTTGTTTTCAAAACAATCACGCATTCTGGTTTTTATACTTGCATTCAAAGCGGCTTCATACGAATGAGCGTTGAATCCAAGTTTTTCACAAACATACGAAACTGAAGCAGAAAAGTCTGT
>CAYFND010000023.1:11843-13138 GCA_964344405.1 uncultured Treponema sp. | reverse complement strand
AGCTGTAAAAACTGATATCAGCCCTTCTTTTTCCTTTTTTTGCTGTGCGAATTTTAGAATTGATTCTTTATCTTTTAAATCAATTTTCGTAAAAACGTCTGCATCAGGAACGCAAACTGCATTTGGGTCAGCGTCAACTACAAAAACTTTCAAGCCTAATTTCTTTGAGCTAACAATTGCAGGTTTTTGCATCAAGCCTGCTCCAAGAATCAATATACTTTTCATAGTTTATAAATCTCCCAATTTCTTGCAATAAATTTCTACAGTATCACCTAAATCAAAAGCCCGGCTGACTTTATCAATTTTCCATTTTAGTGAGTTTTTCTTTGAATTGCTTTTCTTAATCAAATTGAATCTTTCTGGATGATGACCTGTAGAAACTATCTTTTCAACAGAAAAATTATATTTTTCCAAGATTTTCTTTACTTTTGACGGTTCAAAAACAGAATAATGATCCGACGGACTGTTTTTATAGAAGTCGTATTTGCTAGTCTTACAAGACACACCTTCTGCAGATGGAGTTGAAAATGCAAAAACGCCACCAATATTCAATAAGGAATTAACTTTTTTTAGAACGTCGTTCAAATTCTTAAAATGTTCAATTACATACCACATTGTTACAACGTCAAATGTTGAAATTCCAAATTGTTCAACAGTATTGATTTCTGGAAAAGCTGAAACACATGAAGGAAATTGGAATTTATTCTGAACAT
Source organism: uncultured Treponema sp. (assembly GCA_964344405.1). Taxonomy (GTDB): domain Bacteria; phylum Spirochaetota; class Spirochaetia; order Treponematales; family Treponemataceae; genus Treponema_D. The sequence goes on along the minus strand of CAYFND010000023.1, from coordinate 12,425 downwards.
ATTTTATAGCGTCAATAGAAATGTCTGTTCCATAAGGATTCCATCCAATTTCTTCAGATGCTTTTAAAAAAGGTCCATAAGCACAACCGATATCAAAAACAGATGTATCATCTTTTAAATTCGTGATTGAAACAATATTCTCTATTCTTTTTGAACACTGTTTTTTTATTGAATCAAAATCTTCTTCATAAGTTTTTCCATACTGCTTTTTGTAATCTTCCAAGAAATATGATTTTTTGTATTCTTTATCATTTTTGTCCATTGTCCATGATATATAGACAAGTCCACAAGAAGAACACTGCCTGTACGTTCTGAATTGATTTCTTGAAACAATCTTGTCTGTAAAATTTCCTTTTGGATTTTGACAGACTGGACAAGGCATCCTATTTCCAAATGAGGCACTTTTTACAAATTCAGATAAAGCTTTATTTTCATCACTTAATAATTTTTGTGGATAAAGAAATTTTGATGATAAAGCGGCCTTTATTTTTTGAGGAGTTATTTTTCCTAATGAAATGTATGCAAAATTATATTTTGAGGCTAAATTTTGGTGAAGAGGTGTTGTCGGTAATAAAACAACGG
>CAYFND010000023.1:0-11833 GCA_964344405.1 uncultured Treponema sp. | reverse complement strand
AACCTGCATAAAGAGCTTCAAAAGCTGTTAGTCCATAATGGGTTACAACTAAATCATAATTGAATAATTCTTCTTTCAAATTTGAAATCGGTTTTACAAAAGAAATGTTGTTATGAGTTGGAAGTTGATTTATTTCAGAATTAAAAACAACTGCTGTAATCTTTGATTCAGGAAATTCCTCTGATAACATTTTTGCACAAGGAATTGTAAGCGATGAAGGGTCTTCGCCTCCGATACAAATGAGAATATTGTGAATTTCCTCAGTTTTAGAAGCCCGTACATTTGTTGGTTTTTGGATGAATCCTGTATCCACAAAGTTTGCGTCCCTTTCAATTTTGTAAGAAGGAATAACATCTAATAAATAATCGATAAATTCATGAGAAGAAGAACCTTCATCAATAGAAATAATTGACTTTGAGCTCTTTAATTTTTCACATAACTGTTCATCTGTTTTAAAATCATCTAAAACAAAAACAGCCGGGTACGAATCATCGGGAAGTTCTGAAATAATCTGCCAATTCTGCAAACCTTTTTGTTTATATTCTGCTATTACCGAGTCAATTCCTGATAAAGTTGCGTCTTGAGGAATATAAACGAAACACGGTGTTGAAAGTGCTATCTGTAGACATCTATGAAGATGTCCTGTTCCCTGCCCTTTTTTTGTTGAAGGGATCAAGACTACAGGATTTTGAACTTCTTCAGATTGGCAGGCTTCAATTATTTGCTCAGATTTATATGGAGATGTATATTCTTTTTTTGTTAAATACTGATCTATCATGATTGCGCGTAGATAATCAGAATAAGTATCTATTGTCGTTCTTAATTCTGGATGAGTATATTTTTTGGGTGCTTGAACAAAATCACAAATAAAATCCTCTTTATGGTTATATAAAGCTGGCCCTACGTGTTCCTTATCATAATCTGAATCTGTTTTTGTTTGAGCCTTCAACAGAGAATCTGCTGAAAAAACTTCAATTCCTGAACCATGTGGTAGATTTGTAAATGTGAGATAATCACACTTTTTCTTTCCTTTATTTCTCTTTTCAAATTCTATAACGCTTTCTTCTGCTGCATCAAAGAACAAATATGGATTATCAGCTGTAGCGCGAATTACAGTTACAGGCTTTATTTCTTTGATTAAAGAGCAATATCTATCCAAAACATCATTCAAAGAACCGGCATAGCATTTGAATCCGTTTTTTTGAGCTATTTCATCTACAATTTGAAAGGAATCAGAATCTGTGGCTACATAATAAGCATCAGCTTTTACCTGCTTCATTGAGGAGAGAACCCAAGATAAAATGTTTTTTCCACCAAGTGGTTTTAATGCTTTTTGAGGCAGCCTTGTTGAAGAAAGCCTGCATTGAACGATTACAGCTCTATTTATTTTCATACATTGCTCCAATTTTCAATCAACATCTTCAAATCCATTTTGAATTTATACTTATTTTTTTCAACCCAGATTTTTGCTTCTTTAAATTGCCGTCTTGCTTCCAAATATCCGCAAGATGAATTCCTTATAAATTTATAAAATAAAGAAGAAGCTATGTTCCCGTGGTCGACTTTGTATTTTGGTAATTCATTCTTCAAATAATATCGCAGATAATCATAAGTGATTGTTCTATTTTCCAAAGGATAATCTTCAAAATAAGAAAATTTGATTAATGTTGTTAAATGAGTTTCTTCACCCCAAAGCCAAGAACGAATAAACAAATCAAGCAGCTGCCAAAAAGGAGTTTTTATTGAATAATCGAATCCACCAAGTTGAATAAACTTTTTTCTATTGTAAATACCAATGTAATCAAAAGGATAAAGAGTTTTTGCACCATCAGAAATTGCTGACATTGAATCAATTTCAAAATGAGACCGTTCTGCATTTGGTGAATAAAGGTTTGTAATGGTGTTTTGATTTTTATCAAGCAATCGTGGAACAAGGCAAAAAATATCTTCTTTTACAAGTCTTTCTGCAAGATGAGGAAGAATTATTCCAGAAGGAATGTACAAATTATCATTAATAATCAAAACATAATCTGATTGAACTTCGCTCATACCAATATTGATTAATTCACCAGGAGTAGCTTCTTCCAAAGGAATTATAAATTTAACATCTGGGATCGTCTATTGAATAGTTTTTTGCATTATTTTCTATTGAAACAATTGATTGAAAATTACAAGAACTTAAATTTTCAAAAAGATTCACTTTAAAATTACTTCCGCTGCTGTTCAACAGAATTACAGAAATATTCATCGCGTCTTTTTTAATTTCATTTTGACCACCGATAATCGTTCGGTTTATCTGATGTTCATCAAAAGTTAAAGGTATAGTATTCATCACAATCCTTGCATTTGTCTGTATAATTGCCATTTATTTGTTCACATAAACAATTGTCTTTTCTTTTCCATATCTGTTCCAATGAATCAGTGAAAACATTTCCTATACAATTATTTAAAATATATTCTTTACAAAAAATAACATCTCCATTAGTTAAGATAGACAATTCTCTTCGTAATTTCCAACAAATATTTCTAACTAAAGGCGATAAATCAGCAGGTTTTCTGTTTGGTAAGAATTTTGAATAATTGTCGTATTTTTGAATTATAAATTCACCTTTTGAAGGACTTTCTTTTTCTTTCCAATATCTAAAAAAGTTTTCCAATTCATCTTCATTTTCCGTCATCCTTACAAATTGAGGATAAACGTGATTTTCTATTGCTTTATTTAATTTTTTTACACATTCAACAAGTGAATTTATTGAAGTTTTGTTTTCTGGATGAATTAATCCATATTTTGCATCAGTTGTACTGTCAATTTTTACAGCAATCATGATTTTTGGCCATGCAGATTCGTTGTTCTTTATGTTTTTATAGATTAATTCCAATTTCTGGCAGAATTCATCTGTAACAAAAGTTCCATCAGTCTCAATAAAAACAGACAGTCCTTCATGTGACACAACTTTTTCTATAAATTTGAGTATATCCTTGTGGAATAAAGCTTCTCCCCACAAAGACAAGCTTACAACTGCATTTTCTGAAAAATCTGCAATTTTCTCGATTAAAGTTGAGAATTTTTCATAATCCATTACAACGTTGATTGAAGTTGCATCAACTCCATTTTTTTCTTTATAAGAATCTTCATAAGGACTATATAGACTACGGCCAGTTGACTTATCACAAATCTGAATTTCATAAAAAGAAGGCACAGTTTTTAATATTTGAGGATTTTTTGAGGCGAACAAACTCAGTTCTTCAACATTCTTACATGTTGTAAAATTTTTATATAACTCGCGACAAGCCAAAAAGTTTTCTTTTTTATCTGTACAAAAGCTGAATCTGTATAATCTCCAGTCTGTATCAGAAATCAATGTTTGAACATCAAAAGAATTTATATCTGTTTTAATGAATGAAAATATTCCATCCCTTCTGACAGTTTTTTGACCTTCAGCAATATAAGTCTTTTTTGCCAATTCTGCTAAAATTCCACAAGTTCCACAATCAAGAATTTCTGGAGCGAAACCATAAGGATAGCCGTCTGCAAAAGTATATTCAGCTTTGAATTTGTCATGAGTTTGCAATAATTTTCTTGTTAAATCTTCATTCAAAAAAGGACAATCTAAATATGAAAAAATAATTGTAGATGAAGTTGATTCACTTGCTTTTTCATACATTTTTTCAAATAAAACACCAATTGACGGGCATTCGCTACTTCTAATAGTCACAACTTGTTCACTGAATTTTTTTGCCCAGTCAAACGCCATTTCTTCAGCAGATTTTGCATCAAAAACTTTTTCATTTATATATTTAGATTCATCATCTTTAAAAAAAATTACAATATTTTTCATCTTTTAATATATCGGCAAACTGTTGAACAAGTTAATATTATTGAATAAAATTATCTATCTATGGAAAATCCGTTTTCACTAACAAATCAAGTTTTTTCAGTATCTGACATAACAGATTTAATTAAAGAAATGCTTGAAACTTCCCTAAAATCAGTAAGTATTGAAGGTGAAATTTCAAATTATAAACCTAGTGCTTCAGGTCATGTTTATTTCACTCTAAAAGATAAAGATGCTCAAATTTCAGCAGTAATTTTTAAAAGTTCGGTGTATAGGCTGAATTTTCAACCAAAAGATGGAAATAAAGTTCGTTGTACAGGAAATATCACTGTTTATAAACAAAGAGGAAACTATCAAATAATCGTAACGTCGATGGAACAAGTTGGTGTTGGTGATATTCTGCAAATGTTGGAATTAAGAAAACAAAAACTTGCAAAAGAAGGATATTTTGAATCTTCAGCAAAAAAAGAGATTCCGCTTTATCCCAAAACTATTGGAGTTGTAACAAGTCCTACAGGAGCGGCAGTTCGTGATATTTTACAGATTACAAAAAGGCGAAATAAAAATATCGATATAATCATCTTTCCAACAATAGTTCAAGGTGAATATGCCGCTGAATCAATTTGTAAAATGATTCACCTGGCTAATTTTTACAATATGTGTGATGTGCTGATTATTGGGCGAGGTGGCGGTTCTTTGGAAGACTTGCTGCCTTTTAGCGATGAAAGTGTTGTAAAAGCTGTATTTGATTCAGAAATTCCAACAATTTCTGCTGTCGGTCATGAAATTGACTGGGCTTTGTGTGATTATGCAGCCGATAAAAGGGCTTCAACACCGTCGGCAGCCGCAGAATTGGCAGTTCCAATAAAAACAGAGATAGTAGAAAGAATAAATTCTTATAAACAAGAATTGTTTTCAGAAATAAATAATAAAATTGAAACGAAAAGATTGCTTATAAAAAGTTTTAATCCTGATATTCTGCATATGCGTTTTAGAACTATTCAACAACCGCTTTTATCAAGATTTGATAATGCTAAAAAATTGTTGCAAGAAAACATGATTCAAAAAGTTAAGGATTTTCGGCAAGAATTAAAAAATAAAGTTGGCATTCTTGAATCTTCTAGTCCTGAGGCAATTCTAAAGCGTGGATATTCAATTATTACGCAAAAAGAGACAGGAAAAGTGATTACAGACGAAAATGAATTAAAAATTAATGAAGAAATAACTATTCGATTTGCACATGGCAGACGAGAAGCTTTGGTAACAAAATAAAGAGGTATAAAGATGAACACATTTGAAGAAAATTTAGCAAAATTAGAAAAACTCACATCAGACATAAAAAGAAACGATATTTCACTAGATGACGCATTAAAAGATTTTGAAGAAGGAATGAAAATTGCCTCTGGAATGGAAAAGGAGCTTGATAAAATCGAAGGAAAAATTCAAATCCTTATGACAGAACCTCAACCAGAAACAAAAGATAATCCCCCTCAACTAGATTTATTCAACGCAACAGATGAAGAAACAGGTTCGGCAGGAGCTCCTGAAAAAGGATTACGTCAATGAGTTTAGAGAATCCGGTTCATACACTAAATCCCGAAGTTGCAAGAAAGATTGCAGCAGGCGAAGTTATTGATAGACCGAATGCAATAATTCGTGAATTGATGGATAACGCTATTGATTCAAAACCTTCTTCAATTACAGTCGAAATCTTAGGTGGTGGAATAGAAAAAATCAGAATCATCGACGACGGCTGCGGAATGTCAAAGGACGATTTATTGATTTGTGCAAAACCTCATACAACAAGCAAAATCTCATCTGAAACAGACTTAATGAATCTTCAAACATTGGGATTTAGAGGAGAAGCCCTCAGTTCCATCGCTTCAGTTTCCAGACTTTCAATTCAAAGCGGCGGTTGGAAAATACAATAAAATATATTGCAAGATGACCAGATAGAAGAAACAGCTTTAACAAAAGGTACAATTATTCAATTAGAAGGACTTTTTGACAGTTTTCCAGCACGAAGGATTTTTCTAAAAAGACCGGGTTCTGAAGGAATCATGTGTAAAAACACATTTATTGAAAAAGCCCTTTCCAAACCAGAGATTGCATTCAAATTTATTTCTGACGGTGTTACAAAAGTTGAACTTCCAATTGTTAATTCATTAAAAGAAAGATTTTTAGATGCCAATAACTTTTCAGAAAACGCCACCCTTTTCAATGAAATCAACAATCAATCAAAAGAAACTGACGAACAAACAAAAGAACCTTTGTGGAAATACACAGTAATTATTGGTGAACCGGCAATCAGCAAGCCAAATAAAAAAGATATCAGTATTTTTGTAAATAAAAGAAAGATTTCAGAATATTCACTAGTTCAAGCAGTTGAATATGGATGCCAAGGATTTTTTCCAAACGGAACTTATCCAGTTGCAGCTGTTTTTATAGACATAAATCCAAAACTTGTTGATTTCAATATTCATCCGGCAAAAAAAGAAGTAAAATTCTACGATATTTCCGAACTACACCATTCACTCAGCTCTTCAATAAAAAACTTTATGTTGAATTATTGCAAGACTAATTTTGATAATGACAAAACAGCAGATTATGCTCCAGATTTGGACTTTAGTTTTTCAGAAACAAAAATTGCTACACCTCAACAGTCAATTGATTCCTCTTCCTATCAAAAGCATATTTCTTATAAAATGCCTTCAATTTCAGAAGGCGGCGATTCACCCAAAACTGATTTTCGCTCCAAATATTTAGGAATTAAAACATCAAGTTATAGCAACACAAATAATCTAGCTGAAATGGCTTTAAAAATATCTTCAAATCAAAATAATCCAGAAAAAACAGATGATGAGATAATTGAAAAATCAAAAGTGAAATTTATAGGATTCACACTTGGAACTTTTCTTCTAGCTGAAAAAAACGATTGTTTGTATATTCTGGATCAACATGCCGTTCACGAAAGAATTCTTTTTGACAAAATAATCTCTTCACAAGGAAAAAGCCAGGCTCTGTTAATTCCATACAAAATAAAAACAGAATCAAAAGTTCAAGACAATCAAATTGAAAAAATTAAAGATGAACTAACAAAAATAGGTTTTACTACTGAAAAAAAATGCGACGGAGAATGGGAAATAACTTCAATTCCAGAAAGATGGACTGGTTCAGAATATGAATTAAAATCCTTAATTCTAGTGAAACACACAGAACCAAAAGAAATAATCCGTTCTATAGCCGCTCTAACTGCGTGCAAAGCGGCTATCAAAGATGGTTACGTTATAGACAGGGATGTTGCAGAAAAACTTGTAGAACAGGCGTTTCAACTCCCCGACCCTCACTGTCCTCATGGAAGACCGATTTACACAGTCTTATCACGGGAACAATTGTTTTCATTAGTTAAAAGAACTTAACAACGATGATACTTCTGCAGATTTATATGAAGGATTTTTTTCTTGAACATAAATCAAATATTTTTCTGCATTAGTATTGTCTGCTAGCTGCATACAAACTTTTGCAAGTTCAATATAAGCATCCCAGTTTTTATCATCAGTTTTTAGCAAATCAAGATAAATAGTTTTTGCATTGTTGTAGTCTTCATTTTTTGCATACGCCTTTGCCAAATTATAACGGACAGCATCATTTTTTGGTTCTATTTTTAATGCATTCTGAAAGAATTTAATTGAATTCACATAATCTTCTTTTAATAAATATGCGCTGCCCAAGTTATTATTTGCTTCAAAGTTATCATTTTGACTGTTATAAACTTGTAAGAATAAATTCAAAGCTGTATCTACGCTTGGTGGCTCAAGCGTCATATACATTACACCTAAATTGATTTTAGTTTTATTATGGTTGGGATTTATTTTCAAAACTTCCATATAACAAGGTATTGCCAATTCTGTTTTTCCATTTTTTTCAAGAATCAAAGCATAATTGTAAATAATATTAACTTTTGAAGAATCTGTTTTTACATTGCCAATTCCTTCATAAGCTTCCCTTGCATATTTTTCTGCGTCATCAATCTTTTTTTCATCATATAAAACAGTCGAAAGATTATATTTTACTAAAATCTGTTCTTCACCCAAACTCAATAAAGCCAATGCTTTTCTATAACTATCTTCAGCTTGCTGTATATTGTTATTTTGATAATAAGTAGAAGCCAATTCTGTTAATGCCGCGGTATTTGTATTATTCAACTTCAGCACATTATTATACGCTTCAATTGCACCTACCAAATCATTTCTTTTTTTCAACAAACGTCCCAACTCCATATAGGCTTTTTCATGGCGAGGGTCAATATCAATAGTTTTTCTGAATGCAGCAAGGGCGGCAGTGTCATTTTTAAGTTGTTTCTGTGTAATTCCCAAATTATATCTACTTGGAGCATATGATGAATTTTTTTCACAAGATGTTGTAAACGAACTTACAGCCTCACTATATTTTTTCAATCTATACTGAAGTTTTCCTAAATCATAATAGTATAAATAATTATTTGGATCATTTTGAACAGCTTTCAACATCTCGGAAAGCGCCAGTTGTAAATCATTCTCATTCATCGCGTTCTGAGCCAAAATATAGTGAGATACAGGATCATTAGGATTATCAGCAATAGCTTTCTTTGCCATTTCCACTGCATCTTTCATCAATTTATCTTTATCTTCTTTTGAATTTGCTTTTTGAGCGGCATCATACAAGGCTTCGGCCATCTCTGATTTTTTTGATGCTGAAAATTGTCCGTTATCATCTGTTGAAGGCATAATTGAATTTGCTTTTTCAAAATGCTTCATGGCTTCATCAATATTTCCAGTCGCCAAAGCTGTTTTTCCCAAACGAATTTCTTCATTAACAGAATCAATTTCTTTTTTAAGGGTAGCATTTTTCTTTGCCAATTCTTCTTCTTGAGCCTTTCTTTTCTCTTCAGCTATCTTTTTCTGTTCAGCTTCAGCCTTCTGCTGGGCAAGTCTTTCTGCAGCTTCTTCCTGTTTTTGCTCATCTTGCTTCTTCAAGAAATCTTCCATAGTTCTTCTGCTTTCTTCAGCTTCTTTCTTTGACTGATTAAGAGCATCCTGCATGGAAGACATTGCAGAATTCAATCCGCTAGTAATATCAGATGTATCAATATCAACTTTTACACTACTTGGTTCAGTTGGAGTGACACTTTTAGATTCAGCTTCTTTTTTTGAACGAACAATTTCATTCAGTAAATCAATTATCTCTTGATTGTCACCATCTTTTAATAAAAATTCATCAAGCAAACTTAAAGCCCTGTCGTATTCACCCAACGAAGCATAATTTTTTGCAAGCTTTATAGTATTTTCAGTTGATGATGAAGTTTTTTTTGAAGTACAAGAATGAATTGATAATGATAAAACCAAAATCAAAACTAATGCCACCGCACCACCAATAATTGCAACTTTTTTCCTATTTAACATTTTCCCCTCACTAAAAACGATTCAAAAATCACTTTCTATTAATCTAATTCAGATTCATGCTCATAATCAATAATATCTTCCGCACCAGATGACATATTTGTAGAATCCGTATTCTGCAAAGAATTAGCCACATCTTCAAGCATTTTCTTACGTCGTTCAGCCTCTTCCGCTCTTTTTTGCTCTTCTACTAATCTTTTAGCTTCTTCTTCTTTTTCTTTTTCCACACGTTGACGCTCAAGTTCTTCTTTCATAAGCTGCTCTTCTTTTTCTCTTTGAATCCTCTGAGCCTCTTCGATTTTCTTCTGCTCTTCCTGGCGATTTATTTCTGCATTCAACAAATCAATTAAAGAAGAAATATTGTCTTTTTGAGGATCTTCAGGTTCTAAAGTTAAATACTTTGAATAGTCAGTTATCGCCTTATCCAATATATTTGACAGGACATACGCATTGGCCCTATTCAAATAAGCTTTTGAATACAAAGGATCAGAAACAAGCGCTAAAGAATAACATCTGATTGATTCTTCATAATTCTTTAGAGCAAAATAAGAATTACCTTCATTATATAATAATATTTTTTTACTTGTAATTGGTGATTTCATTCCCTGTTCATATGCGTCAATTGATTTTTGATATTCTCCAATCTGAAAATAACTCAATCCTAAAAAATTATATGTTAATGATGAAATCTCACCTGTTGAAATTTCTTTTTCAAGAGAAATAATTGCATCCATTGGTTTGTTATTTGAAAAAAGTTTCTCTCCATTTGATTCTGAAAAAGAAAAATAAGTTAGAAAAAGAAAGAAAAAAATCAATATTTTCAGTTTATTTTGCATTATAAATTATCCTCTATATATTTGACATACTATCGTAAATTATATACTCTTTATGAAAGAGTTTTACACTATATTTTTAATAATGTCCTATATCATTATCGAAACTATTAGAATCTTACTTTAAACTGTTTTATTAGAGGAATAAAAATGAACTCTATTCAGATTATTATCCTTGCTGTTTTAGCCAGTCTTATTTGTGCAATGATTTTCTTCATTTTTAAATACATTTTTCTTCCCAAAAAATCTGATGTACTTCCAAAATTGTTAAAATCAGGAAAAACACAAAGTTTAATAAAAACAGCCAAGCAAATTATAGCAAAAGATTCAGACAACTATATGGCCCATTACTACCTAGGAAAAGCTTATATAAAAGAAAATAAAACAGAACTTGCAATTATCGAATATAAAATAGTTAATGAAACAGCTTTATTTGAAAATGAATTGAATGAAATTGACTTCAGAAAAGAATACGCATCCCTTCTATTAAAATATAACCAACAAAATGAAGCTTTAAAACATTTTTTATTATTAACAAAAATGGAACCTCAAAATGCAGAAAACTTCTATAATTGCGGTCAAATATACGAAGCTCAAAATAGATATGATGCTGCATTGGGATTTATGAAAAAAACTGTTTTACTAAATAAAAATCATGCAAAAGCCCATGCAGAAATTGGATTAATGCTCTACAGAACAAAACAATATAACGAAGCAAAAAAAGAGATTGATTTAGCAATTCGCCTCAGCCCAGAAAATTATAATTCATTTTACTACCTGGGAAAAATTCTAAAAGAAGCAAAAGATTTACAAGGTGCAATAAAAGCATTTGAAAAAGCACAAAGAGCTCCTGAATGTAAACAAAAAGCAATAATTGAACACGGTTCATGTTATTTAATAGCAGGAAGATTTGATAATGCAGCTGTAGACTTTCAGAGAGCAATTGAACTAGACAGCAACAGCATTAATCCGGAAACACTTTATGCCAGATATTTCCTAGCCACTTGCTTTGAAAAATCACGTAAAATTGACAAGGCAATTGAACAATGGGACATCATCTACAAAAAAAATAAAAGTTTCAGGGATGTTTCTGCTAAATTGTCAGAATACAAAGAATTACAATCAAATGATTATATGAAAGACTACCTTACCTCCAACAATGAAAATTTTTGTGAAATTTGTAAGAATGCAGTTACAAAAGGATTTCAATATCAAGTTCTTTCATGTGATTTAGAGAAATGGGGTTGCCAGATTACATGTGTAGATAAAAAAGAAGATTCTTGGATGGCTGTCAGAAAACAAATATTTGTTATACGTTTTTACAGAGAACCAAATCCAATAGAAGATTCTTGTATCCGAGAATCAGTTGATTTAATTAAATCACTTAATAGTCAAAAAGGTTATCTTTGTTCAAGCTCAGGATTTACAAATACAGCAAAGCATTTTGCAGAAAATAGACCTGTAGAATTAATTGAAAAGCAGAAATTAGAAGCTATACTTTCAACGGCTGGTAAATAATGAAAATACTTTGTGTTTCAGATTATGTTGACCCATTAATTTATAATCAAAATGTTTTGAATACTTTTTCAGATATAGATATTGTTTTATGTGCCGGTGACTTACCAATGGATTATGTTGACTTCATCGTTTCTGTATTAAACAAACCTACCTTTTTCATTTTTGGTAATCACAATATGAAAGAATTTTGTTATTATCATCCGGAAGT
>CAYFND010000022.1:10420-23282 GCA_964344405.1 uncultured Treponema sp. | reverse complement strand
CTAGTTTATTTACTGTTTTGGCAGTTTTAATTTGTGTTGTTGGTTTTTATCTTTCTTGTGGAAAGAATAAAATAAAAAAGATTGGATACATCGTAATTGCAGCTGGAAGTGTTTTAGTTTGCTTAAGCATGTTGAATTACAATATTGCTTATTCTAATTTGAATAATGTTTTTGATACAATTGACGTATCTCCAATTTCACCAAAAGGCATACCTCTTTTTATAGCTTTCAGTTTAATTTTGTTTGTTTTCGCCGGATTATCATTTTTCTTAACAAAAACAGACAAATCAGAAAAAAATGAAATTTCAGCTTTACCTTTCCAGGTTACTTACAGAATTCTAGCTCTTTTATTGTTTATAACTTTATTCCTTCCTGGATTAAATCCTGCTAGAATTTCAGAAAAAGTTAGTAGGAACGTTTCTTTGTTCACATCAGGCTTCTTCTACAATGTTTACACAGAGAATATGGGAAGAATCCTTCTTAGAGGTTGGCTTCCTTCTTCTGTAATGAGAATTGCTTTCTTTGCAAGTATGGTTTCTTGTTTGGGAATCATTGCTTGTGGTGTTGGCTCTTGTATGTCTGTTGGAAACAATAAACTAAAGAAATATGGTCACATCTGTCTTATGGGCGGAAGTTCAGGTTTAATTATTGGTATGATGGGAATCCTTTATGCTTATAACTTGGTAATTTCATCACCTAATGTTGATAAATTGTCACCTGTAGAACCTTCCCAACTTCCAATTTTCTTGGTTTTAGGAATTTTGATTTTAATCTCTTCAATTATCTCGTTCATTAAGACTCCGGCTCCTGCAAAAGATGAGAAATGTTATATTGATGCTCCGATGCAGCTGTTCTTGATGATTTTGCCATTCCTTTTGTTAGTATTCGTATTCTCATATTTGCCTTTGTGGGGATGGCGCTACGCATTCTTTGATTATAAGCCTGGTGATATTCTTTCATTGGATAAATGGGTCGGACTAAAATGGTTTAAGGCTCCATTTGAAAATGAAGCTACAAGAAACGATATTATTCGTGTTATGAGAAACACTCTTGTTATGAGTGGACTTGGAATTTTGGGAAGCTGGCTTCCTATGTTCTTTGCTATCTTCTTGGCAGAAATTAAGAACACAAGAATGAGAAAAGTAATTCAAACATTAACTACAATTCCAAACTTTATTTCTTGGGTATTGGTTTATGCAATTGCATTCTGTATTTTTGGAACACAAGGATTCATAAGCAGCCTTATGGTAAATTCCGGCATTTGGAAAAGTGGTGTGAATATGCTTATGGGTGATTCTCATATTTGGATTAAGATGTGGTTGTGGGGAACGTGGAAAGGTCTTGGTTGGAGTGCAATTATGTATATTGCTGCAATCAGTGTAATTGCCCAACAACTATATGAAGCTGCAACAGTTGCTGGCGCAGGTCGCTTCCAGAAAATCGCTCATATTACTTTGCCTGAATTATTCCCAACATACATTGTTTTGTTGATTTTGTCTGTTTCTAACCTTTTGAGTAACGGTATGGAACAATACTTAGTTTTCAAAAATCCAACAAACGTAAAACCTATACAAGTTCTTGATTTATATGTTTATCAATTGAGTTTTGATCAAACAAGTAATAGTAATATTCCATTCTCAACTGTAGTTAGTATGGCAAAATCCCTTATAAGTGTTTTATTACTCTTTATGACTAATAAGATTTCAAAATGGATTCGTGGAACTAGTATATTCTAGGATTTGAGTTAGGAGTAAAATATTATGGTCGAAAAAAATTCAGCTAGTGATGTAATTTTTAATATTGTTAATTCACTATTTTTTATATTGTTTACATTGATATGTGTTTTCCCTTTCTATTATCTTTTTATTAATACTATTTCTGATAATGGTTTGGTAGCAAAAGGATTAGTTAACTTTATACCAAGAGGAATTCATTTAAAGAATTATATTGCACTTAAAAATGTAACCGGTTTGGGAACATCTTTTATTGTAACAGTAACAAGAACAGTTATTGGAACAATAACATCAACTATAGCGTGTGGTTTTGTAGGTTATTTAGTTACAAAGAAAGAATTGTGGCATAGAAAATTCTGTTACAGATTCTTAATTGTTACAATGTATTTTAGTGCAGGTATTATTCCTTGGTTCACAACAATGCAGATGCTCGGACTTACAAATAACTATTTGGGTTATATCATTCCTGGTATTGTTAATGTTTACAACATCATCATGGTAAAAACTTATATTGAATCAATTCCTGCAGAAATGGAAGAAAGTGCTGCTATAGACGGAGCTTCTTACATGACTGTTTTTGTAAAGATTATCTGGCCTTTAAGTAAGCCGATTTTAGCTACTATTGCAATTTGGACAGCTGTTGGACACTGGAATTCTTTCCAAGATTCATTAATCCTTATGGCTGGAGCACCTCAGTTAAAAACTTTACAAGAAAGATTGTACTTATATTTGAATCAATCAAGCAATTTAACAGCTGCAATGGGAACTGCAACAACTGGACTTTCAGAAACAGAACGTCTTGCAATGTTAAATGTAAAATCAATTCAATATACGGTTGCTATGGTCACAGCAATCCCTATTCTTTGTGTTTATCCTTTCATGCAGCAATATTTCGTAAAAGGAATTATGCTTGGCGCTGTAAAGGGTTAAATTAGTAAAATATTCTAAATTAAGTGTTTAGAAATTCATAGTTTCGTAATTCAATTAGGAGGAAAAATGAAACGATCAAAAATTTTGTCAGCAGTTTTAGGTTTGACAGTATTATCAACTGCTACTTTAACAGCTGCACCAAAACAAGAAGGAGATATCAGTAAGATTAAACCAAAAAATACTGTAACTCTTGATGTTTATTCACAGTTGGCAAATTATTCAGGAATTCAAACTGGATGGTTCGCAGATATTATGTTAGAAAAATTCAATGTTAAATTGAATATTATTCCAGATATCGGTGGTGCATACCAGACTCGTATGGAAGCTGGAAACCTTGGTGATTTAGTAATCTGGGGTGATAACACAGATAAATATCAGAATGCTTGTAAACAAGGATTGTTACTTGATTGGGAAGAAGAAAAAGTTCTTCAGAATTGGGGTCCTTATATCAATGCAAACATGAAGCTTGCTCTTCAGAACAATAAATTCATGGTTTCTCCAGATAAAAAACTTCACGGATTTGGATACAATGTATCTACATCTGCAAAAGATTTGCAACAATTCATGTATACATGGGATATACGTTTCGATTTGTATGAAAAAATTGGTAAACCAAGAGTTAAAGATTTATATGATTTAATCGATGTATTGGCAAAAATGAAGGAAGTTTGTCCTAAAGATGATAATGGTAATCCAACATATGGTATTTCATTATTCAACGATTGGGATGGAAACATGGTAATGTTTGTAAAAGCATTGGCAACAGCTTATTTTGGATATGATGAATTTGATTTTGGTTTGTTTGACTCTAAAACAGGTAAATTCCATGGTGCTCTAGAAGATAACGGTCCTTACCTATATTGTTTGAAATTCTTCAATAAATTAAACCAGAAAGGTCTTGTTGATCCAGATTCTTTAACACAGAAATATAATGGTATGTCTCAAGACTATCAGAACGGAACTGCATTCTTCAATATTTTCAACTGGATGGCAAGTCAGACTTACAACTCTGATACACACACATCAGCAGGAAAAGGAATGTACCCAGTTTGTCCAGAAGACGCTCACACAGCAGTTTATGGACAGAGTGTTTATGGTGGAAACCGTGTTTGGACTATTGGTTCAAAAACAGCTTATCCAGAACTTTGTATGGCAATCTATAACTACTTCTGTACTCCAGAAGGTTTCTTAACAACACAGTACGGTCCACAGAACGTAACTTGGGAAATCAAGAACGGTAAAACTTACCTAACTGAAGTTGGTAAAAAAGCTATGTCTGACCAAAACAACTATGAACTTCCAGCTCCTTTCAAAGGAACATTTATGGATGGAGCTTTCAAGATCAACAACACAACTTGGACTCTTGATTCTAAAAACCCATTAACAAAAGGTGAAGTTTATAACAGATTCTTCTGGGAATCAGAACAAGTTCCAGCTAAAACAAAGATTGAACAATCTTGGCGCAACTGGGCAAAAGCTTCAACACCAGATGAATATTTACAGAATACAAAATATGGTTTAATCCCTGGTTCATTGTATACAGGTCCTGGTGTTCCAGAAGCTATGGCAATGAAATGGGCTCAAGTAGCAGAATGTATTAAGAATGGTTCATGGAATGCAATCTATGCAAAAACAGATGCAGAATATGAAGCTATTGTTACTAAAATGATTTCTGATGCTAAATCATACGGATATGATGAATGTTGTGCTTTCTCAATTGAAAATGCTAAAAAACGTGCAGCTGCTGAAAAACAGGCAACTAAATAAGTTTGTGATTAAATAAACTTACAAAAAAGGCGAGATATTGAAAAATATTTCGCCTTTTTTTATGAAAAATTACAAAATCAATTCCAAATTATGGTAGAGTAAATTATGGCGATATTTAATATAAATAGTGGATTTTCAAAATTTGTTTCAAAGTTGATTGATGTTTTTTTTATCAACTTGTTATGGATTCTTTTTAGCATTCCTATAATAACAATTGGAGCTTCAACGGAAGCAGCTTTTTATGTAACAATAAAAATGGTTGATGATGAAGAAGGATATATTTTTAAGGATTTTTGGAAAGCATTCAAACAAAACTTTTTGCAAGGTACAATTCTTTGGTTGATTACCGCTGTTTTTGGTTATGCCTTATATTTGCTTTGGCAAGTTGTAATTCATAAAGATGATGTTTCTTTTATAATTATTTTGATTTCAATTATATCAACAGTTTTTGTAATTGCTGGATTATTATATTCGTATCCATTGGTTGCCAGATATGATAATAAGTTAAAAAATCATATTAAGAATTCATATAACATTTGTATTAAGTATTTTGGTAAAACTATCATTCTTTTTATAGTTGTATTGATTGAATTGTTCTGTATTTTTTGGAATAGATGGTCTTTGCTTGTGGGAATATTAATTGGTCCAGAAGTTGTAATTTATACTATAAGCGGAATCTCAAAACGAATATTTCAAAGAATTGACAAAGACGCAAAATCTGGTGAATAAAAATCACTTTTTAATCATTTAGAATTGAACAAAAGGTTAATATCTTTTAAAATAAATTCATGAAAGAAATTCAATTAAAATATGGTTGTAATCCAAATCAAAAACCTGCAAGAGTTTTTATAGAGAATGGAGATCTTCCAATAACAGTGTTAAATGGAAGACCAGGATATATTAATTTGCTTGATGCCTTGAATGGTTGGCAATTAGTAAAAGAGTTAAAAGAAGCTACAGGAATTCCTGCTGCAACATCTTTTAAACACGTTTCTCCTGCAGGAGCAGCTGTAGGAAATCCTCTTTCTGAAACTTTAAAGAAGATTTACTTTGTTGGTGATGTTGAATTAACTCCATTGGCTTGTGCTTATGCAAGGGCTAGAGGCGCTGATAGAATGTCATCTTTTGGAGATTTTATTTCTTTATCTGATGAATGTGATGAAGCAACAGCTTTATTAATCAAAAAAGAAGTTTCTGATGGTGTTATAGCACCTTCTTACTCACCAAAAGCTTTGGAGATATTAAAAGCAAAAAAGAATGGCAATTATTGTGTAGTTCAAATTGATAAAGACTACATTCCTGAACCATTGGAACGAAAACAAGTTTTTGGCGTTACATTTGAACAAGGTCATAATTTTATGAAAATTGACAATTCAGCCTTGGCAAATATTGTTACAAAAAACAAAAACTTATCTGAAGAAGATAAACAAAATCTAATAATTTCATTAATCGTATTAAAATATACTCAATCAAACAGTGTTTGTTTTGTAAAAGACGGACAAGCTATCGGTATTGGTGCTGGTCAACAGAGTAGAGTTCATTGTACAAGATTGGCCGGTCAGAAAGCTGATAATTGGTGGCTCAGACAATGTCCAAAAGTATTGAATCTTGAATTTGTAGATGGAATTAAAAGAGCTGATAGAGATAATGCAATTGATGTTTACATTGGTGAAGAATACATGGATGTTCTTGCTGAAGGTAAATGGCAGAATGTGTTCAAGACAAAACCAGAAGTATTTACTCATGAAGAAAAATTAGCTTGGATAGAAAAGAACACAAACGTTGCTTTAGGTTCGGATGCTTTCTTCCCATTCGGAGACAACATTGATAGAGCTAAAAAATCTGGTGTTACAGTAATTGCACAACCTGGTGGATCTGTTCGCGATGATTTAGTAATTAAAGAAGCTGATATTTACAATATGGTTATGTGTTTTAATGGAATAAGATTGTTCCATCACTAATCGAAAATTAAAAATAATTTAAAAAAGAAGGAAAATATGAAGATAGAGACAAAATGTTTACATTCAGGATATACACCAAAGAATGGTGAACCAAGCGTAATGCCAATTGTTCAGAGTACAACTTATAGATTTGATTCTTGTGATCACGTTGCTGCTCTTTTTGATAAACCAACAGAATTTATGTATTCAAGATTTGCAAATCCAACTTGTGAAGCTGTTGAGAAAAAAATTGCCGCTCTTGAAGGTGGCGTTGGTTGTATGCTTACTTCTAGTGGACAGGCTGCCTCTTTACTTTCAATTTTAAATCTTTGTTCTGCAGGTGACAGCTTTATTGCTTCTTCTTCAATTTATGGTGGAACAATCAATTTGTTTGGTTTTACACTTAAAAAGTTGGGAGTAGAAGTAATTTGGGTTGATGTTAATGCAACTTATGATGAAATTATTAAAGCTTTTAAACCAAATACAAAAGCTGTTTTTGGTGAAACTATCGCTAATCCAGCTTTAACAGTTTTTGATTTTGACGTTTGGAGTAAGGCTGCTCATGAAAAGAATGTTCCATTAATCGTTGATAATACATTTGCAACACCAATTTTGTGCCGTCCTTTTGAATTTGGTGCAGATATTGTTGTTCATTCCACAACAAAATATATGGATGGACACGCTGTTCAAGGTGGTGGAGCCATTGTTGATAGTGGTAATTTTGATTGGGTAAAAGCAAACAAAGCAACAGGTTTCTTTGCTGATTTTATTGAACCAGATGAAAGTTATCATGGATTAAAATACGTCGGTGATTTTGGAAAAGCTGCATACATAGTAAAAGCTCGTACTCAGTTGATGCGTGATTTTGGTTGTTATCCTGCTGCAAACAGTGCATTCTTATTGAATTTGGGATTGGAAACTCTTCCTGTTAGAATGAAGCAATATTGTGAAAACGCAATGATTGTTGCCGAATTCTTCAAAAAATCAGATAAAATTGCTAGCGTTTCTTATCCAGGCTTAAAAGGCGACAAGTATTACGACAGAGCTCAAAAATATCTTCCAAATGGAACTTGTGGTGTAATTTCAATCAGTATCAAAGGCGGAAGAAAAGCTGCTGTTAGATTCATGGATGCTTTAAAACTGGCTAGTGATGAAGTACATGTTGCTGATATTCGAACTTGTGTTTTACATCCTGCTAGTGCTACACATAGACAACTCTCTGAAGAACAATTAGTTGCAGCTGGCATTGATGGTGGTCTTGTACGATTCAGCTGCGGTCTAGAAAACGTTGATGATATCATTGAAGATATAAAACTTGGACTCGCCGCTATATAAAGTTTCAAAATGACAAAATCTATTAATGTACAAATAATTTTGTGTCAAGAATAGAAATGTTAAAAAACTGAAAAAAAAGAAATTTTTCACAGAAAAGTAATCCATTTTGCAAAAAATATGGTATAGTATAATAATGTTATTTTTTGCAATTGATATGTCTTTTTGGAATTTCAATACAATTGATTAGTAGGAGTTCTTGTGAATAAGCACGATTTCCCCAAAATCCATTTTTATGATCAGGATTTTGTAGATATTTATAATAAAACTTGGTCTTGGATTTCAGCTTTTTGGATTAATCCAAAGACCGGTGAACAAGATAATGACGGATTTTTCATATATCCAGAAAACCAGAAATATGTAATTAAGCAATTTGAATCAATTATTTCTTCTTTCTTTTTGGTTTATTCAAATAGAAATTTTGATGCTTGTAAAAATATTGATTATTTTTATTCAAAACAAGAGGAAAATGGTGCTATTCGTTGGATGTACGATGTTACAACTGATGAAAAATGTGAATCTTCAGAAAATCCAGAAGGATTGGGATTACCATTGTTTGCTTGGGCTGAATTCAACTTATACCACAAATCTGCAAATAAAAGACGTATTAAAGAAGTAATGCCAATTTTGCAGAAATATATGGCTTGGATTGATGCAAACTTTAAACAAGAAAATGGATTATATTCTGTTCCTCTTGCTGTTAGTGAATTGATGAACTGTCCAAGGGACGGAGCGTATTATCCAGTTGATTTTAACGCTTGTATGGCTATTAACGCTTCATATATGTCTGCTTTGGGTGACATCCTTAATGATAAAGATTTAAGTTTCCAATATAAGAAAATGTATTTTTCTATTAAAACTCGTATCAATTCTTTGATGTGGGATAATGAAACTAATTTTTATTATGATTTGGATAAAGATGAAAAAAGATTGAGCGTAAAGACTTTGGCTTCATATTGGGTTATGTTGGCCGAAATTCCAAATGCAGATAAAGCTGACAGACTTGTTGAATATTTGAACAATCCAAAAGCTTTTGGAACAGAACATCCATTCCCAACTTTAAGTGCTGATGACCCACACTTTTCTGAAACAGGAAACGGTTGCTGTGGAAGTGTCTTGCCAGCATTGGACTTTATGGTAATTAAAGGTTTGGAAAAATACAATCAATATGAAATAGCAAGGGAATATTCAATTAGGCACTTGTATTTCTTACTGGAAGCTCTTCTTCCAAATGATGAGAATAAAACCGGCGATTTGTATGAAGCTTATCTTCCAACAAAAGAAGGAAAAGCTATGATGGAAGGAAATTCATCTTTCCCAAGAAGTCGTTATATTGTTACAACAGCTCTTTCTACAATTGCATTGATTATTGAAAACGTAATAGGACTTTCAATCAGTTTGCCAAGAAAGACAGTTGACTGGATTATTCCTAATCTTGAGATTATGGGAATTGAAAATCTGTCATTAAAGAGAAACTTAATAACGATATTAAGCACAAAAAGTAATCGTGGTTGGGAAATTCAAATGGAAAGTGAAAAGCTTTATTATTTCACAATCAATATCTTAAATCAGAAAAAGAAGACATTACCTATTCCATCTGGTAAATGTTCAATGCTTATTGATAAACTTTAATTAATCTTAATGGGAAGGAGATTATATGGCAGCTTCAGAATCAGTAATAGAAATAGGTTCTACAGGTGTACGTTTGTTGATTGCGGAAGTTACTGCCGATAGAAAACAAACTGTTCTGGACCGTTCAGAAAAAGCACTTCCTTTAGGCCGAGACGTTTTTACAACAGGCTCAATAAGCAGAGAAACTCAGAATTTGTGTATAGAAATTTTGAAGAGATATCGTGAACAATTATTGGGTTGGGGAATTCAACCTTCAGAAACTAGTATTTTTGCTACAAATGCTTTTAGAGAGGCAAATAATAGCGACGCTGTTTTGGATAGAATTTTTGTTCAAACTGGTTTTAAAGTAAAAATTGTTGACGGCATTGAAGAAAATAAATTAATGTATCTTGCCGTAAAAGACTGTATTAAAGATGAACCCGTTGATATTAAAAAAGACAATACTGTAATTCTTGTGGTTGGCGGTGGAACTACAGAATTAATGATGATTTCAAATGGCAAGATGGCTGGTGTTCATAGTTTAAAACTTGGAACTGTTCGTATTGAACAACAGATGAATTCCATGACAACTTCTTATGATGATATGCAGCGTTATGTTCAAGAAACTATCAATAACACAAAAGGTTCTTTAGAAAGTGAGCTTAGTCTTTCTGATGTAAAGCAATTTATTGCTGTTGGTCCAGATACAACTCTTGCCGACATTATGGTAGGTCATCCAATCTCTACTTTCTTGTGGGGAATTAAAAGGGATGATTTTGATAAATTTGTAAAAGAGATTCAAGATTATTCAATTGATGAATGTGTTGCCCGTTTTAAGATTTCTTATAATGAGGCAGAAACTCTGCAAGTTAGTTTATTGATTTATAATTTGTTTATCCACCTGACAAAAGTTGAAACTATCCTTGTTCCAGAAACAAATATTAGAAACGGTTATATTTTAAGTAAGATTTCTACAGAGAATGATGAAATTCAAAAAGAATTCAATATGCAGATTACAGCTTCAGCAAGAAATCTTTTACGTAAATATCACGGTGATGAGATTCATGCTGAATGTGTGCGAATGATCTCTTTAAAAATTTATGACACTTTAAAAGAAGAAATTGCATTTGATGAACACGCTCGTTGTTTGTTGGAAGTTGCAGCTATTCTTCATGATATAGGAATTTTTATCTGTTCAGAAAATCACAATTTGCACAGCCATTATATTATTCATAATTCTGAAATATTTGGTTTATCAAGATCTGATAAAACTATAGTTTCGGAAATTGCAAATTTTCATAGGGGAAAAGCTATGCCGCAGGATTATGATGGATTCCAGCTGCTTCCTCGTTCAGACAGAATGATTATATTGAAGTTAACATCAATTTTAAGAATTGCTGATGCTCTTGATAGAGGTCATATTCAGAAATTCTCTGATTTTTCACTTAGACTTCAACATGATGTTTTATTTATTCACACAAAAAATGCAAAGAATACCGTTTTGGAGAAAATTGCATTGTCAGAAAAAGCTAGTATGTTCGAATCTGTATTTGGATATAAAATTATATTATCATAATAAGCACTTAGGAAAAAAATATGGAAACAAAATATTTTAATAGGGAATTGTCATGGATAGAGTTTAATGCAAGAATTTTGAATCAAGCATTGAATAAAGATTTTCCTTTACTAGAAAGATTGCAATTTCTTTCAATTGTATCCAGTAATTTTGATGAGTTTTTTCAAGTTAGAGTTGCTTCTGTAAAAAGACAGAATTATATTGACGCTGATAAAAGCGATATTTCAAATTTAACTCCAAAATTGTTGTTGAAGAGTATTTCTATGAGGACTCATCAGATTGTGAGACAACAGCAGGATTGTTTGATTAATGAAATATTGCCAGCTTTGGCAGAAAAGGGAATTATTTATGAAAAAGTTTTTGATTATACTTTGCATCAAAAAGAATATATTCTAAATCTTTTCCGTTCAGAAATTTTCCCATTATTAACTCCATTAAGAACTGATTTGGAGAATTTTCCTCATATTATCAATTTAAGCAATTATGTTGCTTTTAAGTTGAAGCCAATTTCTGGAATAAAGACTGTATCTGAAGATTTAAAAGGAAAAGAAGAAAACAGAATCGCAATTGTTCAAATTCCTTCAAGTATTCCAAATGTTTATTGGTTGCCAAGTATTAAGAAACAGAAGCAGTTTACATTGTTGGAAGACATAATCAGTCAATGTGGAACACAATTGTTTCCGGGATTTGAAGTTGAAGAAACTTTGACTTTTAAAGTTGTTAGAGATGCAGATTTTGCAGTTGATGAGGAATCTGGAACTAATTTTATTCATGAAATGGAAAAAGTTCTTGTTCAGCGTAAATCGTCTTTTCCTATTCAATTAGTATGTAATTCTTCCAGCGAAAGTATTAAGAATTTCCTTATGAAGAACTTGGAACTTGATGAAGACGATGTTTACCAAGTTAGTGGAACTGTAAATATTTCATCATTGATGGAATTACGTGACATTGATGAAAGTGAAAAAATGAGTTTTGAAAATTGGGAGCACTTTTATCCAAGTGATTTGCCAGAAGATAAACCTTATTGGGATATTTTAAAGCTTCATGATAAAGTTTTACATGTTCCATATGAATCTTATAATCCTGTAATAAAATTTATTTCTGATGCTGCTGACGACCCTGATGTTTTAGCAATAAAGATGGTTTTATACAGAACTGGACGTGATTCACCAATTATTGCCGCTTTGGAAAGAGCTGCAGCACAAGGAAAACAAGTTGTTGTACTTGTTGAATTAAAAGCCAGATTTGATGAAGAGCGTAACATTGCTTGGGCTAGTGAATTGGAAAATGCAGGTGTCACTGTAATTTATGGCCTGGTAAACTTAAAAGTTCATGCAAAAATCTTGATGGTAATGAGAAAAGAAGCTGGAACTGTTAGAAGATACGTTCATTTGGCTACAGGAAATTATAATCCAAAAACAGCAAAACTATATTCTGATATCTCTATTTTTACAGCTAATGTTGATATAGCCAATGATGCAACACAGTTCTTTAATTTGGTTACTGGTTATTCAAATTTGCAGAAAATGAACTGTTTGGGAATGGCTCCTGTTACATTGAAGTCTAGGTTGTTGGCGATGATTCAGCGTGAGACTGAAAAGAGTTCTCCAGAGAATCCAGGCTTGATTATGGCAAAAATGAACAGTTTGACTCATAGTGAAATAATTAAGGCTTTGTATAAGGCGAGTCAGGCTGGTGTTAAAGTTTTGCTTAATGTTAGGGGAATTTGTATGCTTGTTCCTGGTGTAAAAGGAATGAGTGAGAATATTCACGTTGTATCAATCGTTGATAGATATTTGGAACACGCAAGGGTTTTCTATTTTCAAAATGGTGGAATTCCTGAATTATATTGTTCAAGTGCAGACTGGATGTCTAGAAATTTGGATAAGAGAATTGAATTAATGTTCCCGATTTTTGATAAAGATGTTTTTGCTGAAATTAAATCGATTTTGGACGTTTATTTTACAGATAAT
>CAYFND010000022.1:9436-10410 GCA_964344405.1 uncultured Treponema sp. | reverse complement strand
AGAGGGGATAAGAAGGACGTTAAGATTAGAGCTCAAGAAGTTTTGTACAAAAAATACAAGAAAAGAAATGCAAAGATGAGTAAAGAGACAAAAGTTGAATTTACTGTTAGAAGAAAGTAAAAAGCTTTTTTAGTTTTTATCGTTTTAAGTCTGAACAAGTTAAATAAAAAAAACCGAAGAGATTTTCTTCGGTTTTTTTGTTGGGACGACTTTTGACATCGTCCGTTAAGAAACACTCTATCTGAGTAAAGAAAGAACGTTCTGTGAGTTCTGATTTGCCTGAGCCAACATAGCTGTTCCTGCTTGTGAAAGAACGTTTGTCTTTGTATAGTCAACCATTTCAGAAGCCATATCTGTATCACGAATACGAGATT
The DNA here is from genome assembly GCA_964344405.1 of uncultured Treponema sp. Lineage (GTDB taxonomy): Bacteria > Spirochaetota > Spirochaetia > Treponematales > Treponemataceae > Treponema_D. The sequence continues at coordinate 10,036 of CAYFND010000022.1, read as the reverse complement.
CAGAAGCCTGTAAGTTTTCAGCACCGATATCAAGTCCAGTAACTGTTTTTTCTAGACGGTTCTGGTAAGCACCTAAATCTGCACGTTGTTTGTTAATCTTTTTCAAAGCTTCATCCAAAGTTCCGATTGCACGGTTAGCTTCATCTGGAGTTTCTAGAGACATGATTGATTCATCTCCAACGTTGCGTAAAGAAAGAGCTGCAGCTGACATTGTACCAATGTAAACTTGAGTTCTCTGATCCATGTTAGCACCAATATGGAACCACATAGAACCTGTAACAACATTTTCACCTGTTGGGCGAGCGAAACGACCAGTCAACATGTTCATTCCGTTGAACTGAGCTGTTGATGCAATACGATCAACTTCAGCGATAAGAGAAGAAACTTCAACTTGAATCTGCATACGATCTTCAGCACTGTAAATACCGTTTGAAGATTGAACTGCTAATTCACGAATACGCTGAACGATGTCAGTTGTTTCTTGTAAATATCCTTCAGTTGTTTGAATAAAAGAAATACCGTTAGATGCATTTTCTGAAGCTTGATTTAAACCTCTAATTTGAGCACGCATTTTTTCTGATACTGCTAATCCAGAAGCAT
>CAYFND010000022.1:0-9426 GCA_964344405.1 uncultured Treponema sp. | reverse complement strand
GGTTTTTTTATGGAGAAAACCATGGGAAAGAAACCAGAAGCATCATCACCTGCACGATTAATTCTTAATCCTGAAGATAACTTTTCCATGCTTTTCTGTTGATTCAAGTCTTGAATTCCCTGGGAACGTTGAGCGAACATAGCGCTCATATTGTGATTAATAACCATAATAAAACTCCTTTTTCTTGTTTTCTTGATAAACTTCTGGTGGGGATTAGCCACCATGTGGTATATCTCACGGGTTTCCACCACCCTATATTTTAAATATCGGAGTTTGATAAAATTTGTTTAGTAAAAAAAGAAAAATTATTTACTTTTTCTGCAATTTGAACACCCAAGAATATGGACGTGTTTCTTGTTGTTTTTTTCATTGAAGAGGCGGGCTGTTAGATGTCCTGAAAGAGGGATTTTTGAATGACAGACTGGGCAAAGTCTAGATATTCCAACTTCTGGAACTGGGAAGCAATGTGGACATCCTGAAATTGTGCAAAGTTGGTCTGGAACATCCATCGGTCGGTAGACTTTTGAAATAATGTTTTCTCCGGGATAAAGCGGTGAATCACAAATGGGGCATTTATTAAATGAAGGTCCTTGTTTTTTTGTTTTCTTTGAAGAGTTGTTATTTTTAGAACTAAAATGAATAAATCCTAATAATAAGAAAATTATGATTAAAAGAGCTATGCCCAAGAAAAAATATTCCATGTTAAATACATATTATTGATAGAAAGTTTTTTTTTCAATAGAATGTATCTATGAATATAATTGTAATTGGAAGTGGCGGAAGAGAGCACGCTATATGTTGGAAATTGGCTCAAAGTCCTTTGGTTGATAAAATTATTGTAGTTCCAGGTAATGGTGGAACAGCAAATGAAGAGAAATGTATAAATATTAATCCAAAAAAATGTGATTACCTAAATGAAAACGATAATGTTTATGTTCAAATTGCTAAACACGAAAATTGCAGAATTGCTGTAATAGGCCCGGAAGATCCTCTTTCTGAAGGTCTTGCTGATGTATTTTGGAATGCTGAGATTCCTTGCGTCGGTCCTAAAAAGGCTGGAGCTCAATTGGAAGCAAGTAAAGATTTAGCAAAATCCTTTATGAAAAAATATGGTGTAACTTGTGCTGCAAGTGAAACTTTTGTTGATAAAAATGCCGCTTGTGAATATATCAAAAAACATGGTGCTCCAATTGTAATTAAAGCTGATGGATTGGCTGCCGGAAAAGGTGTTGTTGTTGCCGCTACAGAAAAAGATGCACTTGATGCTGTTGAAGATATAATGGAATCTGGAAGAGTGGGAGATGCAGGTAAAAAAGTTGTAATTGAAGACTATCTTGAAGGTGTTGAGATTTCAATTTTAGCTGCTGTTTCTGTCACTCCAGAATATGCTGTTCAAGGCAATGCTTGTATCGTGCCATTTTTGCCAGCTAGAGACCATAAAAGATTGATGGATGGAGCTAAAGGTCCGAATACTGGTGGAATGGGAGCTATTTGCCCGCTTGATGATGTAACTTCAAGCATAATGGAAAAATTCAACAAAGATATTCTTGAACCTACAAAAGAAGGTTTGATTAAAGAAAAGTTTGATTACAGGGGATTTATTTTCTTTGGCGTTATGATAACAAAAAATGGTCCAAAACTTCTTGAATACAACGTTAGATTAGGCGATCCAGAAACTCAAGCTGTTCTACCGTTGATGGATTTTGACTTTTTGAATATGTGTACTTCAATTTTGAACGGTACTTTAAATCAGTTTAAATTTGAATGGAAGAAAGGCTATCAAGTTGCTCCTGTAATTGTTTCTGGTGGTTATCCTGGAATGTATGAGAAAAATGTTCCAATCACAATAAATGAAAAAATATTGAAAGATTCAGAAGCAAAGATCTTTATTGCAGGTGCTGTTGAAGGTAATAGAAAATTTAAAGATAATAAAGCTTTTGGTGATTTATTGACAAGCGGTGGAAGGGTTCTTGCTTGTAGTGCTTTTGGAGAAACTTTTAAAGAAGCTTGGACAAAGGCCTATGAAGGAATTTCATCTATAAAATTTGATAAAGCATTCTACAGAAAAGATATTGGACTTCCTGGAGCTGCAGAAAGTGGCAATTTATAGTCAAAGTAGAGTAAAATAAAAAAAAGCATATTTCAGAGTTGAAGTGCCTCCAAGATTGGAAACACTCCTTGAAATACGCTTTTTTTATTTAGTGGATATTCCAAATATCTTTGGCATATTCACTAATAGTTCTATCTGAAGAAAATATACCCGAATTGCACATATTTAACCACATCTTCTTTGCAAAAGAATATTTATTCTTGTAATCTTTGTTCAATTGGATTTTCTTTTGTAAGAAATCATTAAAATCATAAAGAAGATAATAATTGTCAGCTTTGTGCCAAGAAGCTCCTTCTAGAATTGAAGTGTATAATTCCTTGAATATGCCTGTATCATTATCGCTGAAAGTTCCGTCAATCAATGTGTCCAGACATCGGCGAATTTTGAAGTTTGATTGGTAGAAATCTTTTGGATTATAAACTTTTTCAATTTTTTCTATATCTTCAACATGGGCGCCAAAAATATAGTTGTTTTCAATTCCACTGGCGTTTACAATCTCAATGTTGGCTCCATCGTAAGTTCCAAGAGTGACAGCTCCATTCAACATAAGCTTCATATTTCCTGTTCCTGAGGCTTCTGTTCCAGCTGTTGAGATTTGTTCTGATACATCAGCGGCAGCGACAATTTTTTCTGCATAAGAAACGTTATAATCAGTTACAAAAATAACTTTGATGTACTTGCTCACCAATTCGTCTTTTTGAATCAATGATGAAACTTCATTTATTAGTTTGATTATTCCTTTTGCACGGGCATAACCTGGAGCGGCTTTAGCACCAAAAATAAATGTTGTTGGTGTGAAATCTTTAAGAGTTCCTTCTTTTATCTCAAAATAAAGTTCAAGAATAGCAAGAATGTTTAGGAATTGACGTTTGTATTCATGAAGGCGTTTTATTTGAACATCAACAATTGTATTAACATCAAATTGGGAATCATTTTTTAGATTCATATATTCGCTTAATTTGTGTTTATTCTGTGTTTTTATTTTTAAGAACTGGTCTAAAACTGATTCATCATCAGCATATTTTTCCAACTTCTTTAATTCTGTAAGATTTGTCACCCAGTTTTCATTACCCAAAAGTTTTGTAATAAAGTCTGATAATTCTGGATTGCAAAGACGTAGCCAGCGGCGTTGTGTGATTCCATTTGTTTTATTTTGGAATTTTGTAGGATAAAGCAGATACCACTGTTTTAAGACTTTGTTCTTTAGAATTTCTGTGTGGATTTTTGCGACACCATTTATGTGAGAAGAACAAAAACAAGCGAGATAAGCCATGTGAACAGTATCGTCTTGAATAATTTGTAATTCTGGAAGGAATTCTTTGGAAGTCTTATTGTTGGCTAATTCAGAGTTGAAGAGCGTGTTGATTTTAATAATTATGTTTGCAATTTTTGGAGAAACTTTCTTTATCAGTCTTAAATCCCATTTTTCCAAAGCTTCTTGCATGATTGTGTGGTTTGTATAATTGAATACTTTTTTAGTTATCTCAAAAGCCTCAATAAATGATAATCCTTTTTGTGTTAAAAGATTTATCAATTCCGGAATTGAAATTACAGGATGAGTGTCGTTCAATTGAATGGTAACAAAATCTGGAAGAAGCGAGTAATTTCCACCATGTTTCTTTTCAAAATTCATAAGGATATTCTGAAGGGAGGCACTAGAGAAGAAATATTGTTGTTTCAAGCGTAAAAGTTTTCCTTTTTCTGTTGAATCATTTGGATAAAGAACGCGGGAAATATCTTCTGCACGGTTTTTATTGTGAACAGATTTATCGTATTCCTGATTATTGAATAGTTCGAAGTTGAATTCTTCTAGAGGTTCAGCCTGCCACAAACGAAGTGTGGAAATATGGTTTGCTCCATATCCGATAATTGGCATATCATAAGGAACAGCTTTTACATCGCCATCTGCAAAATGAATTAAGATAGTTTCGTCGTCTTTGCGAATTGACCAAGCGTCACCATATCTTGCCCAATCATCAATTTTTTCTTTTTGGAAACCGTCTTCAAAATATTGTTTGAAAAGGCCGTAACCGTATCTGATTCCATAACCGTCTAGAGGAAGTCCTAAAGTAGCTGCACTATCAAGGAAACAAGCGGCTAGTCTGCCCAAACCACCATTTCCAAGTGCTGCATCTTCTATTTCTTCAAGAGAGTTGATGTCTGCGCCTTCTTTATCTAGAAAAGACTTTATTTCATCATAAGATTTTGTGCAAAGAAGATTGTTGTAAATTGCTCTTCCTACAAGAAATTCTGCTGATAGATAAAAAGCTTGTTTTTTAGTTGAGTCTTTTTCTTTGGAGCTTTTCCAGACATCAGAAATCTTATTCATTAGATAAAAAGAAATTACATCATGCAGTTCAACAGCAGATAAATCTTTTATTTGTTTTTGATATTTAGTTTTTGCTATTTCTTTTATTAAATCGTTCATTTTTTATTATCTTCCGTATAATTTTGTATATTTTAAAAGGAATGACGCTACTTCATCATTGATTTGATTTTCAGTTGCCCTCCATTTCCAGTTTTTTCCAACTGTTGAAGGAATATTCATCCTACAGTCAGAATCTAATCCTAATAAATCTTGCATTGTCAAAATACAAGTATTAGATACGCTGGATAAGGCGGCAATCATCATCTCTTCACGTAAATCGTTTTTGTTTGTAATTCTAAAGTAGTCTAACGCATTGTTGATATCATCTGGATTTGCTGTTTTTGTCCATCCTAGAATTGTGTCATTATCATGAGTTCCAGTGTAAACTATGCAATTCTGAGAATATCTGAATGGCAGATAATCACTTTTTTCTCTTGAATCAAAAGCAAATTGAAGTACTTTCATTCCTGGAAAGCCAGTTTCCTTAAGGAGGTCTTTTACACTTTGCGTTAAAAATCCCAAATCTTCCGCTATGATTGGAATGTTAGGAAATGTTTGTTTTATTGTATTGAACAAATCAATTCCCGGACCTTTGTTCCAATTTCCGAATTTAGCATTTTGAGCAGGATATTTAATTGAATAAAATGAATCAAAACCTCTAAAATGGTCAATTCTTAAGATGTCATAAATCTTCAAACTTCCAGAAAGTCTTTTTAACCACCATGAATAATTTGTTTGTTTTAGAGTTTCCCAATTGTAGACAGGATTACCCCATAATTGACCATCTTGTGAGAATCCGTCAGGTGGACATCCGGCTACTTCTATTGGAGTGATGTTTTCATCCAATAAAAACAATTCTGGATTTGTCCAAACGTCAGAACTATCACCGGAAACGTAGATTGGTATGTCGCCAATTATTTTGATTCCATTTTGGTTTGCGTATGATTTTAGCAAATACCATTGGTGAAAAAATAAATATTGAAGAATTTTGTAATATTCAATTTTTTTTGCACATTTTTCTGTCCATTGAGCAACGGCTTCAGTTTTTCTACATTTGATGTCTTTTTCCCATGAATAAAAAGCTTTTCCATCATGTTCATCTTTTATTGCCATAAAAAGGGCATAATCAGAGAGCCATGACTTGTTTTCTTCACAAAAAGCTGTGTAGTCAGCTTCTTTCTTGATAAAGTCTACCGTAATCAACAGATGTCTCGCTATCGCACCATTTTACATTTTCATAATCACTTTTTTGTAAGAAGCCATCCTTTTCTAAGAGTTCAAAATCTATAAAATAAGGGTTTCCTGCAAAAGTAGAAAAACTTTGATATGGTGAATCACCAAAACTAGTTGGACAAATTGGCAGCATCTGCCAATAAGTTTGTCCAGATTTCTTTAAGAAATCTACGAATCTATATGCATTCTTTCCGAGCGTACCTATACCGGTATCACCTGGGAGAGATGAAATATGCATAAGAACACCGCTTGCCCTTATGTTGAAAATATTCATTTTGTTTGCCTTTTTTTATATAAAGTGTAGTGCTTAATTTGCACTTAAATTTTTTACACTTTCTCCGGGAATTAATTTAAAAGGAATAATTTTGTGAATTGCTTCTTTTTTTTCATTAATGGAATTTAGTAGAATGTTAAGGCCTTCTTCAGCCAAGATGATTTCCTGCTGCTTAATGGTAGTTAGTCTTGGACAATAAAAGTCAGCCACAGACAGACCATCAAATCCGATTATTGATATTTGATTTGGAATGCTGTAATTCATATCTTTTAATTGTCTGCAAGCACCAATTGCCATAGTATCAGACATTGTAAAAATTGCTGTAAGGTCGGGGTATTGTGATATCAACTTTTTTGCAGCTTTAGCACCACTTGAATACGAATATTTTGAGGTTACATAAGCTTTATTAAAATCAAAATCAAGGTGAGCTTTATTTATGGAGTTCAGAAATCCTTGAAAACGAATTTTACTGATTTCTGAACTTTCTAAATTTCCACCAATAACACCAATCTTTGTATGTCCTTTGTTTATTAAATAATCAGTTGAAAACTCAGATGCTAACAAGTTGTCTGTACTTACACTAGAAATATTCTTGTTATCTAATGATTCAGCTTGATTTGAAATAAAAACACAAGGAATCTTTATTTTTAAAAAATCATCTTTATATCTGTCAGGGCTACCGCCAAGAAAAATCATGCCAATAGGTTTCTGTTCATAATAAACTTTGTTTGCACTTAGAGCCTCATTATCGTCTTCGTCAAGATTGATTACGCTGGCATTAAACGGAAGAGGTTCCATCCGCTTTTGAATTATCTCCAACATAGAATTCAGAAGAACGTTTGATGTACCTTTTACAAAAACAACGATTGTCTTGTTATCATGCATTTTTAGTTCTTTTGCATTTCTATTTAGGATAAATCCATATTTTTCAACAATGTTTAATACTCTCTTTCTTGTTTCTTCGCTTACACTTGGATGATTATTTAAAACTCTAGAAACTGTACCTATTCCACAATTACATTCTTTAGCAATATCCTTAATTGTCATTCACTATATTCCTTAATTTTAAATTTATCCTTTTACTGCTCCAGAGATAACACCTTTAATTATATATTTCTGTGATGATATATAAAACAAAATTATTGGAATAATTGCAAGAACTAGCATTGCCATAAATCCACCGTAATCAGTAGCTCCGTAAGCTCCTTGCATTGCAAGTTGGATTGCTACTGGAATAGTTTTCTGTCTTGTTCCTAAAATTAAATAAGGAAGCAAATAGTCGTTCCAAATCCACATGCTGTTCAAGATTGCTACAGTTATGATTGTTGGTTTTAGCATAGGGAAAACTACTCTAAAGTAAATCTGCAATGGATTGCAGCCATCAATAGTTGCGGCTTCTTCTATCTCTAGAGGAATGCCTTTTATGAATCCAGTGAACATGAAGACAGATAATCCGGCTCCAAATCCAAGGTAAACTATGACAATACCAAATATATTATCAAAATTGATTGATGTTACAACAAAAGTCAGTGTGTACATTACCATTTGGAATGGAACTATCATACTAAAGACAAATATGTAATATAGTACATTTGCAAACTTAGACTTCATTCTTACAATATAGTAAGCAGTCATAGATGTACAAACTATTATTAAAACAACAGAGAAAAAACTAATGAAAACTGAATGAAAGAAAGAACGAATAAGTCCAGAAGTTTTTAGTCCGTTTATGTAATTTTCGAATCCAACAAATAATTCACCACTAGGCCAGCTGAACGGCATAGTTGAAACATATAATCTAGATTTAAATGAATTAATTAAAACTAGGAAGATAGGAATGAAGAATATCACTGCAAGAATAGACAAAATCCAGAATGAAATATGATTTGAAATTGATTTTTTCTTGTTCATCATTGTTCAACCTCCTTTCTATTTGTTAATTTAAGCTGGATAAAAGCTATTACTGCAACGAGTATAAAGAATACTACAGCTTTAGCTTGTCCAACTCCCTGCCAACCAATACGTCCGTAGAATGTGTTGTAAATATTTAGTGCAAGCATTTCTGTTGTTTTCTGTGGAGCTCCAGCTGTTAATGCTAAGTTTTGGTCAAACATCTTGAATGTATTTGTAAGTGTTAAGAACATACAAATTGTAATTGAAGGCATAACCATCGGTATTTTGATTTTGAAAAGAATTGTAAATGGAGAAGCTCCATCAATACTTGCAGCTTCTAGTAAATCTTCTGAAATATTTTGAAGTCCGGCAATGTAAATTACCATCATATATCCAATAAGCTGCCAGTTTGTAAGAAGTACAAGTCCCCAGAATCCATATTTAGAAGCAAATGTAATATCTACTCCAAACTTGATTAATACACCGTTAATCAATAGGTTCCAAATGTAACCAAGTACAATTCCACCAATTAAATTAGGTAAAAAGAATACAGATCTGAAAAAATTAGTACCTTTTATTCCTTTTGTTAATAATAATGCGAGAGCGAATGAAAAAACATTTACAGTAATAATGGAAACAATTGTGAAAAGAGATGTAAATCCTAGTGCATGAATGAATTCATTATCAAATGTAAAAGCTTTTATATAATTATCTAAACCAACCCATTTGGCATTGTTGATTGTTGCAAACTTTGTGAATGAAAGGCCTATTCCCATAATGAAAGGAACAATAAAGAACAGTGCAAAAGCAATTAGTGTAGGTAATACAAAGATAGGAAAATATTTTCTTAGATTTTTATTCTTCTTTTCCATAATGTTACCTCTTATAAAAGTAAAGTTATCATACTGTAAAATTATCTTTTACAGTATGATAAGAAATTTTTTACATACCAGCTGAGCTTTCTTTTGCCCAATCAGATATTACGTCTTGTTTGATTGATGCCCAATCTTTTGTACCTTGAGCGTACTGTAGTAAATCAGAACCAAAGTTATCCTTGAATCTTTGAGATGGGAATAAAGTGAAGTTCCAAGAAACTGAAGTTGTGTTAGGTTTAGACATCCAGTTTAAGATTTCTACAGCTAAAGGATCAGTTGGTTTTTCTGAATCAGCGAATGTGTCAAATGGAGCGATGAAACCAAGTTTGTTTGTAACATAATCTTTTCCAGTTGTGCTTGAATATAACCAGTAGATGAAATCTTCTGTTGCTTTTTTGTCTGCTTCTGAAGCATTTGAGTTGATACAGAAGAAGTTTTCTGTTCCTACACAAAGACCCTGATTTTCTTCACCAGAAACACCAGTGTAGATTGGTAAGTATTTAACATTTTCAGCTTTAACTTTGTTTCCAGAAACTCCGTTGATTTGTCCCCAAGCCCAGTTACCATTTTGAACCATAATACAATCTTCAAGAGCAAATTCTGCCATTGAATCAGTTACAGTTTTAACACCTACAGTTTTTGAAGGAATTACAGAGTTGTTGAGGTACAAGTC
>CAYFND010000021.1:16440-24547 GCA_964344405.1 uncultured Treponema sp. | reverse complement strand
ATAACACCGGCTCACGATCCTAACGACTGGCAGGTTGGTCAAAGAAACAACCTTGAAGTCATCAACATTTTAAATCCAGACGGAACATTAAACGAAAATTGTCCTAAAAAATATCAAGGCCTCACTTGTCCAAAAGCAAGGGAACTGATTATTAAAGATTTGGAAGATTTGGGACTTTTCAAGAATGAAGAAAAAATCGTTCACTCTGTAGGACATTGCTATAGATGTTCAACTGTTGTAGAACCATATTTAAGCGACCAGTGGTTTGTAAAAATGAAGCCGATGGCAGATAAAGCGCTTGCTTCATGGAAAAAAGGTGAATTGGTTTTCTATCCAAAGAAATGGGAAAATACGTACAGCCACTGGATGGAAAATATCAGAGACTGGTGTATCAGCCGTCAGCTTTGGTGGGGTCACAGAATTCCAGTTTGGACTTGTAGCGAATGTGGAGAAACTATTGTTTCTAGAGAAGATCCTTCAAAATGTCCAAAATGCGAGGCTTAAAAAGAAAAATTGGAGCAGGATCCAGATGTCTTGGATACATGGTTCAGTTCATGGTTATGGCCTTTCAGCACTTTGGGCTGGCCTTCTTCTACAAAAGATTTAGAAAGATTCTATCCAACTCAAGCCTTATTAACAGCTTATGACATTATTCCGTTCTGGGTTTGCAGAATGATTATGGCAGGTTTGGAATTTACAGGAAAAGCACCGTTCCGTGATATTTATATCCATGGTTTGGTTCGTGATAAACAGGGACGAAAAATGAGCAAGTCCCTTGGAAACGGAATGGATCCGCTTGTAATCATAGATAAATACGGTGCCGATGCCCTTAAATTCACACTTGGATTTATGTGCGCGCAAGGACAGGATGTTCTTATTGATGAAAGTTCATTCAAATTGGGAAGCCGTTTCTGTAATAAAGTTTGGAATGCAAGCCGGTACATTTTGGGCAATCTTGACGGAAGAACTTTAGTTCCTGTAACAGATGATGATTTAACAGAAATTGATAAATGGATTTATTCAAGATTGAATAACGCTGTAAAAATAACTCGGGATTCTCTTGAAGGCTACAGATATAATGATGCTGCAAGTGCTATCATGGAATATTTCTGGAATGAATTCTGCGATTGGTATGTTGAATCTACAAAATTAAGCTTTAAGAATGGTGATGAGAAGGAAAAAGACAGAGCTGTTTCTGTATTGTTGAACGTCCTTGAAGAAAATTTAAGGCTTCTTCACCCATATCTACCTTTTGTAACAGAAGAAATCTTTGCAAAACTTCCATATGCTCAAATTATTGAAAACAGAAAGAAAGTTTCAGGCAATAAGATTATCACAGATTCTGTTTATGAAGGAATGTTGATTAATGCACCGTTCCCATCAATTGTTGAACAAAGGGACAACGCTGTTATTTCAGAAAGATTTGACGTGTTAAAAGATTTGATTGGAAAAGTTAGAGCCACTCGTGTTGAATGTGGAATCGACCCAGCTGAAAAAATCAATATTGCAATACTCATAGAAAAAGGAAGTGCTGCAGAATTGTGTAGAGAAAAAGTTGAAATGATTCAGCTTTTGGCAGGCGTTGCAAAAATTGACTTTGTTGATGAAAAACCTTCGTCTTCAATTGGTACAGTGGGAAAGGGCTTTGAAGCATTCATCCTTGTTGATGAGAATATCAATAAAGAGCAGCTTCTAACACGTTTCCAAAAAACTCTTGAAACAGAAAAGCTATATGCTTCTAGAAGTGAAGCCAAATTGAATGGAAATTTTGCAAAACATGCAGATCCTGCATTAGTTGAAGCAGAAAAAGTTCATCTAGAAGAATCAAAACGAAAGATTGAAAAATTGGAAGCATATATAAGCAGCTTGTAATTTCTAAAATATTGCGGTGTTGAACTAGATATTAAAAAAGGAGTTAAATGAAAGGCAAAATGAAACATCATTATGAAATGAATACTGAAAAACCTGAAAAAATGGATACTCAGCATATGTTACAATTGCAAGGAATAAATTTAGCTCCTTATATGCAGTTAGCAACCGCTTTAATTGGTAAAGCCCGTCATGCCGGAGGAAATATGTTCCGTCATCAAATGGACACACTGGCTGTCTTGATTGATTACGGATATATCGATTCTGTTCTTCTAAAGGCCTCATGTATTCATGATACAATTGAGGATATACCAAATTTTGATGAATCTTTAATTAGAACGGCTGATGAAGAAGGCGAGAGCGTTTACGAACTTGTTCTTGAAGTTACCAAAAAGAACGGACAGGATAAGAAGGAATATCTTAGAAATATTATTGATGGAGGCAGTCAAAAAGCCAAAATCTTAAAATGCGCAGATAGAATCAGCAATATGATAAGTCTTGGTTTTGTAACAGACCCGGCTTTTATTGAAAGATATTGCGATGAAACAGAATTCTTCGTGCTTCCGATAGCGCTTGAAGTCGATTTTAACATGTATCAAGAGCTGATAAACCTTGTAATAACAAGACGCAAGTATCTTGAAGACAGCGGATACATTGACAAAAAATCGTAATAAACATATTATTAAATAATTTTGAATTAAATTATAGGAGTAATATAACAATGGTTAAAGTTGCTATTAATGGATTCGGTCGTATTGGTCGTCTCGCATTCAGACAAATGTTCGATGCTGATGGTTATGAAGTAGTTGCTATCAACGATCTTACAAGCCCAAAAATGCTTGCTCATCTTCTTAAATATGATACTGCACAGGGTGGATTTGCTGGAAGAATTGGTGAAGGAAAACATGCTGTAAGTTATAAAGAAGCTGTATTAGAAGAAGACGGAAAAACTGTAAAAGTACCAGGTTCTATCACTGTTGATGGAAAAGAAATTACAATTTATGCAAAAGCTAATGCTGCTGAACTTCCTTGGGGAAAACTTGGAGTAGATGTTGTTCTTGAATGTACAGGTTTCTATGTTTCAAAAGCAAAATCACAGGCTCATATCGATGCTGGTGCTAAAAAAGTTGTTATTTCTGCTCCTGCAGGAAACGATTTACCAACAATCGTATTCAATGTAAACCATAAATCATTAACAAAGAATGATAACATCATTTCTGCTGCATCTTGTACAACAAACTGCTTGGCTCCTATGGCTAAAGCTCTTAATGATTACGCTCCAATCCAGAGTGGTATCATGGCTACAATCCATGCTTATACTGGTGATCAGATGATTCTTGATGGCCCACAGCGCAAAGGTGATCTTCGCCGTTCACGTGCTGGTGCTGCAAACATCGTTCCTAACTCAACTGGTGCTGCAAAAGCTATCGGTTTAGTAATTCCAGAATTAAACGGAAAACTTATTGGTTCTGCACAACGTGTTCCTGTAACAACAGGTTCAACAACAATCTTGACTGCAGTTGTAAAAGGTAAAGATGTAACAAAAGAAGCTATCAATGCTGCTATGAAAGCTGCTGCAACAGAATCTTTTGGTTACAACGAAGACGAAATCGTATCTTCTGATGTAATCGGAATGCGTTTTGGTTCTTTATTTGATGCAACACAGACTATGGTATCTAAAATCTCTGATGATACATACCAGGTTCAGGTTGTTTCTTGGTATGACAATGAAAACTCATACACAAGCCAGATGGTTAGAACTATTAAATACTTCAGCGAAAACTGCTAATTAGTTAGTTAAAACTGTAAAAAAAAGGCGTACAAGTAATCTTGTACGCTTTTTTTATTTGAAGTATTTAATAGTTCTTTCATATTTAAAAGGTCGGTTCGAGGAACTTCCGGCAACTCGCACGCTTTGCTACGAGTTGGGTTAGAACAATTAAATACTTCAGCGAAAACTGCTAAGTAAATAACATAAACTGTTAAAAAAAAAGCGTACAAGTAATCTTGTTTTATTTATTTAAAAAAGAATGCTGTGGCATCTTTTTTATATGTGAAGTAATTAATAGTTCTTTCATATTTGACTGGTCGGTTCAAGGAACCTCTGGCAACTCGCACGCTTTGCTACGAGTTGTGTTATAACAATTAAATACTTCAGCGAAAACTGCTAATTAGTTAGTTAAAACTGTAAAAAAAAGGCGTACAAGTAATCTTGTACGCTTTTTAATGAGAAGTATTTATAGTTCTTTCATATTTAAAAGGTCGGTTCAAAGAACCTCCGGCAACTCGCACGCTTTGCTACGAGTTGCGGTGAAACAATTTTTTATTCACTTGCTTTCCAACTCAACGTTTTCCAATCTTTCAAAGATGATTTATTAAAAGAATAGTTTTCTGAGTTATTGATATACCATTGACCATTTTCTTTGATAACAATACCACCTATGTAATAAAAGACGCTTGTATGATTTAGCTGTTCAATTTTTTTATGAAGAGTTTCTGCTTTATCTTTTGTTTCTGTTGATGATGCTGTAATCCCAGACTTGGTGTCAAAAATGCCGATTTTATTATCAGTTGAAAGAACAATCCAATCAGGATAGAAAAGTCTGTAGCAATTCTGCTCTGTAGAAAAATATTTTATTCCAAAATATTCTTTTCCATTATCACCATTTTTAAACCAACTTTTGATTTCTGGTGTAGTTTCCAAATATTGAATGAAATCAGTTTCGTTTTTTCGTCCGTTATAATCTTTGGGTAAATAAAAAGGTTGGACCATGCTTTTGTTTGCAGGAGAGAATATTTCATAATCATCACTATACGCATAATGAGATTTTATTGTAAAAACGGTAGAACATTTTTCTGTGTTATTGTTTGTTCTGGTATTAATGAATGCATCCAATATAGGTCTATATTTTTTTAGCGTGAATGTTATTGCTTGTTTAAAAATACTTTGTGGTTTGAGAGTGTCATTTAAGAAAATTCTATAGGATTCATCATCAGAGTATTTTGATAAAGCATACTTTTTAAACATTGACGTAATGCTTCTTTGAATGGGCTCCATGAACGTGCTCGGTTTCCAATCTTTGCATCTGTTTCTGTTTGCTCTCCTAAGATTTCATAACACATCCATGTAAAGTTTTTTTCCACATCATTTGGAGACATTGCCAAAGTAACATTTTTTCCTTCTGTGTCATCACTGGTTTTTTCTTCTGTATGATAAACTGCATTAGCCATTACTTCCTGCGTAAAGTCGGTTGAAAGATTTACATCTTTATTCTTCAGCTTATTACTATTGTCAACTAGTATTTCATGTTCATCTATTCCAAAAAACTCATTCATGAATTTTGTAAAACATTTTTGAAATTCGCTGACTTTTCCTATGTCACCATAATCAGCTCTGCTTAAAAAATCATTTATGAGAGCATTGTCCAATACAATTTCTGATTCAGTTTCATTACAAGCTATTTCTTCAGTTTTACTGACGATATGTGCAACTGTTTCTTGAATGACTTTTTTTGTTTCATCTGAAATTGAAGTTTTAGTTGAAAGCGTGTCTGTAATAACTTTTTCTATATTGTCTTTTACTGTTGAGATTTTTTCTTGTATTTCATTTTTAATTTTCTGATGTTTCTCTGAATCTTTCTTGCCGTCATCAGTTTCAAAAGGAACTGTTTCGATTATTTTAGAAATCGTTTGTGATATTTCACTTACAGCTTTTTCTTTTTCCTCATCATCCAAATCATCTTTATTAGGTAATATATCTAAAATTTTCTTTGTATGATTTTTAATTTCATGAGAAATAAGAGTCTTTTTTGTTCCGATAGAAATTTCGGTTGTAAATACTTTAGGACGGTTTTTCCCGTCTTGATCTGGAATACCAACTTCATTACTTTTGTAGTTAGTATATAAGTAACCTGTTGTTAACAAATCATTACTAAAAGAAGAATCAATGTATGGCATTCTAAGAATTCTACCCAACGTTTGTGTCTGGAATACAGAAGATTTTATTTCGCGGAACATTACAAGAACATGCGCTCTTGGACAATCCCAACCTGTGCCGGCAGCAACTTTAAATAATAAGAAATCAACTGGGCAATCGTTTTGTGTTATAAAGTCCATATTGTCTTTTTTCCCATCAAACCAAGAAGCAACTTTTCTATCTGAAATACTCTTTGTTTTAAGATAGTTTTTTACGATTTCCTCTTTAGTTGAAACACCTTGTTTTTCTAGTTCGCTATCATCATTAGGTAATTGAATTAGCACAAGGGGATTTATATTCAAACCAAGTTTTGTCCACTCTTCGGCAATTTGACTTCTTCGTTCTATAGCTAAATCAAGCATAAGTTCATCTAGGTTTTCTGATTTATGCTTTAACAACTCATCTTCCGTCTGGCAGACGATTTTTGATTTGATTAAACCTTCATCAACAACATCTTTACGGTCAACTTCTACAATGTCAGCAAGATCTCTTCCTTTCAAAGCGAAGAACTTATCTTCGTCTGCTTTTGAAGTAAATGGAGTTGCAGAAACTTTGATAATCATTTTTGGGTTTAATTTTGAAATAACATCTCTGTTTGCAGATTCTGTAACATTCTTGTGACTTTCATCTATGATTAAAATTACTTGTCTATTCTCTTTTTGTGTAGCTTCTACAATATCTTCAAAATAAAATCCACTTTCTTTGAAATTACGTTCATCCTCTGGACGACGAAGAACTCTGTCTTGTGCTTTTTTTGAAACTAATTTTTGCCAATTTATGAAAAGCACGTCATTTGTCTTTAGAACACCTTGGGAAAAATCTTGTGTTGTAAGAAGTTGATTTTTGATATTACCGCTAAAATAGTTAAGAAATTTATCCCTGCTTTGCATTGCTAAATCATCACTGAATGTTATCCAGACAAAAGCAACATCTTCTTGCCAGTCAGGTTGATTTGCCAACTCGGTTATAAAGCTAGTTGTAATAAAAGTTTTTCCGCTTCCTGTGGGAGATTTTAATATTAGTTCTGTAGGATTAGTAGGATTTTCATTCCATAACTTTTTAAATTTAATAATAAGTTCATCTATAGCTTTCTTTTGAAATGTGAGTGCGTTCATTTATTTTCTCCGTTAAGTGATTTGTAGATTTCAAGAATTGGTTCTGGAATAGATTTGAGTGTGATATTCGTCATATCGTCAAATTCGTTTTCAAATATTTCTGGATTTCCCCAACTGAAAATATAAGCGACACATTCTGATTTTTTGTTTTGAATGGACTGTACAAATTCAGGAAGTTTTTCTGCATCTCCAGAAAAGTAAATTCCTGTATATCGTTTGCCATCTGTAAATATTTGAAAGAAATTATTTGATTCAATTTCTTCAAGCGTGTTTTCTGATAATGAAATTAAACAACCGGCTTTTTGGGCGAGAGATATTTTGTCATTGTCAGTTGCGCTGTTAGGCGGATTTTTGCCTATGAATGATGTTTTGTAATATTTGAGTGAATTGCCTAAACCTTCGACTTTTTCACCTTTTGCCGTTTTGTATCCTTGTATTACCCGGCGGTTTCTTTCATAGGTCACATTCTCGCAAATTCTATTTTCACCTTCGTTTTGTTGTACAAGAATACATTGACGTTTGCCGCCATCTTTTTCGTTGAGTTTCATCGTTGCGTGCATTGTTGTTCCGCTACCTGCGAAGAAATCGAGAATTGTGGAAGAATGATGTACTGAAATTTGAAGAAAATCTTTAATTAATTCTAATGGTTTTGGATTGTTAAATACTTTATCTGAGAATATTGATTTAATTTGACTCGTACCATTACCACTACTATATTCAGGTTTATAAAAAATCGATTTAGGTTTTTTTGTTGGTAAATCTCCTATTTCTGGGCGTTGTTTTTTATATAGTGAAAAACAACCTTCCTCTCCAATAACAATTATTTCATAATTCTCTTTTTCAACCTTATTTCTGCTCCATCTCCATGAAGTTTCTTTATCATCCGTAATAGGCAATAAAAAGCTATACCCTTTATTAATGTATTCTTCTTGTAAATATTTTATGTATTTATCATCAAATACTGTTGTTTTAGGATTATATATTTTTTCGAATTCACATATTGATATTGTTGAAACCTTTTTTGTTTTGTTATTTACTAATATCGGATAAAATCCATATGGTCGGCTTGCTCTTGGTGCATCTTGCCCTGTTCGTTTTAATGTTGCGCCTTTCTTATAGTAACCAATTTCATCTTCAAGCCAATCAG
>CAYFND010000021.1:8306-16430 GCA_964344405.1 uncultured Treponema sp. | reverse complement strand
TTTCTTCAATATTAAAATTATTTAGCTTTATTTTTGAGATATTTTTAGAATAAACAATTGTATATTCATGAGTTCCTGCAAATCCAAATTCATCTTGATTACCTTTTAAATTCATTATTGTTGGTAATTCTGCAATAAAATTTTCCGCACCAAAAATCTCATCACAAAGCAGTTTCAAGTTTGCTTGTTCGTTATCATCAATAGAAATAAATATTACACCTTTATCACTTAAAAGATTTCTTGCGAGTTTAAGCCTTTTGCTCATAAAAGAAAGCCAATAACTATGACGTAGAGGATGGTCTTTTGGAACGGTGGTACCGTCTGGGTATTCGGTTAGAAAACGTTTGTCTTTGTAAGTAAATCCGTCAGAACCGGTATTATATGGTGGATCAATGTAAATTACATCTATTTTGCCTTTATGTGTGTAGTTCAAACAAGAAAGCGCGTGATAGTTGTCGCCTTCAATTAAAATGTGCGTCGGCTTACCATCGTTATTTTTTATAGCTTTATCTTTAACTTCTTCAGAATGGGAATGCTGTTTTCGGTTTCTTGTTCAAAGCCTTCTGGAACGTCAATCCAATTCAATCCATATGCTTTTCGCTTAATGTCAGCTGTAAGTTTCTTTTTTAGCTGTTCTACTTCTAGTTTTAGCGCAGAAATCTGCTTTTCGTATTCTTCGGTAGATATGTTGTTATTCATCACTGTAAATCCATTTTTTAAGAATATATTCCGTCTTATTGACGGGATTATACCTCTAATTGTCGGACTGTTAAAAAATAAAAACACTCAAAAAGATATAAATATAGAACAAAAAGTTCTAATATAGTGTTTATTAAAGGGTTATAAATTCACATTCTTAAGTCAATACTTTTTTTATGACAATAGAAACATTGAAAGAATTTTATACAAAAAATTTAAAAAACTTGAGAACGATATCTGGCTTAAATCAGAGTCAACTTTCTGAAAAAGCAGGAATTACCGAAAAGTTTTATAGTGATATAGAAACTGGCAAAAAATGGGGTTCTTTTGAAACTCTTGTTTCTCTTGCTAACGCACTTGATGTTAAACCTTACGAATTATTGCTTCCTCAAAATCAAACTGTGAATTATGACAGCCGCCGTACAAAAAATTGATGAAGCAACTTCGTGGAAATCTGAACGACCTTGTAGATAATGTAGAAAAGTTCTTGTCTGAGAAATAATTAATATTTACTACCTCTTTTACTACTATAGTTGTATTGTTTTATAAGAGTGATACGCGTAGACTTTAGGTGTGTTTGGAGGTTATTATGAAAAACTTATTGTGGTCCGTTCTTGTTGTTGGATTTACATTTTTAATTGGAGCTATTTCTGGAATGGATGCTCATATTTTTATTGATGCTGAAGCTATTGTTGCGGAGCTTGGAATTTCTTTGTTAGTACTTTTTTTTGCAGGTCTGTTAAAAGATTTTTTCAAATCATTTACTATGCTTGGTTCCAAGAAGAAATTCCAACTTTATGAATTGCGTCGCTCTTACGAGTCTGTAAAACTTGCTATGTTCAGTTTGTGTGCTACCGGTTTTCTTGTTTTTTTCATTTCAATTGTAGCCATTTTGAAGGATGTAACAAATTTACAATCGGTTGGTCAGAATCTTGCTGTTGCCCTCTTGGTTCTTCTGTATGCGTCTATCCTTGTATTGATTCTTTTGCCATTGTTGTTCAAGTTAAAAATTAAAATCAATGATTTTATGAGTAAAGAAGAATAGTGTCCATAAATATGTCATTTATAAGAAGCTTTGTTACAAGACTATTCTGTATAATCTTGTATTCAATAATTTTGATTTTCCTCTTTAAGATTTCCTTTGATGAGCTTTTAAATATTAAAGAATTAATTCTTGTTATTGTTGGAGCAATGATTTTTACAATTCCCCTGGTGATTGAAGAGAAAAACAGGAATGTAAAGGGTGTAATATCAAGAATTCCTGTTGCTGCTTTGGAAAGTGGAATATTTACGTCAATTGTCCTTATAGTTTTGTCTCAAAAAAGAATCAGTTTTAATAAATCAATTTTCCAGACTGTTTTCATCTGTTTTAGGCCGGCTCTTTATGGAATCATCCTTTATTTCTTATTCTTTCAAAGAAAATCTACAGAGGATAAAATGGAGTCGGGAACTGAACAGAATATGTCCAACTACTACAAAAGCAAAGGCTTGAGCTGTAGGGAGATTGAAGTTGCACGCCTTGCAGCGAAAGGACTTTCAAACAGGGAGATTGCCGATGCCTTGTTCATAGCACCGACAACTGTAAAACGTCATCTATATGTAATTTTTGAAAAACTAGGAATTTCAAAAAGGGAACAATTGAATAATCTAGCGGAAAATTGTTAGTTCAGACCTTCGTAAACCAGCAGCTCTTTGCCATCTATTGTTACTGTTAATCCTGTTTCTATTGATGATGTGGTGGAGCCCGTTTCTGTTATCCAGACTAGTTTTTTGTTTACTAGGTTTATTGTGTCTGAATGTAGTTCGGATGAACCTGTTACTATTACGCCGTCGATTATCCGTAATATTGGAATCCAAGATTCGTCCAATTCCGGGCATAATAATATTTCACCTTTTTTGTGCCTTAGCTCGATTATTGCTTCATCCGGTGTTGAGGCTTTTACTATTCTGCCTGAGATTTTTGTGAATGATGAATTGAATCCGCCTGATCTTCCTCTTGCTAAGACGTTTCCTACCAATAAAACACGTATTGTGTTCACTGGAATTGGACTTGCAAGCGGAATTCCCGCACATAGAACAATTCTTTCACTTTGGTGAACTAATCCTTTGTCCAATGTTATTTTTACTGCGTTTTGAATCATTTCTTCACTGTCGTCGGCTATTTTTGACACTAAAAGTGGAATAACCCCCCAGTTTAATAAAAGTTGGCGTTGAACGCTTGCTTTTGGTGTTACGGCAATGATCGACTGTTCCGGGCGGAATGTACTTATCATTTTTGCCGTATGACCGCTTAATGTTGGAACAAGAATCACCATGGCTTTTATCTGGTCGGCTGTCATGTATGCCATTTTTGCCATAACCTTGCCCATGGATATTAATCCTTCTTGTTCAGGAATCATCTGTTTTATTCTTTTGCAATACTCTTTGCTGTCTTCTACTGTTTTTGCAATTCTTGCCATTGTTTCTACAGCTTCAACAGGATAAGAACCGTTGGCTGTTTCACCAGAAAGCATGACTGCATCCGTTCCGTCAAAAATTGCATTTGCAACATCTGTTAATTCTGCACGTGTTGGACGGGGATTGTTTATCATGGAATCCAGCATCTGTGTTGCTGTAATTACTGGCTTTCCTTTTATTCTTGATTCGGTGATTATGTGTTTTTGAGCCAAAGGAATTCTTTCTGTTGGAAGTTGGACGCCCAAATCACCTCTTGCAACCATAATTCCGTCAGCGGCTTCAGCAATTTCTTCTATGTTGTCAAGACCTTCTTCATTTTCAATCTTTGCAATGATTTTCATATTTGAACCAATTGATTCAAGGTAATGACGGATATCATGCACTTCTGAGGCGTAACTTACAAAACTTGCAGCCAGCAAATCACAATCCATCTTTGCACAAAAAGCTATGTCTTCTTTATCTTTTTCACTCATAATAGGAAGTCCGGCGTGAATTCCTATCAAGTTTACATTTTTCTTACTTCCAATTTTAGCGGTGTTTTTGGCTGTACAAATGACTGTTTCACCGTCAGTAGATTCAACATCCAATTCCAGAAGTCCATCGGCAACTAGAATCTTTATTCCTTTTGAAACTTTCTTTGGCAGTTCCTTCCAATTGAGTGATATTTTTGCTGGAGAATTCTTTGTTGAAGGAGCAACTTCCTCGTCGTTTACAGTGACTAGAACTTTTTCACCTTCATTAATTGTGATTACTTTATTTTCTGCGGTGTTGCCTGTTCTGATTTCCGGACCTTTTGTATCCATCATTAAGGCGATAGGAAAGCCTGTTTTTAGCGACATACGTCTGAGTCTTTCCATTTGAGCCTTATGTGATTCATAATCACCGTGTGAAAAATTAAAACGGGCAATGTTCATGCCTGCTAAAATCATTTTTTCAACAATTTCATCACTTTGTGTTGTCGGACCCATCGAGCATACGATTTTTGTTTTGATAGAATTCATATTTTCCTACTTTTAGTAATCTTTTTTAATTAATTAAGTTATAATATCAATAATAAGAATCTTAATAAATATAAAAGGCGAAAAATGAAAAATAAATTACACATAGGTTATCACGAATCTACTTCTAACGGTTTTGAAGCAATGGGCAGAGAAGCTGTCAGTGTAAATGCTGACACTTTTGCTTTTTTTACAAGAAATCCCCGCGGAGGAAAATCAAAGGATCTGGATTTGGTTGATGTAGAAAAACTAAACCAACTCATGAAGGAAAATGATTTTGCACCTCTTGTAGCTCACGCTCCTTATACAATGAACCCTTGTTCTGCTGATGAAGGACTTAGGAATTATGCAAAAGAAATGATGATTGATGACTTGATAAAGCTTCAAAATATAAACAATTGTTTGTATAACTTTCATCCCGGTTCCCATGTCGGTCAAGGTTCAGAAAAAGGTGTTGATTTCACCTCTTCTTTTTTGTGTGAAAGCATAAAGAAAGCAGGTGAAGAATTACAAAAGCAGAACAAGTCAATCTCTACAGTAATTTTGATTGAAACAATGTCTGGTAAAGGTTCTGAAATCGGCCGCACTTTTGAGGAAATAAAGTCAATAATTGATATGACTGAACAAAAATACGGAAGTGGATTGAGCGCTGTTTTGGGAGTCTGCCTTGATACGTGCCATATCTGGGATGGCGGTTATGACATTATAAATTCCTTGAATGATGTTGTTGAACAATTTGATTCTGTAATTGGTTTAAGCAGACTTCATGCAATTCATTTAAATGACAGTATGAACGATTTGAACACCCATAAAGACAGGCATGAAAAAATTGGGCAGGGAAAGATTGGATTTGAAACTTTAAGCAGCGTTATAAATCATCCAAAATTGTGTAAGCTGCCTTTTATTCTTGAAACTCCAAATGAAAAAGATGGCTACAAAAATGAGATTGAAATGTTGAGGAATAGTTATAAATATTAAGGAATAAAATCAGAGTTTATTCTTCAATAGATTCAAGATTCATTTTGGAAGATTTCTTTGCAAAATTGCAATTGCTCTACGGAATGTAATCTTTTAAAAACGGATATGATTCTAGAAACTCAGACTTGTCTTTTGTAAAATTTTCTACAAGTTCAGAAAAATAAGAATTCAAAGATTCTTTATCAATGGAATTGCAAGTTTGTAGAAATTGCTCTTTTTGTTGAATGACTTCTTTTTGTTGAAGAAGTTCGTCCACAGTGGCTTTTTGAATTCCGTTTATCTTCATGCTTTGCGGGCACAAGGTGAAAGTTGATGAATCTGTACACGTGGCAATTCTGCTCTCAAACCACCATGCAAACATCTTCATCCTTGTGTCTGTTAAGACTTTGTTTCCATCATAATCTTCTGCCAGTTCTGTATTTGCACTGAACAAGATGCTGGAATTCATTTTATCCACAGACGCTAGTTTTGTTGAAGAAGTGTGAAAATTCTGTTCGTTTCGGCTGCCCTTTATGTGTGTCAACTTTTGTGGAAAAGACAAGTCCAATCCAGCTGTATATATCTTTCTGCATCCTGCAAAATATGCAAAATTCCAAGCTGAAGAAGCAACCGAACCGCCTGTCCCAAGACTTCCCATGGAAAAACCGCTGAATCTTTCTTTCAGTTTGTTCTCAAAATATTGTCCCACAGGAAAATTAGACGAGCTTAAAACTATTTTTTTACAATCAAAATTAAATACATATGGATAGACAGAAATTTCAGTTATGAGGACGCTTGATTCTGCCTTTAGTCCGTTGATGTGGTTGTTCGCCCAAAACTGCGGGTCTGTAAGAATGATGAAGTCAGGCTCAAATCCCACTTTTTGTAGAATAGGGTAGGCTGTTTCTACGCAAATCACAACCATTCTTTTTTTTAGCTGCTCCAGATGAGGAATAACATTTTGCAAAGACGGTCCTGCCGCTAGAACTAAAAAAGGAATGTCATTTTCTTTAATAATTGGAGAATTTTCATAAGTTGAAACAAAATCCCTTCTTTCCATCTCTTCAAGATTTCTAATGCTGTTTTTGCACCACAATCTTCCAAATTTTTTTAATGTTGCGGCATTTATATCGTTCTTTTTAATATTTCTTTTGATTATTGTCTTTACGGTGTTGAAATATTCAATGTTGTGTTTCTGAAAATTCAAATTGTCAAAAAAATACGAATCTGAAACTCCTTCATCACCAACATTCACCTTATTTTGATTTTCAATTAATTGTAAAATTGAATCTGGTGGACAGGCTAAGGCTAGGATCAGATCTTTATGTTGGAATATTTTTTCCCACGGAAGAAGTGAAATAGACGCAAAAAAATGAAAGATGTCGGGTTCAATTAGTATGATTTTCTTTTCTGTAAAATTCTGCGCAAATTCAACAGCTTGATATCCCAATCCAAAACCATAAAAAATGATATTTGATTTTTCACCTATTTTGTCATTCTTTGTTGATTGAACGGCTTCATTCTTTGGATTGTAAGCGGAATGAAGGCGGATTTTTATTTGAGCTTCAGCGGCTTCTTCATAATTGATTACCTCGTCCGCAGAATAATTGCTGTCTTTTGCTTTGTAAATATTCAAAAATGGAAAGATTGATTTAAGCTGTTCTTCTAAATTATCTGATGAAGAAAATTTTGCAGATATTGCGTCGATTTCTTTTTTATAAATATCAGAGAGAAATGGAAACCTAGAACAAAACAGCTTGATGTTGTTATTCCAAATTGAGTTCAATTGTCATATTCTCCGTAAATGGCGTCCCCGGTTCTGGAGATTGGCTTGTTACCCAGCCGCTGCCGTTTATTGTTATCTTTAGGTCAGTTCTGTTTAATAAAGGCAGCAGATCTTTTTTTGAACTACCTGTAAAATCAGGAATAACGTCATTTATTTCAATTCCCTTGCTTGTAGAAATTGTTATAACTCCATTGTGTTCAAGGGATGCCGCTCCACCTCTGCTCATGCCCAGATGGTCAATGATTATGTCTGCCGCCTGAGCAATTACAGGTGCAACAATTCTTCCGGCATATGTCTCGCCTTTTGCTTTTTCAATTACAATATACAAGATGATTTCTGGATTATTGATTGGGAATATGGCCATACAGTTAGAAAGGAAGTCTGTATCGCTATAACCGCCAGTTTCTTTGTCTGCCATTTGTGCCGTTCCAGTTTTTACACCGATTGAAACATCTCCCAGTTTTGCTCTGGAACCTGTTCCCGACTGTGTAGTCTCTTCCATACAGCTCAACACATAATCTGCTGAAGTTTTGCTCAAAACCCTGTCTTTATATTCAGGCGTGTGTTCAAAAACAATTGAACCGTCTTTATTTGTGATTTTATGAATTACAGAAAGCTTTACAGGAATTCCACCGTTTGCAATAGCTGTTGCCGCTTGAACCATCTGAAGGGCGGAAACGCTTATTTCCTGACCGATTGCAATTGTCGGTTTTGAACGAGCCGACCACAATTTGCTGGAAACATCTTTCACCGAACCGCTAGTTTCAGCTGGAAGTTCAATTCCTGTTTTTTGACCAAAGCCAAGCTGCTTGATTCTTGAAATAAAAACTTCATCACCAACTCTATCACTTATTTGCCCCAAAACATCATTGCAAGAAAAACGCAACGCGTCGCGGGGAGTGAGCCATCCGTGATGTTCCAAACATTTGATTCTTACAGTCTCACCGCTTGCCAGTTTCTTTTCATAAACACCGTCGCATAAGAATGTATCATTTGGAGAAATTCCTTTCTCATCATATACAAGTCCGACTGTAAAGATTTTAAAAACAGAACCGGGCTCATAAGCGTTCATCGCCGGTCTGTCAATTTTTTCTTCAGAAGATGAAGAACCGTATTGGTTCAAATTTGCAGAAGGCAGGCTGACATAAGAAAGAATCTCGCCGGTTTTAGAATTTGCCGCGATTAGCATCATGCTTTCCGCACTTGTATCTTCCATCGCTTGAACAG
>CAYFND010000021.1:331-8296 GCA_964344405.1 uncultured Treponema sp. | reverse complement strand
ACTGCGGAAGACGTAAGAGCATTTGCGGCGGGTGAACAGAAAGTTGCTCCAATTTGTATTGAAGGTTCGTATCAATTGTTAAAAAAACATTCTGCTGGTTGTTTACATCGTTTTCATTGTCTGGTTCTGCTTTTAGAATAGATTCCTGTGAGAACTCAATTCCCGCCAATCCTTTTCCTTCATCACCCATGTAGCCAATTAGTTGCGAAGCTAGATTGTTGTTTGGATAAATTCTGCCGGCGATTTTTTCGTAACTGATAAAGTTGTAGTCGTTTTCATCTGCCAGTAGTTGAATTTGTTCGTATGTATCAGAATCGACTTTTTTCTTTAAATATGCGAATGATTTTGATTTGTTTATTATCACCAGGATTTCTTCTGGAGTCATAGAGAGAATAGGCGCGATTTTTTTGCTGAAGTCTTCTTTGTCTTTAATTTGACGAGGAGAAACTCCAATATGAAAAAAATTAGTTTGAACAGCAAGCGGATATCCGTCTCTGTCAAAAATGGAGCCTCTTTCTGTTGATTTTTCTTTACTTTGAATAGTTGTAGGCGGCTTTGACGCCAGTTTAGCGTATGAATAAAGCATATAAAAAATAATAAGCAGACAACATATAAAAAAGAAGATTACTCTTTTTGTCTTAAAAAAATCGTTCATAATAAATAATCACTTTCCTACAGCTTTTCCAATAATATCTTTTACAGAAACAAATCCATAATTTCTTGAATCAATTGACTCTTGATAATTATCGCCAAGAACAAAAATGTATCCTTCTGGAACATAATTAGCATTTTTTAGTTTTTCATATTCTTCTTTTAATAAAGGAATTTTTTTCTCATCGATTATTAAATAATACTGAGAATCAGTTAAAAAATCCAGACGTTCACCTGATGTTAGGACGCAGCGCTTTATAACAATTTTATTATCATGAAGAAAAGTTACAATCTCGTTTTTTTTAGGCGACGAAAACTGACGTATATAGTGTTCTGAAAAAGGTTTATGTATTCCGTATGCAAGTTTATTTATGATGATTGAGTCCCCTTGTTTTAAATTTGGAGACATGGAAAATCCAGAAATATGAAGAATATCAAACGCAAAAAATTTTAGAAAAAGCCCGATAAAAACACCTATAATAGTTAAAACAAATAAATTATTAAAAGATTTTTTCCCCTGCATCTTATAACCCTCTAAACTTAAAAATTTATTGTAAAATGAATAATATTTTATGTCGATAGATTTATTATGGAAATAATCAGTTACGTACAAAATCAACCTTCAAAAAAATCATTTCAGTTTTTTAATAGAAATGTTAAGAATGTAAAATTTTCAAATAAAAGAAATTTTCAATATGAAATAAACCATTCATATCATCCTATTAATAAAAAAGCGGTGACAGCACAAAAGGTTAACTATAAATTCTCATTAAAGTCTTTTTTAATTGAAACTGGAAAAAAAGGAACTTCATTTCTTTCTTTTGTAAAAGAGAATAATAAAAAAATAATTATTTCAATTTCAATTTTGACTGTTTTTTCCGTTTCTCTTCATTTTACATTAAATATTGTTTCTTATAAAAAGAACCACACAAACCAGCTTTACATGAACAGCAAGGACTTTTTGGAAGTTGAACACTTGAACGAACTTATGGAAAACTTTGCTTTGGACAATACAACTCAATATGATGAAAACGGAAATATTTTGAATGTTGATGTTGATGCAATTGTTCCAAATTTAAGGGAGCCTGTTTCCTATCAAAATTACACTGTAAAAAGTGGAGACACAATCAGCGGCATCACCAAAAAGTTCGGCTTGTACAATATTTCCACACTGATTTCCATAAATGATATTGGAAATGTACGTCAGCTTGCGGCCGGACAAAAATTAAAGATACCTTCGATTGACGGAATCCTTTATACAGTAAAAAGCGGCGATACTTTGGATTCTATTGTGAAGCAAAAAAATGTTGAACTTGACGCCTTGGTTGATGTAAATGAATTGATGAACGAGGAATTGGTTGTTGGTCAAAGTTTGTTCCTTCCTGGTGTTGGAATGGATTCAGCTTCTCTAAAATCTGCTTTGGGTGATTTGTTCAAACTGCCGATAAGCGCCAAATTCAGATGGAGCTCTCCATATGGTTCAAGAATTGATCCAATTGCCAATGTAAAATCATTTCACACTGGTGTTGATATGGCTTGTCCGACAGGAACACCGATTTTAGCCTCAATGAGTGGAAAAATTACAGTTACAGGTGTTAGCAGAGTTTATGGAAACTATGTTATAATAGATCACGGTAACGGATAGCAAACTTTGTATGCGCATATGTCAAAAATCATCGCCAAAAAAGGTCAATGGATTAGTCAAGGTTCAAGAATTGGTTTGGTTGGAAGTACTGGATATTCAACGGGTCCGCACCTTCATTTTTCAGTTTATAAGAATGGAAAGATGATCGATCCTATGAGTGTTTTAAAACAATAATTTTAGAGGTTTTCTAATGATTTCAGTTGTAGTTTGCAAGGATTGTGGAAGAACTATAGATAATAATTTTATTTATTGTCCTTGGTGTGGAACTTTACAGATTGACTGTCATGATGATAAATATATAGATACAGTTTTTTCAATTTTGGAAGAAAAGCAAAATGATTTGCAAGTAAAGCAAATTTCAGAAATGGAAAAACAACTTGACGAATTAGATAAAGAATTATCAATCTTACAGTTAAGTTCGGAGATGCATAAATGAAAAAACTTTTTCTCTTTTTTTTAGTTCCTGTATTCACTTTTTCAGTTTTTGCTAAAACTTCTTTTAATAGTTTGGACTTGAACGACAATAATGAAATTCTTTTTACTGTAAAAAATGATTTACGTGGGACAATTTCTTACGAATCGCTTTTTTATGCCGAAATAGACAACGGGATTGCAAAAGACACCCCGGAAATTTTATCTTGCTATCCAGAATCAATGGAATTAATCAAAAACGGAAGAATCCTCCAAATTCGCAACAGATTTGGACGCGCTGAATATTCAAACGATACAACTTTTTTTACATGGAAGAGCAGGGCTGATGGAATCTCTTCAAAATTCTTGAGTGTTGATAAAATTGAAATCAGTCCGGACGGAAATTGGGAATGTAAAATAATCAAAGATTCGCTTTTTTCAGGTTCTCTTGTATTAAAAAAAATTGATGACGACAAAGTAATTGAATTATGTGAAGAAATAAATATTCAGAATAATTCCCTGCCTGTAAAATGGTCAGAAGACAGTTCTACTTTGCTTTATGAAAAAGATGGAAATGTTTATTTTTGCAATCCAGACGCTCTTTTTAGAAATGTTGAAGTTGATGAAAAATACAGAAAAATTGGTAGAGGGACGATTAACAGTGTAGATTGGGCCTCTTCTAAATATCTAGCTTATATTGATGATTATATTTTGTACAAAATCAGTATAAAGGAACTTTATTCCCTTGGACTTTATTCAGAGATAATTGGAAAAGGCAACATCATAGGAAGGCTTCCAACACGCTTTAATTCAAAAACAGACAAATTCAGTGCTGATTCAAACGTTTCTTCAATTATAATTATTCAAAACGAGCAGCTTTTTTCTTATCTTAAGGCGAATCCTGTAAAGTTTGACTACATGGATATGATTTATTCAAAGCCGTATACAGATTCTTCTGCTTCATTGCTGGATTCTTTCGTTTTTTGGGATTCATCAGACAATCCCTATTTGTGGCAGAATAAACTTCCTTATAACAACAAGAATCAAAAATCATCTGTATATAAAATTTCTTCAAATCTAACTCCAGTCTTGGATATTGATGATTCCTCGCTTCCTGTTTTTTCTCCAGATAAAACAAAGTTGGCCTTTGTCTCAAGTTCTTCTGTCTTTGTTTATGATATTAACACTTGGAAGAATATTTCCACAATGCAAGGTGAAAAAGTTGTTTCTTTAGTTTGGAATAACAATTCAACTTTATTTGTCGGTGGCGATAAGACAATAAAAAAATGGAATCTCTTGGCATCAACATATGAAACAATAATGCTTTCTTCTGTAACAAACGCCTTTTGGATGAAGAATGACAATAGGATTGTTGCAGACAACGGTTCAAACTCCTTTTATTCTTATGATAAATTAAAACACACATGGCAGAAAACTGTTGTTGAAGGAAGTCCGTCAAAACAAATTCAAAACGGTTATTATAGGATTTTCAACGGAACAACTCAAAATTCATCTTTTGAAAATGCGCTTTACATCAGAACTTTGTATGGAAAAGCTGTAACTAAACCTTTATATAAAGAAAGCACGCTAAAAGCTGAATCTCCAAAAAAAATAGCTATAATTTTTGACGCTTATGATAACGCAGACGGACTTCCAATAATCCTTTCAATTTTGAACAAGTACAATTTACGCGCAACATTCTTTATAAACGGAGAATTCATCAGAAGGTATCCATCAGAAACGAATCAAATAGTTGTAAACGGTCACGAATGCGCTTCAATGTTCTTTTCAACAGCCTCAATCACCGATGATTCATTCATAATTGACAGTGATTTTATTAGAAGGGGTTTGGCTCGTAACGAAGATGAATTCTTCCAATGTACAGGAAAAGAATTATCTTTATATTGGCATGCGCCGTATTACAAATCAGATTCCAAGATTATAGAAGCAGGAGCAAACACCGGTTATGAATACATCTCCACAAGTAATTTTTTTAATGAAAGTGAAATTGAACTCAACAATATAAATGCTCAATCAATAATCTCTAAATATTTCAACAATTTAAAGAACATGAAAGACGAAGTGTTCCCAATCACAATAGGATTTGCCGGCGAAAATAAAGCTAATCCAATCTATAGTTATCTTGATTTAATAATTAGAACTTTGATAGATGAAAACTGTGAGATTGTTACAATAAATGAGATGAAGTCAAATTAGTAGATATTTATAACATCAATAAATTAGTAGATATTTATAACATCAATAAATTAGTAGATGGCTACTAATTTATTGATGTTGTTCAAATTAAAGTAAATCGTTATAATTCAAAATTCATTATCTTATTTTACGGAGCATGATTTATGGAAATCGATAAAATGCGAAATATCGGTATTATGGCTCATATCGACGCAGGAAAAACAACAACTACAGAAAGAATCTTATATTATACAAAAAAAATACATAAAATTGGCGAAATTGATGACGGCCAGGCCACAATGGATTGGATGACTCAAGAACAAGAACGTGGAATTACAATCTGTTCTGCAGCGACTACAACTTATTGGAAGAATTATCAAATCAATATTATAGACACGCCGGGACACGTAGACTTTACAGCAGAAGTTGAACGCTCTTTAAGGGTTTTGGACGGAGCTGTTGCCGTTATTTGTGCGGTAGATGGAGTTCAGCCTCAAACAGAAACTGTTTGGAAACAGGCCGACGAGTTCAATGTTCCTCGCATTTGCTTTATGAACAAAATGGACAGAATTGGAGCTGATTTCTTTGGTTCCATGGATGATGTCAATCAAAAATTTGGTGTTGAAACTTTAGCTTTACAGATTCCACTCGGTCAGGGTGCCGATTTTGAAGGTGTCATTGATTTACTGAGGATGAAGGAAATCAGATGGAATGCAGAAGATGATGGTGAAACTTTTGAAGAAATTGATGTTTCGGAAGAAAATAAAGCCCTTGCTGAAGAATGGCGTGCAAAATTAGTCGATCAAGTTGCCGGTTCTGATGATGACCTTGCAGAAATCTATCTTGAAGGTGGAGAAATCTCTACTGAACAATTGGTGAAGGCAATCAGAAAGGGCACAATCAACAGGACTTTTGTTCCATTTGTAATGGGTTCTGCCCGCCATAATCAAGGTGTTCAACCTTTAATCGATGCAATCGTAGACTATCTTCCGTCTCCAACAGAAGTTCCAGAAGCAAAAGGCATCCATGTCAAAAAAGACAAACAAGAAGAAGTTTTGATTCCTTGTGATTCTTCAAAAATGGCGCTCGGTTTGGTGTTCAAAATACAATATGACAGAGAGATGGGCTTGTTGTGTTATGTAAGAATGTATTCAGGAAAGATTCAATCTGGAATGCAAGTTTATAACATCAATAAAAAGAAAAGAGAGAGAGTTAATAGAATTTTAAGGATGCACGCAGATAAGTCTGAACCTTTGGATAGCGTTCAAGCTGGCGACATCGCTGTATTTATTGGCTTGAAATTTGCCCAGACTGGTGACTCAATTGGAACAGAAGCTTTTAATGTACTTCTAGAACAACCGGTTTTCCCTCAGCCTGTAATTTCTGTAGCCCTTGAACCAGAAAGTATGTCAGAAAGAGATAAAATGAATGACACTCTTGCAATTCTTTCTAGAGAAGATCCAACATTTACATATCATGAGGATTCAGAAACAGGACAGTTGATAATCAGCGGTATGGGTGAACTTCACCTTGACGTCCTTGTTACAAGGATGCGTGATGATTTTGGTGTAAAATGCAACGAGGGCGCTCCTCAAGTCACATACCGTGAATCAATATCTGCATCTGCCGAAGCATCTGGTGATTTCAGCAAGGTTCTAGGTGGAAAAGAAAACTATGCAGGTTTAACTTTAAGTGTTGAACCAAACAAACAGGGACAGGGAAATACTTATGAATGTGTTGCAAAGCACAGTGAAATCCCTTCAGAAATTGTAGAAGCAATTGAAAATGCAGTTATGTCGTCTTTGTCATCAGGAATAAACTATGGTTATCCATGTGTTGATATAAATGTAAAAGTTACAAAAATTGATTACAACGAATTGACATCAACACCATTTGCATTTGAAGCTTGTGCCGCATCTGCTTTTGATAAGGTTTGCAACATGGCGGCTCCTGTAATTCTAGAACCTGTAATGAACGTTGATATCACTTGTCCAAAAGAATTTGTAGGTCCTGCTGGAAGTCAGTTGAGTCAAAGGGGTGGAAGCATAATGGGTCAAGATTCTAAAATATCTGGCGAAATTATTCATGCTCAGGCACCTATGGCAAAAATGTTTGGATTTTCAACAAATCTACGTTCTGTAACACAAGGAAGGGCAAGTTTCAGTATGGAATTCAGCCATTTTCAGATTAAAGCTGACGGTTTGAATAATTACAACTAAATTTGGTGAAGTGGCAATTTAGACTATTGACAGAATAATCTTGATTGCTGTAATATATTTTACATTCCGCGGGGATGGTGGAATTGGTAGACACGCAAGCTTGAGGTGCTTGTGGAGTAATCCGTGCCTGTTCAAGTCAGGTTCTCCGCACAAGAGACTGTTATTGAAAAATAACAGTCTTTTTTTTATTTAAATTAATCGGAGTTAAAAGTGCTAGCTGTTTTTGTAAATTGTGGAGCTATAATTTTGGGTTCTGTAATCGGATTGCTTTTTGCTAAAAAATTCACAGAAGAATTGTCATCGATTATTCAGACTGCGGCAGGTGTAATAACAATCGTCCTTGGTTTACAAATGGCTTTCAAATATGTAAACATCGTTTATTTAGCACTTTCATTAATTATTGGTGGAATCTTAGGCTATATTTGGGATATTGATGGAAAAATCTTAAAATTTGGTGGTTTCTTACAAAGAATATTTTATAGAAAGGATGTTCCTTCAACAGACTTAAATTCTGGTGCAAACAATCAAAGAAACTTTGCGTACGCCTTTCTAAATTCTTCAGTCTTATTTTGTGTTGGAGCTATGGCAATTGTTGGCTCATTCAAAGCTGGAATTGAAAAGGATTATACAATTATTTTTACAAAATCAATTCTTGATGGATTTATCGCCATTTCTTATGCCGCCGCTATGGGTGTTGGAACAGCCTTTTCTGCAATAATGATATTCTTATACCAAGGTGCATTAACACTTTTAGCAGAAATCCTTCAATCCTTTGTTTCTGACTTATTGATTACAGAAGTCTCTGCTTGTGGCGGCGCCATAATTGTTATGATTGGAATAAAC
>CAYFND010000021.1:0-321 GCA_964344405.1 uncultured Treponema sp. | reverse complement strand
GTTTGAAAAAAATAAAAACCGCTGATTTTCTCCCTTCTTTGGTAATAGAAATTTTATTTGTTCTATTGGTACCAGTTGTTAAGGGTTTATTCGTATAATAACGAAAATAAAACATTTTTTTATTTGACTTCTGATTCTATCTAGCGTAATATTAATTTAATAATATAACCCCAAGGGAGGCCAAATTAAATGGCAAAAGTAGAACTTAAAGGTATTGGTAAAGTTTATGAAGGCAATGTACGTGCTGTAACAAACGCTAATATCGTAATTGAAGACAAAGAATTCTGTGTTTTCGTAGGACCATCTGGATGTGGTAAATCA
>CAYFND010000020.1:0-25504 GCA_964344405.1 uncultured Treponema sp. | reverse complement strand
GGGGTGATTGGGTGAGACGGAAGCTTTGTTGGTTTCGGTGCCGGCCTTGATGTAAAAAAATCCTTGCTTGCAATTGAAGGAATCAATTAAACCCCCCTCAAACATTTAGCCGTAATTGTCTGCGAGGATTCTATCATCTGTTGCGGTGTGCCGGTGAATACGACTTGCCCGCCGTTTTTACCCCCGTCAGGGCCGATGTCTATTAGGTAGTCCGACTGTTTCATAATGTCCATGTTGTGCTCAATAATCAAAACCGTGTTGCCTTTGTCGACAAGTTTGTTGAAGAGTGATAGAAGTTTTGTAATATCGGATGGGTGCAGTCCTGTCGTCGGCTCGTCGAGCAAGTAGATGTTTCCCTTTTGGTTCATGTACTTGGCTAGTTTTAATCGCTGACGTTCTCCGCCAGAAAGAGTTGATGACGGCTGTCCGAGCGTTAGGTACGGTAATCCCACTTCCTGCATTGCTAAAAGTGCTTTCTTAATTTTGTTGCTGTTTTCAAAGAAAGTGAGAGCTTCCGTTACAGAAAGATTTAGAACGTCGATTATGTTCTTTCCGTTGTATTTATATGAAAGCGCTTCTTTGCTATATCTCGTTCCTTCGCACGCCTCACATTCGGTGATGATTGGATCCATAAAAACGAGTTCGGTCTCTATTACACCTTTTCCTTGGCAAACAGGGCATGCTCCGAGCGAGTTGAAGCTGAACAATCCTGCATCCACGTTGTTCGCGTCTGCAAAAAGCTGCCGTATCTCATCAAAGATTCCAAGGAATGTTGCGGGCATTGAGCGGTTTGTTGCTGTTATTGCAGACTGGTCAACCTTGATTACGCGGTCTTCGTATTGTGTGGCAAACACTTTTGAAATAAGCGAACTTTTCCCTGAGCCTGCAACACCGGTTACAGTACACATAACACCGAGCGGAATATCAACATCAACATTTTTTAAGTTATGAATATTGGCGTTTCTTACCGGCAGAAATCCCGTAGGCTTACGTACATTCGTTTTTACAGGAATTGTCATATTCATTGCTTTGCCTGTGAGGGTGTCGGCTTTAAGAAGTTCGTCGTAGCTTCCTTGAAATACAATTGTTCCGCCGTTTACACCTGCGTTCGGTCCTACGTCAATTATGTAGTCGGCGATGCTGATTACGTCTTTGTCGTGTTCAACAACTAAAACGGTATTGCCTTTGTCGCGGAGTTTACGAAGCAAGTCGTTCATTCGGTAGACATCGCGCGGGTGCATACCGGTGCTTGGTTCGTCAAAAATGTACGTCATTCCGGTGAGCGCGCTTCCCATATAACGAACAAGTTTGAGTCTTTGTGCTTCGCCGCCAGAAAGAGTAGAGGATTCGCGGTTCATGTTCAAATACGGCAGACCTATTTCTATCATTCGGGTAAGTGAGTTTACAAGGGATGTCAGAACTTCAGAAACGCGAGAATCGTTAATTGTCTGCAGTACATCTCGAAGTTGCACGAATTCCATTTCGCACATATCGTAAATTGAGCAGCCGTTTATTTTGCAGGCGAGCGTCTTTTGGCTTAACCGCTTTCCGTGACAGAGCGGGCATTCGTCTTCTTTTACAAGTTGTCTTGATTTATCATTTTGATGGGCGCTCATATTTGTTAAATCGCGTTTTAGAAAATATCTTGTATATTGATTAAAGATTCCTTCAACGTGTTTGTTTTCTCTTTCTCCGCTTCCGTTTCTATTTCCATACAAAAACAAATTGTATTCTTCTTTTGTGTAGTCTTTGAGCTTTTTGTCCAAGTCGAATAAACCTGAATCTGCATATTGCTGCCAGTACCAGCTGCCCGGTTTAAGAGTTTTGTCGGTGACGCAGCCTTCGTTTAAAGATTTTTCTTTGTCTAAAAGAACTTCAAGATTGATAACAGTCTTTTTGCCAATTCCTGAACATTCCGGGCACATTCCGTTTGGGTCGTTGAAAGAAAAGTATGAAGCCGTTCCCGCGTACGGAAGTCCAATCCTAGAAAACAAAAGACGTAGGGAAGAGTACATATCAGAAATTGTTCCAACTGTTGAACGGACGTTTCCTCCCAATCTGCTTTGATCAACTATTACTGACGGTGTTAGGTTTTCAATTAAATCAACTTTTGGCTTTTTATATTTTGGAAGTCTACCTCGAATCCAAGCTGTATAAGTTTCATTCATCTGCCTTGTACTTTCAGCCGCAATCGTGTCAAAAACAATGCTGGACTTTCCAGATCCAGAAACTCCCGTAAAAACTACAATCTTGTTATTTGGCACTTCAAGTGAAATGTGCTTCAAATTGTTTTGATACAAACCCTTAATACAAATGTTTTTTGAATATACGTTGTCTCGTTCAAGTTAATACCTCTTTTGTGAAGATACTACTCCTGTATAAAAAGTATTTCTCGACTTTTTTTGCTAAAAATAAATTTGACAATTCGTAATATGTCGGTGATACTGAATATATCGTGTTGATAGTAATGCTATCACTTATAAAAGAACCAAAACTGGAGTCCTAATGATTGAAAATGAGATTGAAATCAAATCAAATGTTTGTAGTCTTTTGTTTGATGAAAAATCAATTGAAGTGATAAAAAATACTTATCAGTTTGCAGAAAATTCAAGAAAGGGTGATTTGAAGAAAAGAAATTTTGCCAATATTGAATTGAATGGTTTGATTGAAAAACTCTTTGCGTCTAAATCTGAAAAGGATTTTTGTGTTGAGAACGATTTTGATTTTTACGGTTCTGGATATCAGTCTTGGGGTTTTGGTGGAGAAATACAAAAGGGAAGATATCAAAAGAAATATATTCCGCTTGTTCCTCAATTTTCAAAATACATTGAGATGCCTGGAAAAGAATCTGGTTTCATAAATTTAAAAAAGAAGTTGTGTGGTCAATTTGTAATTTATTTTAGATGGAACAACCTTTATCTAGTTGTGGCTTCAACAGGAAATGTTCAATCAAACGGTAAAAATCTTTGCCTGCCTCCAGTTGAGTTCTCAATCAATAGGAAGGAAAGAATATTGCGTTGTTCAGTTGATTCCTTTGGAAAAAAATGGACAAAAGGCGATGTGATTTCAGAATTGTCGGTTTTCGCAGTTCACAACTTTTTTGAATTAAAAGAAGCAATAAATCAATTATATAAAAATGAAGAAGGCAGAGAATCCAGATTTTCCAAATATGAAAGTTTGAGCATTTATAAAGATAAAATTGTAGCTGGAGGATGGGAATCTTGGTACAACCATTACAGCTTTATAAACGAAGAACTCATCTTAAAAGACTTGAATTCTTTACCAAAGTCAGACAACATCATCAATTCATTCATTGCGCCCAAAACTAAGAATTCAATTTTTCAAGTTGATGACGGATGGGAAAAAGCTGCCGGGGATTGGAATTGTAATTTAGAGCGTTTTCCAAATGGAATGGCGAATCTGGCTGAAAAAATTTCAGAAAAAGGATATGTTCCTGGTCTTTGGATTGCTCCTTTTATAATTGACTACCGTAGTGAATTCTGCAAAGAGCATAAAAACTGGGTTTTGAAGAATAAAAATGGAAAACCTGTTTATGCGGGATATAATCCTATTTGGGGCGACACTTTTGGAAAAAATCAGCCGTCTCTTCCAAACTCATTTTTCTGTTTGGATTTGAGCCTTGCCGAAGTTCAACAATATTTGGATTCCCTCATGGAAAAAGTAATTGATGAATGGGGATTCAGATATATAAAGCTTGATTTCTTGTATGCGGGAATGTTGGTTGGAAAATATCAAAATGATGGGGCTTCCTACGAGTTTTACAATAAAGCTGTTCAGACTTTAACTTCCAGAAAAACAAATAACCACGGTGAAGAAGTTTTCTACTTGGGTTGTGGAATGCCGTTTGAACTTTCGTATAATTCGCTGCCTCTTTCCAGAATTGGTCCGGATACAAAAGAAGATTGGGATGTTCCGTTGATGAAAAATCTAAACTTTAGTGGCAGAACAAGTGCGTTCAAAAATATGCAGAGCACTTTGGGGCACGCCTTTTGGAATGGAAGTGTTTTTATTAATGACCCGGATGTCATTTTTTTAAGAAACAAGAATATTTCACTTAATCAAACAGAAAAAGAATTGATTTCTTTGGTGAACTTTTTATTTGCCGGTCAAATTATGCATTCTGATGATCCTGCGGATTTTGAAGAAGAAACTGAAGGTGAACTAACAAAAAAAATAATCTCGCTGTATGAAAAGTTTTCATCTGAAGAATTTGGATTGATCAACATTTCTAGTGATTCATATTTCATCTTTTCAAAGTCAAAAAAATATTACGGCGTAATAAATCTTTGTGATGAAGAAATTGAAGTTTCTGTAAAAGATATGATTTTGTCATGGGGCGATACATATAAATCTTTAAGCTTGATTCCTGTTGTGAACCACACGGATATTCAAGAAAAACTTTTAACACATAAACAAACAACAATAAGAGCTGAAAGACATTCAATCAGTATTTTTCAACTTGATTAATTAATATTTATATAGAAGGAAAATGACATGCAAGACAAATCATCCGTAATTTTTGGAAATGAGATTAGTAAATCGGTTTTAAGAAAAGCAGAAAAACAACAGAAAAAATTCTTGAAGAAATTTGGTGATGACCGGAATGTAAAATATCACCTTGTTGCCGTTGAGAATGATGTTCTAACTCCAATTATGAATGTAAAAGTTCTGAAGTTGTGCAAAAACACCGACGGAAATAGCAGCATTCAAGATACTCCGCTCTCTCTACCTCCAAAAAGCATAATCATTGGAAACATCAGAATGGGTTTTGGTCATTATAGAATTTCTATGGCTATGGCTTCTGCCGCGAACAAAATGGGTTATACGCCTTACTGGTTGGATTTAAATTCTTTTCCAGAAACAACTTGCACAAAGATAATAAGCTCTCAAAACGATTTGTATTCGCTTGGTTCAAGACTTTCGCAAAAATCAAAGCTTTTTAACAAATTTGTGTGGGAACCTCTTAATTCTGAAGGTTTTAAAAAGTTGACTTATAATGCCGGCGATCAAAAATCAGCTGAGTTGATGGTTCCAGTTTTGAATGATTTGCCAAAAGACGTTCCCTACATTGCAACTCATGTTTGGCCTTCGCAAGCTGCCGTTCACGCTGGTCTTAAAAATGTAGTGAACGCAATTCCAGACAACTGGCCAATGGCTCTTCATCTTTCTGAAGGCGCAATTCATACAGTCCAAACTCCGTCATCATATTTGGGTTACAGAACGTTGAAGGGCTTTGACGGTGAAAAAGTTTTGAATCCAATGAGTGAAAATGACATTTTTTATACCGGACATTATGTTGATGATGAATTGGTTGCAAATATTGAAAAAGACTGCCAGATGAGAATGGACAGATTGCAGAATGATAAACCAGTCAGATTTCTTTTATCGATTGGTGGCGCCGGTGCTCAAGGCGATTATTTTATCGGTTTGATTAAAACACTCTTGCCTTATATTAAAGAAAAAAAAGCTGTTTTATATTTGAACATTGGCGATTATCAAAATGTTTGGAACTTTTTTACTTCAGATATTCCAGAAATCGCGAACCTGGCCACAACTCATTTTAACGATTGGAATGAAGCCAAAACTTTTGGTGAAGGTGCAATTTGTGATAAAGAAGTTGATTCTGCTTGTTCAAACGGAATTCACGTTTTCTGCAATAAAGACATTTTTGCCGCTGTTTACACTACAAATCTTTTGATGAGGGCTTGTGATGTTTTGATTACAAAACCAAGTGAATTGTCATTCTATCCAGTTCCAAAATTGATGATTCAACATGTGGGCGGTCATGAAAAATGGGGCGCTGTCCGAAGTGCAGAGATTGGAGACGGAACTCCAGAATGTTTTGAATTGAAATATGCAGAATTTATGATTTCGCAAATGGTGGAAAACCGTGATATCATAGAAAAGATGTGCAATGCAATTGTTTGTGCAAAAAGAGAGGGAGTTTACAATGGAGCCTATCATTCTGTTGAACTGGCTACCAAAATTGTGAATTCGGAGTATAAATATGCTGGCAAGTGAAAAGCGTAAGTTAGAACAAGAAGAAATCAAGAATTCAAGAAAAAATCATATTCTTGAATGTGCGTACAATCTTTTTTCAAATGGAATTGAATCAATAACAATGAATGACATTGCAAAAAATGCAGAAATTGGTGTCGCTTCATTGTATAGATATTTCACGACAAAGGATTCTTTGGCGATTGAATGTGCACGCTATTTGTGGACTAAGGAACAGTCTAGGTTAAGTCCTGAATTTGCTAATGAAAATTATAATTCACTAAACGGATATGAACAGATTGAAGTTTTACTGTCTTTATTCCCAAAGTTTTTTACAACAGAACAACAATTCTTTAGATTTATTTATTATTTTGATGCTTTTATTAAGACTCAGAATATTTCATCAGAACAATTGTCTTCGTATGAACTAGTAATTTCAAATTCAAAGACACTTTTAATGGACGCAATAAAAAAAGGTGTTGGGGACGAATCAATTGAAATTCATGACGCTTCACCAGAAGAAATCTATTTCACTTTGACACATTCGCTTTTTAGTCTGGCTCAAAAACTTTCATTAACAAGTGAGATGCTCAGCATGGATAAGACAATTTCAACTCAAAGGCAAATGGAATTACTAACAAAACTTTTGCTTTCTTCAATAAAAAAAATTAATAAATAACATATAAAAAAGGACAAAAATATGGAAAAATTATCAAAAAAGAAGATTTGGTTGTTCGCAATAGGACAATTCGGTTGGGCTTTGCTTTCTGGATTAATAGGAAGCTGGCTTGTTTATTTTTATCAACCTGATGATGCTTCCATAGCTGCAGGTCAAACTGTTTTTATTCCACAAGGAAGAGTAATCTTTGGAGTTCTAACAATTATTGGAATTATTACAGCTTTGGGCAGAATCCTAGATGCCATCACCGACCCTCTTGTTGCTTCTTTGTCTGATAAATGTAAATCTCCACTTGGAAGAAGAATTCCTTTCTTAAAATGGTGCGCCCTTCCTTTTGCTGTTGTTACAGTTTTGGTTTTCTGCGCTCCAGTAGGACACACAAGCATTATTAATGCAATTTGGCTTGGTGTTATGGTTATTCTGTATTATGTTTCAATCACTTTGTATTGCACACCTTATACAGCACTTTATTCAGAAATAACACACACAGAAGAAGAAAGAATGTACACTTCAACAGTTATTGCCCTTACTTTTATGGCAGGAACGGCTGTAGCTTATTGTGCTCCAACAATTTGGAACGCACTCACTCCTGTTGTAGGTAGAATCTTTGCAATGAGAATTGCCTTTATAATTTTGGCACTTGTCTCTTTGGTTTGTATGTATTTCCCAGTTTTCTCAATTAAAGAAAAAGATTATGTAAATTCTATTCCTGTAAATACAAATATGTTTGAATCACTCGCAAAAACATTCAAAAACAAGAACTTTAGAATCTTTGTTGGTTCAGATATTTTTTATTGGATTGGACTGACAATGTTCCAAACAGGACTTTCGTTCTTTGTAACATCTTTATTAAAGTTACCAGAATCATACTTTATGCCAATGTTTGTTGGAATGACAGCTCTTTCTTTAGTTTTTTATATTCCGGTAAACTTGCTAACAAAAAAGCTTGGAAAAAAGAAGATGATAATCTTGGCTTTTGTATTATTCACAATTGAATTCGCGTTTACATCAATTCTAAGTCCATCATTACCAATCTCTACAACAATACAAGCTGTAATTGTTGTGGTTTGGGGCTCATTCCCAATGGCAATTTTTGGAATCTTACCACAAGCGATGGTCGCAGATTGTGCCGAATACGATTCTAAAAAAACAGGCGAAAACCGCCAAGGAATGTTCTTTGCCGCAAGAACGTTCTGCTTCAAATTGGGACAAAGTGTAGCAATGTTATTATTCACATCCCTAGCCACAATCGGTGCCCAAAACGGATCCGCCGGTTCAGAAACAGGCTACAGAGTAGTAGCAATAGTATCAGCCTGCCTATGTTTAGTAGGAGGAATAGTATTAACATTCTTCAACGATAAATTTGAAAGCAAATAAAATATATAATAACCGATGACCGCCAGCTTCAGCCGATTCACCTCCGCCGAAGCTGGAAGAAATCAAAATAAAACCAGAACTTGTAGAAGCTGGAAAAAATCAAAATAAAACCAGAACCTGTAGAAGCTGGAAAATGTCAAAATGAAGCCAAAACCCGTAGAAGTGGAAAAAATTCATGAACTAAAGTTGCGTTGTAAGCAAAGCTTACACTAGCAACTTTCAGGGCGTGAATTTTTTCCACAGTATATAAGGTTTATTTTTCTAAACTGTTCTATGGTTTCTAAGGTTGTGTTTTTATAAAACATATATACCCACTATTATGCTTATCATGAATATCAGTCCATATGAAGTAAGTATTTGAATTCTTGAATCCCATTTATTATATTCTTATTATGTTTTCAAGCAAATTACTCACACTACTTATCGATTCATTCCCAAAAATCCTTTTACCGG
The DNA here is from genome assembly GCA_964344405.1 of uncultured Treponema sp. Taxonomy (GTDB): domain Bacteria; phylum Spirochaetota; class Spirochaetia; order Treponematales; family Treponemataceae; genus Treponema_D. The sequence goes on along the minus strand of CAYFND010000020.1, from coordinate 16,977 downwards.
GACTTCTTCGCACAATTCCGCTCACTGTTATTTCATTTTCGCTGGCAATGGTTATCGCCATGGTCGTTGCGCTTATTCAGTTTGCGAACATCAAAATCTTAAAAGAAATCGCCCGGTTCTATATCTGGATCATCAGAGGAACACCTTTATTAGTTCAGCTTTTTGTTGTTTTTTACGGACTTCCGGGCATTGGCATTTTGATAGAACCTTTTCCTGCCGCAATAATCGTTTTTTCCATAAATGAAGGCGCATATTGTGCAGAAACTATTCGAGCCGCGTTGGAATCAATTCCAAAAGGACAACTAGAAGCAGGTTTGTGCGTTGGAATGACGTATATGCAGACAATCAGAAGGATAATCATTCCTCAGGCGTTAAAAACAGCATTTCCACCTCTTTCAAATTCACTAATTTCAATGGTAAAAGATACGTCACTTGCTGCAAACATCACTGTTGTAGAAATGTTCATGACAACTCAGAGAATTGTGGCACGAACTTATGAACCGCTCGCCCTTTATTGTGAAGTAGGTTTAATTTATTTGATTTTTTCAACTGTGCTAACAAAAGTTCAACACGTCGGTGAAAAATCATTGAGCAAGGCGGGTTATTAAAATGGAAAAACTTATTGAAATCAAAAACATACACAAATCTTTTAATCAAAAAGAAATTTTGAAAGGAATCAGTTTTGAAGTAAATAAAGGCGATGTGATTTCTGTAATCGGTCCAAGCGGGTCTGGAAAAACAACTCTTTTGCGGTGCATTAATTTTTTGGATAAAGCAGATTCTGGGAACATTGTGATAGACGGCAACGAATACGATTTTCATTCAATTTCAAAAAAGGAGATTCTTCAAATAAGAAAGAAAACGGCTTTTGTTTTTCAAAGCTTCAATTTATTCAGGAATAAAACAGTTGTTCAAAATGTAACAGAAGGTTTGGTTGTTGCAAGAAAAATTGATAAAAAACAAGCGGCAGAAATTGCAAAAAAAGCTTTGGACAAAGTGGGACTTTCAGATAAATATGATTTTTATCCAAATGAACTTTCGGGCGGACAGCAACAAAGAGTTGCCATAGCTAGGGCAATCGCCACAAATCCAGAAGTAATTTATTTTGATGAACCAACTTCCGCTTTGGATCCGGAATTGATTGGTGAAGTTTTGAACGTTATCAAACAGCTTGCAGAAGAAGGCATGACAATGATTGTCGTTACTCACGAAATGAATTTTGCAAAGAATGTCTCGTCAAAAGTGATTTTTATGGATGATGGACAGATTTTAGCACAAGGGGAGTCAACTGCATTTTTTGAATCTCCATCAAATGAAAGAATTAAACAATTTATACAAAAAATAAATCAAAATGAGGTATCTAAATGAGAAAAGTTAAATTTTTCGTAATTACAGCATTGGCTGTTTTGGGATTAGCGTCTTGTTCAAAAAAGAATTCAAATGATTTGCTTAGCGAAGTTCAAAATAAAGGTGCAATCATTGTTGCAACAGAGGGAACTTGGGCTCCTTGGACATATCATGATGAGAATGACAATCTTGTTGGCTTTGATGTTGATGTTGCAAGACTTTTGGCAAAAAAAATGGGCTTGAACGCAAAAATGGTTGAAGTTGAATGGGACGGAATCTTTGCAGGAATTGATTCCAAACGCTATGACATGACTTTAAACGGTGTTGAAATTACAGACGAACGTTCAGAAAAATACGATTTCTCTGAACCCTACGGATACATCAAAACTGCAATTATTGTTAGAGGTGATAACGATTCAATCCATTCTTTTGAAGATTTGAAAGGAAAACAAACTGCAAACACCTTGGCAAGCACTTATGCTTTATTGGCAGAACAATACGGGGCGACTGCCGTTGGTGTTGATGATTTAGTTCAAACTTTGGAATTAGTTTTAGCAGGAAGGGTTGATGCAACACTGAATGCTGATGTTTCTTATTATGATTACATGAAAGCTCATCCAGAATCCAACTTGAAAATTGTCGCATTAACAGATGAAGCTTCTTCTGTTGCAATTCCTGTAAGAAAAGGTGAAGAGACAAAGACTTTGCTTCCAGAAATCAACAATGCAATTGAAGAAATGAGAAAGTCTGGTGAATTATCGGAAATTTCAATCAAATACTTTGGCAGCGATATTACAAATAAAGAATAAAAGAAATATTTTGGATTACATAGTTTTAACACTATTTTCATAATTCTTTTACAAAAAACTAATAGTTGCTATTTAATATGACAACCATTGGAGGTTCGTATGAACAAGAAAATGGAATTAAATAGTAACGAAACAACAAGAGAAACTTTTACAAATGTATTAAAGCTATTTCTTTCAGTTGTACTTTTTGTAGTTTTAGTTTTTTCTGTAAACGCTCAGGAAATAGAAAAACAATCGAATGGAAAAGGTAATCCAAAATATGTATTTGTATTTGTCGGTGACGGAATGAGTTATCCTCAAATACAAAGTGCTTCATATTATAGTGGAAAAGATGCTGCAGGAATTGTTTCTGTAGTACAAAAATCATCAAATCAGTCAGATTCACCAAAGGGTGAGCTTTTAAGCTTTATGAAATTTCCTGTAGCAGGAAGTGCTCAAACTTACGATGCAACTTCTTTTGCTCCAGATTCAGCTTCAACAGCAACGTCTATCTTTACAGGTAACAAAACACACTCCGGTTCAATAAACGTAGATATCTCAAAAAAAATCAAATATGAGACAATTGCAGAACAACTTCGTGACCAAAAAGGTTGGAAAATCGGTGTTCTATCAACAGTAAACTTAAACCACGCAACTCCGGCGGCAACTTACGCTCATCAAGCTAGTAGAAAAAGCAATTATCCAATCGGACTTGAATTGGTGGAAAGTAATTTTGATTATTTTGCCGGCGGCGCTTTAATGGAACCACAAGACAAAAATGGTGATAAAGAATCAATTTACGATTTGGCAAAAAAGAGCGGATATAAAGTTTGCTTCACTCAAGAAGAAACAAAATCATTGAAAAACGGCGACAAAGCTTTAGTTGTAGCAGAATATTTGGCAGATGCAAACGCTTTGTCTTATGACCAAGATAGAAAAGAAAATGAATGGTCTTTACGTGATTATGTAAAGAAAGGAATTGAAGTTCTAGATAATAACAAAGGTTTTTTCATGATGGTTGAAGGTGGAAAAATTGACTGGGCTTGTCACGCAAATGACGCTCGTTCTACAATTGCCGACACTCTTGCCCTTTCTGATGCAGTAAAAGAAGCCGTTGCTTTTTATAACAAACATCCAAATGAAACATTGATTCTTGTTACAGCTGACCATGAAACTGGCGGTATGACAATTGGATATGCAGGAACAGACTACAATTTATTCTTGGATACTTTGGAAAGTCAGAAAATCTCTTATTCAAAATTCGATTCGGATTATGTTTCAACTTACAAGAAAAACAGAACTTCATTTGAAACAGTTATGAAAGATGTTGAATCACTTTTTGGATTGAAAGTTCCAGGTTCTAACGGTTCAAATAAAGATGGCGGACTAGTTCTAACAAATTATGAATATGAAAGAATCAGAACAGCTTATAACAAGACAATTGCAAATGACAGAACTCGCAATCAAGAAGAATATGCTTTGTATGGAACTTACGAACCATTAACAATCACAATCACACATGTTTTGAATAACAAATGTGGAATTGATTTTACATCTAATTCACATACAGGTCTGCCGGTTCCAGTTTTTTTTTTTTTTTTTTGACAGAACAACTTTGCAGGATATTACGACAACACAGACATCTATCAAAAATTAGCAAACCTTACAAAAATTAAAAAATAAAATTTGGTAAAAACGATGATACGAATTAAAAACACAACTATTACAACTATTGTTTCTTTAGCAATTATCTTGATACTTTTATTGGTTCCAACTGGATATGAAGGAGCTGTTCAATTTAAGGATGCTGTGAAATGCAAAGTAAAGGTTTTGACTGTTGATAATAGTCGTATCATCGATACAGGTTTGATTCGTTCTGGTCAGCAGGTATGCGAGATTAAATTTCTTTCTGGAAAGTTTAAAGGTCAAACGGCAGAAGGTTGGAATATGTTGGGCGGTTCACTTGCTCAAGATAAACTTTTTGTAGAAGGCGACAAAGTTCAAGCTGTAGTTCATTGGGAACAGATTGATGAAGAAAATTACACCATCAATTCGGTAAACTTGATTGACTATTACCGCTTGACTGGTGAATTGATTTTATCATTAGCTTTTGTAATCTTCATGTTGATTTTTGCACGCGGAACAGGTTTGAGGGCGATTTTTTCATTTATAATCACAGTCCTTTCTATCTGGAAAATCTTGATTCCTTTGTATTTAAAGGGATTTGATCCAATTTTTACAGCTTTAATTGTTGTCCTGCTGATTACAGTTGTGATTCTTGGCTTGGTTTACGGTTTTGACAAGCGTCTTTTAAGTTCAGTTTCAGGGGCTTTTCTTGGAATCCTTCTGGCTGCTGTTCTATCAATAATTTTTACAAAGGTTTTTCATCTTCATGGTGCAATAATGTCTCATTCAGAAAGCCTTTTGTATTCTGGATATGAAAACTTGAGTCTGACACGCATTTTCATGGCGAGTGTTTTTATTGGTGCAAGCGGCTCTGTAATGGACTTGTCTGTTGATGTAACTTCCGCGGTGAACGAAGTTGTAAAAAACTGCCCGAATATCTCAACAAAAGATGCAATCAAATCGGGAATGACAGTCGCACGCGCTGCTATGAGCACAATGACAACAACGTTACTTTTGGCATATTCAGGTTCTTGCATTGCTTTAATCATGACTTTTATGGCTCAAGGAACACCAATCTACAATATTCTGAACAACAATCAAGTTGCCGCAGAAATCATCAACACAATAGCGGGAAGTTTTGGACTAGCTTCAACAGCGCCGTTCACAGCATTTTTGGCTGGCGTCATCCTTACAAAAAGAAATCAAAATTCAAAAAGTCTACGAAACGTTGATTGATTAGCCATTCATTCGGGATTAGTATTACATTATGAAAATAATAGTAATAAATGGAAGTCCTAAAGGTGAAAAAAGTGATTGCTTGAAAATGACAAAAGCTTTTTTAAATGGAATGAATGAAAAGGCAGAAATAATTGATACAATGAAACCTCTAATAAAACCTTGTCTTGGTTGTTATAGCTGCTGGACGGCAACACCGGGAAAATGTGTTCAAAAAGATGGAATGGAAGAAATCCTTGCAAAAATTTCTGAAGCAGACTTGGTGATTTGGTCAACGCCACTTTACAGTTACAGCTTCCCTTCAAATTGCAAGGCAATAATCGACAGGCTTTTACCTCTTTCTTCACAAAAGCAAAACACAGATGAAAATGGAAACACTCATCACCCAACAAGAAAAGAACATAATGCAACCCACATCTTGATTTCAGGTTGTGGATTCCCAGATAGAGAAGGGAATTACGACGCATTGATTTTTCAATTCAAGCGAATGTTTGGAAAAGACGCCACAATGATTTTATGTCCTGAATCACCAATGTTTTCTGTACCGATTGCCGAGCCTGTAACAAAACCTTATCTGTCCCTTGTAGAAAAAGCAGGAAAAGAGTTTGCTCAGAATTGGAAAATCAGCCCGGATCTACAAAAGGAATTGGACAAATTGATGATTCCCGCAGATGCCTACAGAAGTCATGTAAACGGCTAAAAATTGAAGTTTAATTTCTAAAAAAAAGATGAATTAGTGTTGTACATTTTAGAAGATGTAAATAAAATTATGTTATATTTTTTTTTGAGAGGAAATGTTATGAAAAAAATTCTAGCTTTATTAGTTGTAGCTTTGATTGGTAGTGCAAGTCTATTTGCATTTGATTTAGGCGATGTAAAAGGAACTTGGCAGGACAAAACTTGGGATGCAGATTGGACTTTTACTGCTGACGGAACAATCGTTCTTACAAAAACAAGTACTGGTGAAAAAGTATTCACATTTACAGATTCAAATGTTCAGAACTTCAAATTAGGTGTTTCTACAGAAGGAGCTACAATTTCTTTTGCTTGTAAAGATACATCACGTGAATATAAATTTACAAAACCAATCTCATTAAATGCAGATTTGGATATGTTGATTAATCCAGAGTGGTCAGATTCTGATTATTCTACAAAAATTACTTGGAGAAAATAGTTTTAACTAAAAATATTTAATTCATTTAAGAAAGCAACAGAAAAGAAGTCAAATCATACTTCAAAATCTGTTGCTTTTTCTTTATTATAGCCATTATGAAAAAAATTCTTTTTGTTTGTCATGGAAATATTTGCCGTTCCCCAATGGCCGAATTTGTTTTTAAAGAAATGTTACGAAAATGTGGACGTTCAAAAGATTTCATCGTGAATTCAGCAGCCACAAGTACAGAAGAAATTGGAAACGGAATCCATCCGGGAACAAGAAGAATCTTACAAAAGAATAAAATCCCATTCACCGAGCATCACGCAATTCAAATGACAAAAGAAGATTATGAAGAATATGATTTGTTGATAGGAATGGATCAGAACAATATTAGAAATATGCTAAGAATCACAAACAGCGATTCAAGAAATAAAATCAGATTGATGATGGAATTCTGCAACAAAACAAGAGATGTTGCCGACCCATGGTACACCGGAAACTTTGAACAAACGTACATAGACATAGAAGAAGCTTGTGAAGGTTTGCTGGCGTATGTAGGAATTTAACAAAAGTATGATACTGGTTTATACGTCCACAAAAGTGTAAAAGTTTTTATTGAATTCTATTAAAAAAAGGCTTGTAAAAACTTTTACATTTCTACAAGCCAGTAGTCTATTTTTCTACAACAAGGATTTTTGCTGCTTCCATGATTTTTGTGGCTGTTTCAAAAGCATAAACTGCAATCGATTCGCCTTTCTTCAAATCGTCAATAGAAACTTCAGGTTTATCATCTTTTGGTTGTCTTGGATCTCTTGCTGGAGGTTCTTTGTTCAATTTGTTTATTTTTGTAAAGTCGCTTACGTGGACATCGTGGTTTACACCATCAACATCTTTTACAGTGATAATTTTCTTTGCAGAATCGATGTTGTCAATCTGACCCAATAAGTTTACTTCATCAAACATATGGTCATTTCTTAGTGGCATTTGATTCATCATGTTTTCATTCTTCTGTGGTTCGCGGTTATCATTTCCTCTTAGTCTTGAAGGTAAATCTTTAGCTGTTGCTGGTAAAACTGTAACTACAAAAAGAACTGCAGTAATTCCTGCTACTTTCATCATTTTATTTTTAATCATAAATACTCCTTAGACAATCAGCGCAAACATTTTGTACTTGTTTTTGTCTTTGTGATTTTAATATATTTCATTTTTGACTGTGAGACATGAAAAATAGATTTAAGAAAGATTAGAAAACTCTAATCTTTAAAAAGCGGAAAAATCGTTACAAAAGAAGATTTATCAACTATAGTTATTTTAATTAAGTTTATGGATAGAATTCATTCAAAAAAACATATAATTTTTATATTCCTCATTTTATTTTCTTGTTTTGGCTTGAACGCCCAGATGAGAAAGACAATTCCTTTTCATGGAAGACGATTGAGTTCAAATGTTTCTGAATTTTATGTTACAAAAGTTTCTGCAAATCAAATTGATGATGACACTTTTATTATAAATGTGAGTTTTAATTCAATAATCAATCCTCAATCAGTGCAGCTATCAAATATCATGATTAATTCTGTTCAACTTCCAACAAAAACAAAAATTGTTTACAACAGATCTGGAAATTTACTCAGATTAGTTATTCCGCTTAAACTAAAAAAGAATGAAAAAATAGATTTAGACGTTCAAAAAATCTCGTCATTTAACGGAATCCAGATGTCAGATTTATTGATTGAAGGAATTATTGATGATTTTGAAATAGTTTTTTCAGAAAGCAGCGACGATTGAAATAAAAAGGTTTAAGAAATATGGAAAAAATATTAGTTGTGGAAGATGATATTGGAATTGCTGATTTTGTTTGTGCGGAATTGCAGCACGAAGGTTTTAAAACAATTTCTGCAAGCGACGGACGGGAAGCGTTGGAGCTATTTGAAAAAGAGAATCCAACATTAATCCTTTTGGACATTATGATTCCTTCGCTCAGCGGGTTGGAAGTTTTGCGCCGAATCCGTAAGACTTCAACTGTTCCTGTTATTCTTGTCACTGCAAGAAACGAAACTTATGACAAGGTGAACGGTTTGAACGCCGGTGCAGACGATTACATCGGTAAACCTTTTGAAATAGAGGAGCTTCTTGCCAGAATGAGGGCAGTTATGAGAAGGTCAAATAAAGTTGATACAGAAGATTCAGCGAATTCAGAGCGAAAGATTAAGGATTTGCGTTTGAACATAGACAGCATGGAGGTTTTTCTTTCTGGTGAAAAAATCGATTTGTCAAAAACAGAATTTCTTTTGTTAAAATGTTTGATGGATAATAAGAATACAGTCATGTCCAGAGATAAAATTCTTGAACAAGTTTGGGGTGAAAATCATTTTATTGATGAGAATTCTGTTGATGTGTACATTCGTTATTTGCGTTCCAAAATTGATGATAGAGTTGGAACGGAGTATATTTCTACAGTTAGAGGGGCGGGATACGTAATCAGAAATGAGTAAATTGAAGTCAAAAATTCTATATAAAAAATCTGTTGCGTTCAGGCTGGCAATCAAGTTTTCAATCTTAGTTGCGGTGTTGATTTTATTTGTTTCTAGTGTTTTCATTTTTTTACTTAATCAAAATGTCAGACAGCAGCAGAGCGCCCAGATAATTTCTTGTATAACATTAGTTCAAAAAAAGCTGGAATTTAGAATTCCGCCGGCGCCTCCTCGTTCAGATAGAAATCCGCCTTCTTCAAATAGAAAACAAATGGAAGATATGCCGCCAGAAGAGAACATTTATAACATTCCGCCTTTTACAGAAGGTGAAATTCCGTACTATATAACTTTTTCTGTTTTTTCAATTGATGATTCAAACAAGATTGTTTTTTCAAACGACCCATTTTTACCTTTTTTGGATTCAACAAATTCAAAAGTCAGACATTATTATAAAAAAGATTTCTATACAGACGGTGATTTGAATATTTTGTATTCCACAAAGGATTTGAATGTAGAGCGATTTGGCAATGTGAGAATTCTTGTTTCAATGAATATGGATCAAGATTTTGGAAATCAATTTTTTAAAGGGGCTATTCCTCTTTCTGTAATTTCGTTTATTCCTCTTGTTTTATTGTCTTTTGCAGTTGTTTACTTTATTACAAAAAAAACGATGAAGCCGGTTCTAAAACTAACTGAAGCTGCAAAAAAAATCACAACAGAAAATTTAAGTCAGACTCTTCCTGTTTCCGGGCGAAATGATGAGATTGACAATCTGTCAAAAACATTCAATGATTTGTTTGCAAGATTGAACAATGATTTTTTGCGGGAAAAACAGTTTACATCAGATGTGTCGCACGAATTAAAAACTCCACTGGCTGTAATTTTGGGTCATGCAAATTTAATTCAACGCTGGGGAAAAGACGATCCTGTTCAATTACAAAAGTCGTTGGGATTTTTAATTGATGAAGTTCATTCAATGGAAGCAATTGTAGAAAATCTTTTGCAGATTTCCCGCCTTGATAACAGACGGATCAAAGTGAATAAAAATAAAGTGGAGCTTCTTCAATTATTCCACCGCCTTGAACAAGACACAAAAGTTTGGGCTCCAAAAACAACCTTTAATATAGAAGAAACTGCATCAAAATATACGCTTTTAACAGATGAAGAATTGTTTTATCAAGCTTGTACAATCGTTGTTTCAAATAGTGTGAAATATTTTGTTGACGCAAACGATGAACTTCTAACAATTAATATTTCTGTGCAAAAAAATAGTGATAAATCAATCTCCGTTTACATCAAAGACAACGGGCCTGGAATATCAGAAGAAGTCCTTCCTCACGTGTTTGAACGTTTTTATAGAGGTGATGCATCGCATAAACGGACTTCCGGCGGACTCGGTCTGGGGTTGTCAATCGTTCAAAGTATAATGAAGAATCTGGATGGCTCTGTAAAAGCACAAAGTGATGGAAGAACCGGCACAACATTGGTGTTGACGATATAGCTCAAAAATAGCAAGAATTCAAAAGTATAAAATCAAACTGTCCGCTATACTCGATTTCATGAAAAGTGAAAACATTTTGATTAAAGGTTTAAGAGAGAACAACCTAAAGAACATTGATGTAAGTATTCCAAAGCAAAAACTTGTAGTTTTTACAGGTGTTTCTGGAAGTGGTAAATCAAGCATTGTTTTTGATACAATTGCATCTGAATCACAGAGGCAGCTGAACGAAAGCTATTCGGCTTTTGTCCGTAACCGCCTGCCTAAATATCCAAAACCACACGCGGACAGAATCGACAATCTTACGGCGTCGGTTATTGTTGACCAAAGTCCGCTAGGCGGGAACGCACGTTCAACAGTTGGCACAATTTCTGATATGTATTCGGCGTTACGTTTAATTTTTTCACGAATTGGAAGTCCATACGTTGGAAGCTCGTCATATTTTTCTTTTAACAATCCAAACGGAATGTGCATGAAATGTTCTGGCATGGGCAAAGTTTCCAGAATCAATATAGAAAAATATCTTGATGAAAATAAATCGCTGCATGAAGGCGCCATACTTTTGAGTATGTACAAAACTACAGGATACTTTTTTAAGCTGCTTGAGAAGTCTAACTTTTTTGATATGGATAAAAAGTTGAAGGATTATTCTACAGAAGAAAGAAATCTTTTGTACTGGGGAAATAAATCAGGCGACGAATCTTCTGTTTATGAGGATGAGTCGGATTCGAATAAATTGAAAAGAAAAACGTTCGAAGGTGTTGTACGTCACCTAAAGCGATTGTTCCTTAATCGTGACACATCAATTTTGAGCAAGGCTTCCCAAGAACACCAAGAAAACATTTTGATTGATGAACTCTGCCCGGATTGCAAAGGCGCCCGTCTTAATGAAAATGCACGTTCCTGCAAGGTTCAAGGCTATTCAATTACAGAACTTTCAAACATGGAGTTCACAGAGCTAAAGAAAATCATTGATTCAATTACAGACGAAAGAGTTCAAACTGTAGTTGCCGCTTTGAGTGCCACACTTTCAAGACTGATTGAAATAGGCTTGCCGTATCTATCACTCGACAGAGAATCTTCAACATTGTCTGGAGGGGAAGCACAGCGTCTTAAACTTGTTCGCTATATGGGTTCAAGCCTTACAGATTTAACGTACATCTTTGATGAGCCATCTACTGGACTTCACCCTCGTGATGTTTGGCGAATGAAAAAACTGCTGGCATCTTTACGTGACAAAGGAAACTCAGTTCTAGTTGTTGAACACGACCGCGACGTAATAGCGGGAGCTGATGAAATAATTGACGTTGGCCCAAAAGCGGGAAAGCTCGGTGGTAAAATTGTGTTCCAGGGAAGTTACGAAAAACTTTTGGAATCTGACACTCTAACAGGGCGTGCCATGAAAATGAAGTTTGCATATAAAGATAAAGTTCGAACTCCAAAAGCGTGGCTTCCGATTGAACAAGCAACTCTTCACAACTTAAAAGATGTGAGCACAAAGATTCCAGAAGGAGTTATGACGGTAGTCACAGGTGTTGCCGGTAGTGGAAAGAGTTCGTTAATTTCGCACGTGTTCGCGTCAATGTATGAAGAGCGGATAATCAAAGTTGACCAAGGCGCAATTACGGCAACGAATCGTTCTATGCCGGCTTCGTATTTGGGATTCTTTGACGAGATACGAAAGACATTTTCAAAAGCGACAGGACAAAGCGAAAGTTTGTTTAGCTTTAATTCTGATGGAGCGTGTCCGGTTTGCCACGGGAAAGGATTTATTGAAACAGAGCTTGCATTCATGGATCCAGTGATTACACCGTGCGAAGCGTGTTCTCAAACTCGCTACAATGAGAAGGCGTTGAACGCAAAGTTAAACGGCAAGTCCATCGTTGACGTCCTCAAAATGACAGCTGATGAAGCGATAGAGTTTTTTAAGATGATAACAACCGATGGCGGGCAGGAAAAATCTACCCAGAAAATCTGCAAGACACTAGAAATCATGAAGGATTGCGGACTTTCTTATCTTGAACTTGGGCAGCCGCTTTCAACACTTTCAGGTGGCGAGAGGCAGCGAATCAAACTTGCCAAACATCTTGGTAAGAAGGGCAACATCTACATTCTAGACGAGCCTACGACAGGCCTTCACATTTCAGATACCGAAAAGCTTCTGAAGCTCTTTGACCGCATTGTGGACAAGGGCAACACAATTGTGATTATCGAACATGATTTGGACGTTGCAAAACACGCAGATTGGATAATCGACGTTGGCCCTGACGGCGGTAAAAACGGCGGGCAGATCGTATTCGAAGGTACGCCAACCCAAATGAGGGACAGCGCACAAACAATTACCGCCGAATGGATGCGGCAGGGGTAGCGAAAAAGATTATATAATATAGAAAGGTATGGAACTTTTTGGCAAAAATGGTCAAAAAGTTCTAGATTTCTAAAGAAATTTCTTGCTTTATGTAATTAGTCGGCTTATACTTGTGTACGTACACACGAGAAAGTGTACGTACACATCAAATAGGTTAAAGAAATGACAATTACTGAAATTGCAGAAAAAGCGGGTGTCTCAATTGGTACAGTGGACAGAATTATCCATAACCGAGGACACGTCTCACCTGAAACACGTCAAAAAATAGAAGAGATTATCTCAAAATATGGCTATGTTCCAAATCCAATTGCAAAACAACTAAAGACACATCGTAAATTTGTTATTGGCGTTCTTATACCAAATCTTGAAAGCGAAACTGGCTATTGGAGCATGATTTACGATGGTATACAGAAAGCCGCCTCAGAACTTCAGGCATTTTCTGTTTCTGTAGAAATGGCAGAATTTGATCGTACAAAAAAAGGCGATGTTATTAAATCTGCCAAAATCCTTCTTTCAAAAAACATTGACGCTTTAATTATTGCTCCTGTACAACGACAAGAGACAGTTGAGTTTCTTAGCACAAACATTTCAATTCCTTATGTTTTTGTAGATTCTCCTTTACCAGGAACTACGCCGCTTGCGACAGTCGCACAGAATCCATATCAAAGCGGTTATTGTGCAGGACGCATAATGTCCATGCTTTGTCCGTCAGCAAAAAAAATACTTGCGTTACAAATACACGAAGACACTTACAACTTAACAGAAAGAGTTCGCGGGTTTTCAGATTTCTATAAAGAAACTCATAAACAAGAAGTGCGGATTTTCAACGTTATCCGTAATCTTAATGATGCTGATAACAATGCATTTTTTACTCGCGCATTTTCTGAGTGTCAGAACCCAGACGGTATTTTCGTTACAAATGATGCAGCGTTTCAAGTTGCAACTTTCAAGCCTATTACTTCGTCTGCAAAACCAAAAATTGTTGGGTATGACTTACTTCCACAAAACGTTGCAGCTCTTTCAAAAGGTTCTATCGATTGCCTTATCTCGCAGAATCCTGAAAGACAGGGCTATGACGCAGTTTACACTTTATATCGTAAGGAATTGATGTTTCAAAAATCTGAAAGCTCGATTTCTATTCCGATAAACACATATTTCAAAGAGAACGTTGAAAGCGTTTTCTAAAAGACTAATAAATAAAGAGGATGTGTCATGATTCTATCAGATGAACAAATCAAAAATGAGATTACGAGCGGTCAAACTGTAATGGGATTGGAATTTGGCTCCACTCGTATTAAGGCTGTGCTAATCGATTCAAAAAATGAGCCAGTTGCTTCAGGAGCTTTCGATTGGGAAAACAGTTTGGTAAACGGTATTTGGACTTACTCGCTAGACGAGATTCATAATGGTCTTGCTTCATGTTACGCTTCGCTAAAAAATGATGTAAGCAAAAAATACGACGTTAAACTTACAAAGCTAAAGTCTCTTGGCATAAGTGCAATGATGCACGGCTACCTTGCTTTTGACAAGGCGGGAAATCTTCTTGTTCCTTTCAGAACATGGAGAAACACTATTACAGGCGATGCTTCTGAAAAATTATCATCACTTTTCAATTATCCAATTCCTGAACGCTGGAGCATTTCTCATCTTTATCAAGCTATTCTGAATAAAGAGCCACATGTTAAAGACATTGCCTTTATAACAACTCTTGCAGGTTACGTACATTGGCAGCTTACTGGAAACAAAGTTCTTGGTATTGGCGATGCGTCTGGTATGTTCCCAATTGATACTGCAACAAAAGACTACAACAAGACGATGATTTCACAGTTCGATAATCTTGTTGAAAAAGATAATTATCCTTGGGAACTTTCGGCTATTCTTCCAAAAGTTCTTCTTGCAGGAAATGACGCTGGCACTCTTACTGCCGAAGGTGCAAAACTCCTAGACAAGACAGGTGAGCTACAAGCAGGTGCTTTACTTTGTCCACCAGAAGGAGATGCTGGAACTGGTATGGCTGCAACTAATAGCGTTGCTCCACGCACAGGAAATGTTTCAGCCGGTACTTCCGTATTTGCAATGGTTGTTCTCGAAAAAAATCTTTCAAAGGCATATAACGGAAAAATCGACTTAGTAACAACTCCGTCCGGTTCTCTTACAGCTATGGCTCATGCCAATAACTGTACTGGCGAGTATGATAACTGGATAAGATTATTCGGCGAAGCGATTAGTACTTGCGGATTCTCAATCTCTAAAGGTGACCTATACGAAAAACTTCTTAGCAAAGCTCTTGAAGGCGATAAGGACTGCGGTGGTTTAATTCCTTACAACTACATTTCAGGTGAGACAATGACTGGCTTGAGTAAGGGCGCTCCTCTTTTCTTTAGAAAAGAGAATGCAAACTTCACACTTTCAAATTTTATACGTGCACAACTTTTTACATCACTTGGCGCACTTCGCACAGGCATGGATATTCTCTTTGATGACGAGCACGTTAAAATCGACAGCCTTACAGGACATGGCGGTTTTTTCAAGACGGCGAAAGTTGGCCTAACCGTTATGGCGTCTGCAATGCATACACCGATTACTGTTCTTTCCACTGCAGGCGAGGGCGGACCTTGGGGCATGGCAATTCTTGCTTCATATCTTGTAAACGGAAATGGAATGGCTTTGGAGGACTATCTTAATAAAGAAGTGTTTGCTTCTAGTAAGAAAGAAACTCTTACTCCGCAACAAGACGACATCGAAGGATTTAACGCCTTCTTTGACAATTACAAAAAAGGTTTGTCTGTAGAAAAACAAGCTGCAAATATTTTTTAGTAGAGGTGAATTATGATTGACTTAAAACAGTATGAGATTTGGTTTCTAACAGGCAGTCAGGATTTGTATGGCCAAGATACTCTCGACCAAGTAGCAAAAGATTCAAAAGAGATGGTAGATGGAATTGCTTCCGATTCAGTAATTCCTTGTAAGCTAATTTGGAAGCCTACATTACTCACACCAGAAGCAATTCGCGAAACACTTGAAAAGGCAAATGCCGACGAAAAATGTGCCGGCATAATTTGCTGGATGCATACTTTTAGCCCAGCAAAAATGTGGATAGCAGGTCTTTCAATTAACAAGAAACCTTTGTTACAACTCAACACACAGTTCAATGAAAAGATTCCATACAAAACAATGGATATGGATTTCATGAATCTAAATCAGAGTGCACATGGCGACAGAGAATTCGGTTTTATTACATCACGAATGGACTTACCTCGAAAAGTAATCGTAGGTCATTGGAAGAGCGCACGTACAAGAAATCGTATGGCTGATTGGATGAGATGCGCATGCGCAGTCGCTGACGGAAAGAACATGAGGATTGTTCGCTTTGGTGACAACATGCGTGAAGTTGCCGTTACTGATGGCGACAAAGTAGAGGCAATGATTAAGTTCGGTTGGTCTGTTCCTTACTATGGAATTGGTGACTTAGTCGCTTACATGAACAAAGTAACAGACAGTCAAATTAACGACCTTGTTAAAGTTTACGAACAGGAATATGAAATTGTATGGGGAGATGATAAAGAGTTCACCCTCGAACATATTAAAGAGCAAGCTAAAATTGAAATTGCACTTCGCGCAATCTTAAAAGATACAGGAGCTACAGCTCTTACAACTAATTTTCAGGACCTTCATGGAATGAAGCAACTTCCAGGTCTTGCAATCCAACGTCTGCTTGCAGACGATTTTGGCTTTGGAGCAGAAGGCGATTGGAAGACTGCCGCTATGGTACGTACTTTCAAAGTAATGACTTCTGGTCTTGTAAAAAATGGAAAGGGCAACGCTTTCATGGAAGACTACACTTACAATCTTGAAGAAGGCGCGGGTATGGATTTAGGTTCACATATGCTCGAAGTTGATCCACAGGTTGCAGTTTCTAAACCACGCGTTGAAGTTCATTCTCTTGGCATTGGCGGAAAAGAAGATCCTGCACGTCTAGTCTTTACCGCTGCTAAAGGAGAAGCACTTGTTGCTGCAGTCGTTGATATGGGAAGCCGTTTCCGCTGTGTAGTCAATGAAGTAGAAGTTGTAGAACCACCTGAAGATTTCCCAAAACTTCCAGTAGCACGTATGCTTTGGAGACCAGAACCAAATCTTGAAACTTCCGCTGAAGCATGGATTTTAGCAGGTGGTGGACATCACACAGCATTCAGCAATATTATTTCAACAGAAATGATTCGTGACTGGTGTGAGATGGTTGGTATTGAATGTGTTGTAATCGATAAGACTACAGCAATTCCACAGTTCCGTAACGAACTTAGATGGAATGCGGCAGCTTTCATTCGTAAATAAAGAGGTATAGATGAGTTCCATTTATCAAAGCTTAAAAGAAGAGGCTTTCGAAGCGAATCAAGAAATTCCGAAACGTGGTCTTGCAATTTACACTTGGGGCAATGTTTCAGCTTTCGATAAAGCTAAAGGTGTATTTGCAATTAAACCATCTGGAG
>CAYFND010000019.1:0-26156 GCA_964344405.1 uncultured Treponema sp. | reverse complement strand
CATCTGAACCGACGTAAACTGTTGTATCTGTAACGATTTTTTCACGTAAAGAATCAATTGGTGGATTTGTTACCTGTGCAAAAAGTTGTTTAAAATAATTGAAGAGGGCGGGATGCTTGTCTGACATCAAAGCAAGAGGAGTATCAACACCCATACTTGCAGTCGGTTCAACTCCGGTTTTTGCCATTGGAAGAATCATTTCATTAACATCTTCATAGTTCCAACCAAAAGCCCTGTACATGATGTCTCTTTCATCTTGTGTATATACAGGAATTTTTTTGTTAGGAATTGACAAGTCCTTCAACTTTAGAAGGTTCATATCAAGCCATTCACCATAAGGATAAAGGTTTGTATATTGTTTTTTGCATTCGTCGTCAGAAATCAATCTTTTTTGAACTGTATCAACAAGGAGGATTCTACCCGGTTGCAGACGTGATTTTTTAACAATGTTTTCTTCTGGAATATCAAGAACGCCGACTTCAGATGAAAGAATCAGCATATTGTCTTTTGTGATGTAGTAACGTGAAGGACGCAATCCGTTTCTGTCCAAAGTGGCGCCAAGAACGTCACCATCGCTGAATAGGATAGCTGCCGGTCCGTCCCAAGGTTCCATCATAGTTGCCCAATAATGATAGAAATCTTTCTTTTCTGAACTCATTGATTCATCATTCTTCCATGGTTCTGGAATACAAACCATAATTGCCAGAGGAAGAGGCATTCCGTTCATAACAAGGAATTCAAGTGTGTTGTCAAGCATTGCTGAATCTGAACCAGTTGAATCAATTGCAGGAAGGATTTCATGAATTTCTTCTTGATTAAAAATTGGAGAAGCAAGGGTTTCTTCGCGGGCAAGCATTCTGTCGGCATTACCACGAATTGTATTGATTTCACCGTTATGAGCGATAAATCTGTTTGGATGGGCTCTTTGCCAGCTTGGATTTGTGTTTGTAGAGAATCGTGAATGAACTAAAGCTAAAGATGAATCATATTCTTCTGATTGCAAATCAATATAGAAAGTGCGAAGTTGTTTTACAAGGAACATACCTTTGTAAACAATAGTTCTTGAAGAAAGGGACGCAACATAAGTGTCCATGTGTGAATGTTCAAACTCTCTTCTTAAAATATAAAGTCGTCGGTCAAAATCGATTCCTTTATTAATTGTTGAAGGTCTTTCTATAAAACACTGTGTAATGCAAGGCATGCAGTTCAATGCTTTTTCACCAAGGATATCTTTGTTTACAGGAACTTCACGCCAAGCAATAAATTTTAAGTTCTCTTTTTTACATAAAGTTTCAAAAAGTCTTTTTTCTCTATTTCTTTCAATTTGATTTGAAGGGAAGAAGAACATTCCAACACCGTAGTCTCTTTCTTCACCAAGGGTAAAACCTTCTTTTTCGCTTATTTTTTTGAAAAAGTTGTGTGAAATCTTAACAAGGATACCAACTCCATCTCCAGTTTCACCTTTTGCATCTTTACCCGCACGATGTTCCAATTTTTCAACAATATTTAATGCATTGTCTACAATAGAATGTGATTTTATTCCGTCAATACTTACAACTGCACCAATTCCACAGGCATCATGTTCAAAAGATGGTTCATAAAGGGTATTCATTAATTCCTCCGGGGAAGTTCTTTTATAACTAAATAATTAGTTATTTCTCTTCAAAATTCAAAATTTCAAAAAAAAACGTCGTAGATAAATTGCTATAGAAATAAAATTCCTATCGAAATATACCTACGACGTCTTTGCCGTTATTTTTTTAATAGTAATTATTAGAAGAATTAATGTCAAGATAAAACAGGAGTATAAAATATATTAAATAAATTAAGTATGCTTAAAGAAAAAAATCCAGTATTGACTTTTTTTTCAGTAGTTTTATAATTCTCTAAAATATGAGCAAAGGTGTTCATTCAAAGTGCAGATATGGGAAAAGTGTCGGTAAGTTGAATGAACACCTTTTTTTATTTTTAAAAAGGTTGTGTAATTATGAGAAAATTTATTTTTGTTACAGGTGGAGTTGTTTCAGGATTAGGAAAGGGAATAACTGCTGCAAGTTTAGGTCGTTTGTTAAAAAATAGAGGATTAAAAGTTGCTTCTCAGAAATTAGATCCTTATATGAATGTTGACCCGGGAACGATGAGTCCTTACCAGCATGGAGAAGTTTTTGTTACAGATGATGGCGCAGAAACTGATTTGGACTTAGGTCATTACGAACGTTTTATTGACGAAAATCTTACAAAATATTCAAACATCACTTCGGGCAAAGTCTATTGGACAATTTTAAATAAAGAGCGAAAAGGTGAATATCTAGGTGAAACTGTTCAAATCATTCCTCATGTAACAAATGAAATTAAAAGATTGATTTTAAAGAACCAGGAAGAAACTCAAGCCGATGTTAGTATTATTGAAATTGGTGGAACTATTGGTGATATTGAATCGCTTCCTTTCTTAGAAGCTGTCCGCCAGTTGATGCTTGATGTTGGTAGAAAGAATTGTCTTTCAATTCATGTTTGTTTGGTTCCATATATTTCTGGAAGTGACGAGTTCAAGTCAAAACCAACACAGCATTCTGTAAATGAATTGCAGGGACTTGGAATTCATCCGGATATCATTGTTGCCCGTGCTGATAAAGATATTCCTTCTGACATCTGCAAAAAAATCTCTCAATTCTGCAACGTAGAGGATGATTGTGTAATTACAAATACAACCCTTCCTTGTTTGTATGAAGTTCCATTGATGTTGCATAATCAAAAGATGGATGAAGTTGTTTGCCGTGAACTTGATATCCAGAATACAAAGCTTGATTTGTGCGAATGGCAGAAAATGATTGATAAGGTTTATGCCTGCAGCGGTGAAGTTCAGATTGCCCTTGTTGGAAAGTACACAGAATTACACGATTCTTATCTTTCTGTTGTTGAATCATTAAATCATGCTGGCATTGCAAATGGAAAAAATGTAAAAATCAAGTGGGTTGATAGTGACAGCATAAACTCAGAAACTATAGCGGAATCATTTAAAGATTGCAGCGGAATTATAGTTCCAGGCGGATTTGGAATTCGTGGTACAGAAGGAATGATTGCCTCTTGTAAATATGCACGAGAAAATCACATTCCGTACTTTGGAATTTGTCTTGGAATGCAAATAATGGTGATTGAATTTGCCCGCGGTGTTTTGAATTTAAAAGACGCTTCTTCCTCAGAATTTAACGAAGTTTGCAAGAATCCAGTTATCAACATCATGGACGACCAGAGAAGTGTTATGAAAGGCGGAACAATGAGGCTTGGTAAATATCCATGTAAAATTGTTGAAGGCACAATGATGCACAAAGCCTACAAATGTAAAGAAATAGAAGAAAGACATAGACATCGTTATGAATTCAACAACAATTATCGTGAAGCTGTTCAAAAAGCCGGAATGATAATTAGTGGAACTTCTCCAGATGATAGAATTGTTGAAACTGTTGAATTACCGGATGCAGACTTCTTTGTTGGAGTTCAATTCCATCCAGAATTCAAGAGCCGACCTAACAAACCTCATCCATTGTTTGTTGAATTTGTAAAAGCAAGTATCAAAAATCAAAAATAACAAATTGACAATGAATAAGACTTACTAAATAATAAAAATCGTCATTATAAATTTGACGGTTTAGTTGTTTAGTTTAAAAATATTAATATAACTTTAAAATAAAAATCGTCATAAAATAACAATAAGGAAAATAAAGATATGTATACACAGTCAGAAGTCATGGATTTTCTGAAAGAAGAGGATGTAAAATTTATAAAACTCGCTTTTTTTGATGTTTTTGGACAGCAAAAAAATATTTCAATAATTGCAGACCAAATGCCAAGGGCTTTTTCAAAGGGAATTTCTTTTGATGCTTCTGCAATAAATGGTTTTCAACGTCCAGAAAAATCAGACTTATTTCTTCATCCAGATCCTTCCACAATAGTAATCCTGCCTTGGCGTCCATCTCATGGAAAAGTTGTCTGTATGTTCTGTGACATCACTTATCCAGATGGAAGACCTTATGAAAAAGACAGCCGTTACTTGTTAAAAACCGCCGTTGAATATGCAAAAAGCAAGGGTTTTGAATTCCGTGTTAGTGCAGAAATGGAATTTTATTTATTCAAACTTGATGAGAATGGAAATCCAACTACAGAAACTTTGGATAATGCCGGATATATGGATGTTGCTCCAGAAGATAAAGGTGAAAATGTAAGGCGTGATATTTGCTTTACTTTGGAACAGATGGGAATCAAACCGGAATGCTCTCACCATGAAGAAGGTCCGGGGCAGAATGAAGTTGATTTCCGTTACAGTGATCCTTTGTCTGCGGCAGACCACACTTCCAACTTTAAGTGGGTTGTACGTACAAAAGCTTTTTCAAACGGATTGTACGCTGATTTCTCTCCAAAACCAATTGATTGGAAAAGTGGAAACGGAATGCACGTCAATTTATCTTGTGTTTCATTAAAAGATAAAGAGAACCAGCCTCTCCTAGAAGAAATGGTCGCAGGAATTTTAAAACACATAGCCGAAATCACTTTGTTCTTGAATCCTGTTGATAAATCATATCTCCGCCTTGGAAACTTCAAAGCTCCTTCTTATATCAGTTGGGGATGTGAAAACCGTTCTTCTTTAATAAGGATTCCTGCAAGTGATGATGAATCAAAAAGAATTGAAGTCCGTTCACCAGATCCAAAGGCAAATCCATACATTGTTTTTGCTCTTTTGATTTATGCCGCATTGGACGGAATTGAAAACAAACTGGTTCCACAAGAAGGAATTGATGAGAATTTATTTGAAGTTGATTCAGAAATTTTGTCAAAATTAGGAAAACTCCCATCTAGTAAAAAAGATGCATTCGATAAAGCGATATCTTCAGAATTTGTAAAGAAATATCTGAGCGAGGATTTTATCAGGAGTTATCAAAAATAGAAATGACTGATATACACAGTATTCTTCTAATTTCCAAAGACTCAAAAGTTGAGACGTTCGTTATGTCGTTGTTGAACCAGAACTTTGATAATGTTTCTGTTGTTCATGACGCAAATGAAGGAAAAAGAAAACTGATGGAATGTCCTGTTGATATAATAATTGTTGATTCAGGCGAAGGTGAGGAAACTGATACAGCTATTGATTTGTCAGATTCCAGCAGCACCGTAATTCTGTTAGTTCCAGCAAATAGTTTTGACCAGATTTCGTATCGTGTAGAAACGTACGGAATCATAACAGTGACAAAACCTTTGGAAGTTTATAATTTTTACATGATGATGAAAGTTGCTTGTGCTGTTCAATACAAGATAAAATCATTGTATGCCACAAATACACGTCTAAAAGAAAAGATGGAAGAAATTCGTGTTGTAAATAGGGCTAAAATGTTATTGATACAAAATCATTCCATGTCTGAACAAGATGCCCACCGCTACATAGAAAAAGAAGCAATGGACAGATGTGAAAAACGAATTGATATTGCAGAAAACATAATCAAAACTTACGGTTGATTTATTCCTTCTTAAACATTAACAAATAAAGAAGCCAAGTTGAAGATGTTTCCTACACTGGCTCCCAAAGATGATAAGATGAAGATTAAAAGAATGCGGAGAATTCTGTTTTTGTAGATTCCCTTAATTGAAGTTATGTCATCTTGAATAGTTTCCATGTCGGAAACGTTTGGTTTGCAGATGAACGCTTGAGTTACACCGGTAAAAAGTCCGATTCCAATAAAAGGATTTAATGTGGTGATTGGCGCTCCAACAAATGCGACTAAAATTGTAAGCGGGTGGCCGAATCCAACTAAAGTCATTATTGCAGAAGGAATTCCTGTATTCAAAATTGTGTTGATAATCATTTTAGAACCAAGTTCTGTTCCGCCCTTAAAAAATCCAACAACGATAAGTGCTACAATTAAAATTGGGATGAGCCATCCGATGATTTTTCCAACTGGTGCAGATTTTGGAATTGTTGTGAATTCTTCAACGTCTAGACTTTCTTTGTTCTCGCTAAAATTTTTAAGATGGGCTTCAACACCGTTCATGTGCCCGGCACCGATTACAGCTACAACATTGTTTCCGCTTGCAGCCCAGATTTTACTTGCAAGGTATTTGTCTCTTTCATCAATCAAAACTTCTTTTACAACAGGCAGATATTCCGAAAGCTCGTTCATCATAGAATCCATTTCGTTGTTATCTTTGATTTTTTCAATATCGGCAGCGTCCATTTCTTCTTTGCTAAAAGCATTTGCCACTAATATTGATAAAAGTTTGCATTTTCCAAAAAATGAACTTTTTGCCCAGGCTCTTTTTAATGTGATTTGAATCGGTCTGTCTGCCATAACCGAAGGTATGTTCTTGCTTTTCGCGGTGTTCATCGCGGCAAGCATTTCATCACCAGGTTTCATGCCCACGTTCATGCCCATCCTGCGTTGAAAAGAAGATAACACCAAGTTTGCAAGAAGTAGAAATCCTTCATTGTTTCTTAAAACTTTTATTATGTCCAATTGTTTATATTTTTCTTGATTTTGAATTGAATCAGCTCTTTTTTCGTCCAATTCAACGGCAACACAATCTGGGTTGATTTCATTGATTGTATCTTCAACTTCTTTTACGCTCATTTCTGAAACATGCGCTGTTCCAATCAATGTAATCTTTCTTCCATTGTATTCATTTGTGTGTGTCATTTTTGTAATCCCCATTCGGCAAATCTGTATTCAAAGAACATAGGAGCCTGCATGCTTATAACTTTTGAGTAATATTCAACTGCATAATCTGTAAATCCGTTGATTTCATAATACAAACCCATGTAGAAGAGCATTTTTCCTTTTAGATTTCTATCTTCAGTTTTGTTTATCTTTTGAATTAACGTAGCTTCTGCATTTTTGTTGTAAGATTCGTAAAAGAAACGTACAAGGTCATATTCAGTGCTGTCACGGCTTAATGTCTTTAATAAAGAAGATAATACTTTTTTTGCGTTAATTGTATCTTTTTGTATTAAATAAATAGCTCCAACCATCAACTGATAAGAATAGCTTTTATTGTAACTGTAAGCTTTTTGGAAATTCTGTATAGCTGATTGATATTGTTTTTCATGGAATTCCAAAACGGCAGTTGCTTCATAGGCATAAAAATATTTTGGATTTGTTTCTATTACTTTGTGGTAGTTTTCAATTGCCTTTGGATAATTGTTCTGTTCATCGTAAATTCCGGCCAGATATGCGTAGCTCAAAAAGTAAGAAGGATCCAACTCAACAGCCTTGTTCCAAGCGTTTATTGCATCAGAATATTTGCCTTGATAACGAAGGTAAGTTCCCAAATCTAAATAACCATCGTAACTTGTTGGGTTGTATTTGATCGCTTCTTGAACATAGTTTTGAGCCCGCAGATAATTCTGGTCTTCAGCGGATATTTTTCCAAGATAAGCTAGTGCTTGAGAATTTGTTTTATCATCATTAACGATTCTTTCAAATATTTCTGTAGCTTCTTTTGTATCTCCGTTGTAGTAAGACATTTGAGCATAGCCGAACAAGGCATCAGTGTTATTTGGGTCGTTTTGAAGGGCTTTTTTATAAGAATTTTTTGCAAGTTTATATTTGTGGCTAAGAACGTAGTTTTCTGCTTGTTGAATGTTCACTGCAGAATTATATGGATCTTTTTCTAGAATTTTTTTATTCAATTCTGTATTTTCTTTTGTATTGCCAGTTGATTTTGCTATTAATGATAGAAGTTCAAGTGCTTCCATATTGCTTGGATTATCAGAAAGAATTTCATTGGCAATTTGTTTTGCTGCATCATATTGAGAGTCAGAAAAATAAAGAGAGGCTAAAATTAATTTCAAATCCTGGTTGTCTTTAAGTGAGCTGGGCATATTGTCAAAAAGGGCGATTGCTTGTTTGTAATTTCCTTTATTCAATTGTTCCTGAACTTTTTTTACGAATGCAACATCTGGTGAATCTTTTTGAGAGCTTTCAGTTTTTGTTGTACTTTCTTCAGAAGAAGGTGAGCTCAAGCAAGATGTAAACAAGAACACCGAAGCAAGCAATGAAACAGCTAAAATAGTAATTTTTTTCATATTATTTTTATTCCTCATGAATTTTGTTGAAATCTAAACAGTTGAATTTCCATTAATCATTAATTAGAATATAAGGATTATGGGCACTCGGGCAATAAGAAAAGCTATCAGATTTTTAATCATAGACATTATAATAATAATCGGCATTTTCGTCTTACAATTTAGAAATGATTCAACCTTTATCGAAAAAAATGGAAATCTTCAAATTGTACTGGCTGAATCTAAAACATCAGACAATGTTTCAGTTTTACAAAACTATTTACAAGTAAATTACAATGGAATAACTTTTTCTGCAACAGAACAGAATCCTGCGCTAATAACAATGAAAGATTCTTCAGATAAAAAACCTGTTGAATTGATTTCTTGGAAAAAAACAAGCGCCCGTACATATCAGTTTGATTATAGTGATAATGTTGAACTTGTAATTGATGTTAATAACGAAAATTCAGATTCACCTTTATCAATTTCTGTAATTTTACCTTCAACAGTTGAACAGTTCTATCTTCCATATAGTTATTCTAGAAATATGCAGCAGCTTGAATCTGAAAATGACAGGCGGATAATTCTTAAAGGCAAGAACTCAACTTGGAATTTGTATTCTCATGATTATGAAGGTAATTATGTGCAGTTTACAGAAATTGGTGATGTTGCTTATTATTCTGTTTACGATGACAAAGAGAAGTTCTCTTTTGATAGCATTGTAGACATTGCATTTGCTCAAGATTCAACATTTAGAACTTCAATTTCCAGCTTAAAGAGTAATTTTATTACATTATTCAATTCTGCATTAAAAGACGGAAGCTATACAGAGAATTCTGTTGTTTCTTATGTTGCGGCAATGGCAGAAAAAGGAAATTATCTACAGGCAATAGAAAATATTCCTTCTTCATTCAAACAAGATAGCCAGCGAACATATTTATCTGCTCCATATTTTGACAGCCTTGTAAGCATGAACCGAATTTTGGAAAATGAAATAACAATTAAAGAAAATCAAATTGCAAAGAGTGCAGATTTACCTAATTTTGATGTTTACACAATGGACAATCTTGCAAACTTCCTTGTTGTTAGTGATAACGCAAAAACAGTCCGTAATTTGTTAACAAAAACAGTTGCAGCTGATTTATCAACTTGCACTTTATCTCAAGTGACTGGAATTTTAACAACTTATGTTGAATTGACTTATCTAAATCCAGAATATGCAAATATCCTAACACCAGTAGTTAACACTTGTGTGGAAAAGATTGCTCAATGTTGTACTTTTGAAGGCGAAATGCTCACTTTATCTGAAAATGACACATTCATTTCTGTAGTTCAGGCTGTAGAAACTGGTGTTGCTTTGATCAGATTTGGAAAGATGAGTGGAAATACTGTTCTAGAAAAAGGCGGACGTGTAATCATCAATTCTTATCTATCTGATAATTCTTCATTTGATTTACGAACTCTTTCTAGGTTGTATTCAATTATTGCTTATGATAACTGGTATTATCCACACTTTGATTTGATTGCTATTGACGGTGATAAAAAAGTTTGGGCTTGGACAGCCGCTCGTTCTATTTCATATAAAAAAGAAAGTACAAACACAATAAATCTAACAGTTGATTTCCCTCTTTCTTACACACATTACTTGATTGTAAAGGGAATTGAACCTTTTGATGAAATCTACATTTATGATATGCAGTTTAGAACCGATCCTAGATTTGAAAACTATAATTCTTCTGGATATGTTTACGTCAGCGATAATGATACATTGTTGTTAAAATCAAGACATCGTTCTGAATCTGAAGTTATCAGGCTTGAATACAACATTGGAAGTCAAGCAGCAGTTTCATCAACAACCTCATCATCAACGTCAACTTCTTCTACAAATGCGGCATCAACTGTAGAAACTTCCGCTGATTCTAAAACTTCATCGCCAGAAGCTCCTGCAACCGCTGCAAGTTCAAGTAGTACTTCATCAACAGAAGCCGAACCTTCAACGGAAGGTGTTACATATTCTGTTGTTTTGGAAGACACTTCAAAAGCAAGAAAAGGCAATATTATCAACGTTATAAGGGCGTTCAGAACAGATTTGACTTATAATGAGGCCAATGATATTTACAGGCGCGTTGAAGACAATGAGGATGTTGTTATAAAAGAAGGAATGACAGAATCTGAAGCCGATGATTTTATTTCAAAAATAGCAGAAGCAAACGGAATCGCAATCAAAAGGTAATAGATTATAACGTTTCTTTTTGATATAATTTTATCCATGGAAACAAGAAATATTTTTGAAAACATATCCTGCTTGGATCATCGTTATTCTTTGTCAGAAAAGGAAGTTTTTGCTAAACTCTCCGAATATATTTCAGAAGAGGCTTCTGTTCGTTCATGTGCAAAAGCTGAAGCTGCATTGGTAAAAGCCCATCTTGATATTCGTGGTCAACTTTCTAAAGAAATTGTATCAGAATTGGATGAAGCTGCTAAAAACATAAACCCAGAAGAAGTTTATGCAGAAGAAGAAAAAACTCAACATAACATTCGTGCATTGGTAAATGTTATGAAGACAAAAGTTCCTTCAGATTTGGCACCTTTAGTACATTTGGGTGCAACTTCAGTTGATATTTTGGATACAGCTCTTTCTATGCGTATGCGCGATGTTACTCAAAATGTCGTTCTTCCAGAATTAAAAGAATTAGAAAAAGCGTTATGCAACATAGCTTTAAGAGATTGTGCAACTCCACAAGTTGGAAGAACTCACGGTCAGCACGCTATCCCAATCACTTTTGGTTGGTCGATTGCAGAATTTGTAAGCAGACTTGGAAAATCAATTCTTCGTATTGAAGAACTTTCAAATCAATTAAAAGGAAAATTAGCCGGTCCTGTTGGTTCTTACAACGGTCCTAGTATGATAGTTAAAGATCCAGAAGATTTGGAAAAACGTTATTTAGCATTCTTGGGATTGGAACCTTCTGAATATTCAAATCAATTGGTAGAACCAGAATATTTGCTTAGACTTCTTTTGGAGTTTAATGTTGCATTTGGTGTTATTGCCAACCTTGCAGATGACTTACGCAATCTACAGCGTTCAGAAATTGGTGAAGTATTTGAATATTTCTCTTCTACACAAGTTGGTTCTTCAACAATGCCTCAAAAAAGAAATCCTTGGAACAGCGAACACGTTAAATCTTTGTGGAAGGCTATGTGCCCTCGTGTTATTACATTCTACATGGATCAGATTTCTGAACACCAAAGGGATTTAACAAATTCTGCAAGTCAAAGATTTATTGCTGACTACACAGCTGGATTCACAATGGCTGTAGCACGCATGAAGAAAGTTGTAAGCGGATTGCAAGCTGATAAAGAAAATATGCTTAAAAATCTTCTTGGTGCTGGTGGAAAAGTTAAGGGCGGTGTTTTGGCTGAACCTGCATATATCTTGCTTGGAGAAGCTGGTGTTTCTGACGGCCACGAAGTTATCAGAAAAATCACTCTAGAAGCAGAAAAGGGCGGAAAGACATTCTTTGAAGTATTAAAAACTCACACAGATGCTTACGCAAAAATTACAACACAACTTGAAAATTTAGGTGTTGAAGATCCTGCTAACTTCTTTGAAAATCCTGCAAATTATTGCGGACTAGCTGCAAAAAAATCAAAGAGATTGGCTGAAAAATATTTAAAACTGATGGAAAATAATTAATGGCAAAAACATTTGACGATAAGAAAATAATTTACACAATGGATAGAGTTTCGCGCTCTTACGGAACAAAAGTTGTCTTAAAAGATATAAGTATTTCTTATTATTACGGGGCAAAGATTGGTGTAATCGGTCCAAACGGTTCTGGTAAATCTAGTTTGTTCAAGATTTTAGCGGGAATTGACAAGGATTTTGTTGGTGAAACTTCACTAGCTCCAGGTTATACAATTGGATATTTGGAACAGGAACCTGAACTTCAAAGCGGAAAAACCGTAATGGAAGTTGTAAAGGAAGGTGTGAAAAATATCACTGATTTGCTCGCTGAATTTGACAAAATAAATGAAGCTTTTGGTGAACCAGACGCCGATTTTGATAAATTGTGTGCCAGACAAGCAGAAATTCAAGAAAAACTTGATGCTTGTGATGCTTGGAATCTTGATAACAACTTGGAATTGGCGTTAGACGCTCTTCGTTGTCCACCAAGTGATCAAGTTGTAGATGTTTTATCCGGTGGAGAACGCCGTCGTGTTGCTCTTTGTCGTCTTTTATTGCAAAAACCTGATATTTTGCTTTTGGATGAACCTACAAACCATTTGGATGCAGAAACTGTAGCATGGCTTGAAAATCATTTGCATGAATACGAAGGCACTGTTATAGCCATCACCCACGATAGATATTTTCTTGATGATGTTGCTGGTTGGATTTTGGAACTTGACAGGGGTGAAGGTTTTCCATTCAAGGGAAATTATTCTAGTTGGCTTGAACAAAAGAACAAAAGGTTGGCTCTTGAAGCAAAAGGTGAAAGTCAGCGTCAAAAAGAAATTGAACGTGAATTGGAATGGATTCACATGGGTGCAAAGGGCAGACAGGCAAAACATAAGGAACACATCACCCGTTATAATGAACTCATGTCGCAAGGTTCAAAAACTCAGCTAAAAGATACACAAATTTCAATTCCTGCAGGACCTCGTCTTGGAAATCAAGTAATTGATGCAGAAAATCTAACAAAATCTTTTGGTGATAAAATCCTTTTTGAAAATTTGAGCTTCCACATACCTTCGGGAGCAATTGTTGGAATTGTCGGTCCAAACGGTGCTGGTAAAACAACTTTATTCAAATTGATTACAGGATTGGAAAAACCTGATTCTGGCGAGATTAAGATTGGTTCAACTGTAAAAACTGTTTACATCGATCAGATGAGATCTACCTTGGATGAAAACAAGACTGTTTATGAAACATTGAGCGGTGGTTCTGATTTGGTAAAATTGGGCGCAGTTGATGAAAAAGGCAGAGCTTTGGAAGGTGGAGTGAGGGAAGTAAACGCCCACGCTTACTGTTCATGGTTCAACTTTGGTGGAGCTGATCAGAATAAAAAAGTTAGCGTTTTATCCGGTGGTGAAAAAAACAGATTGAATTTGGGCATGATGCTTAAAGAAAGCGGTAACGTATTGATGCTTGATGAACCTACTAACGATTTGGACGTTCAGACTGTACGTGCTTTGGAAGAAGCATTGGAAGACTTTGCTGGTTGTGCTTTAGTTGTAAGTCATGACAGATGGTTCTTGGATAGAATTTGTACTCATATTTTGGCATTTGAAAACAACAGTGAAGTTCGATTCTTTGAAGGAAACTGGAGTGAATACGCTGAATGGAAGAAAGTTCAATTTGGTGAAGAAGCCGGTGTTCCAAAAAGAACTGTTTACAGAAAGCTTTCAAGATAAATATTGGCAAATTTAGAATTTGTAAAATTTTAGAGATATACTTAAGATATAGATTAAAGGAGTTATTATGAATAATTTTATTTTTTTAGGACCACCAGGAGCTGGTAAAGGTTCTTTAGCTGTTAAAGTTGCAGCTGATTACAAAATCCCACACATTTCAACAGGAGATATTTTCCGCGCTGCTATTAAAAATCAGACTCCTCTTGGAATCAAGGTAAAAGCAATTATTGATTCTGGTGCCTTAGTTAGTGATGAAGTTACTTGTGAATTAGTAAAAGACAGACTTTCTCAACCTGATGTTAAAAACGGATTTATTTTGGATGGATTTCCAAGAACAATTCCTCAGGCAGAAATGTTCACTTCAATTTGTGCAGATGTAAAAGTAGTTAATTTTGTTATTGCTGATGAAGCTGTAATCCGTCGTCTTTCAACAAGACGTGTTTGTAAAGCTTGTGGAGCTAACTTTAATGTTCTTACTCTTCCACCAAAAGTTGAAGGCGTTTGTGATAAATGTGGCGGTGAATTATATCAGCGTGATGATGATAAACAAGAATCAATCCTTCACAGAATGGATGTTTATAGAGAACAAACTGAACCTTTAATTAATTTCTACAAAGACAAAGGAACAATTACAGATTTAGACGCATCTATAGAAATAGATGTTCTTTTAAAAGAATTTAAAAAGATTTTCTAATCAAATATAAAGAATTTTGATATGAAAACATCCCGGATTTTTAATAATTCGGGATGTTTTTTTTTATTTATTTAGTGTTAGTGCAAAACTTAATTTGAATGTATTGTTTCTAACAAAATATTTAAAGTTTATATCGCTTGAAAGTATGTATGTTGAAAACTTACCAACTACAGGTGAAAAATCTATATTTAGTTTTAAGTAGACAAAATCTGTTAAGACTGTGTTTGCAAAAATTGATTTATACGATTCAAAATTTCTAAAATCTGGAGCAGAAAGAATATATCTGTTGTAGTTTAGAGTTGCATCATAGCCCAAAAATAATCCAGCCCGTTCAAAATATAGCAATAAGAAAGGAATTCCGTTTTGAATTTCTTTTCCAACCAATAAAATTTCTGCATTGGCTGTTAAGGCTTCACCTGTTTTTCTAAAAAGATTTACATTGATTGTTGCAGGAACAGATAAAATCCAGTTATTTTGATTCTGAAGAGGCGTCAGCTGTGGAATTTTTAAAGAGGCAAATAAATTCAAGTTTAATTGAGAAATTCCATTAAAAACAGAATCATTGTAAGAAATATAATCATTTAAAATATCTTCACTAGGTGAATTGATGTAATTCATAATGTATTCTTGATTTGTGTATGTAATTTCATCAATTAAGGCAAAATCCCATAAAGCATAAATATTTAATCCAACAGAAAATCCTCTTTTTTCATAAGGTGAAATTCCATATTGATGAATATTTGTGAATTCGCCGTTCAATGAAAGTTTTATTGTTCTATACGAAGTGTCAATTGAAGGATAATTGAATTTATAAGGGTACGAAGTATTAGAAAAATCATAATAATAAGATGAAGCGCGAAGTTCACTATTTATTCCAATGCTGAATCGTCTAAAATTCATGCCCAAAGGAATCTTCCAATTTGTGCTGCCATTAATACAAAGTTGATATTGTCCGTTGTCATAAAAATCTGCAATTGTATTAAAATTGATGTCTACTGGTGTTGAAGTGTTTTCAATCTTTAGAGATAAAGTTTTTTGCCCTGTAAGGATTAAATACTTCATGATTGTTTCGTAAAATGAATAAGAAAAATAAAGCAAAGTGTCAAGAATATCTTGGGAAGATGAAAATGTGATTGATTCCAAAGGTGGAAGAAAATAATAACAGGCAGAAAAAGTAACCTTGTTATTTAGTAGAGGATCGTTTTGTGTTACTAAAGAAAATCCTAATCCTGGCTGAATTGTATAACGGTCATCATCAGAAAAATCAACAATAGAAAGAAACGGCACAAAGTTTATATCGTACATATATTGTGTTGGTGAATATTTTTTTACGAAATATTGATCCATCTTTGTTATTTTTTTGTTATTAATTCTGGATGTTATAAATTCTGGAACTAGAGCCAAATCATTTATGATATTTTCTTCTTTTTCAGACAAAACACCATTTTTAAAAGGCAGATGGTCAAAAGAGATTCGCCTTAATTCGTCATGTTCCAATTTGCGTGTGGAAATTAAAGCTGAATCTTTGTCAAAAGCCAAGCTGATTATTCCACCAGAAATATCTTTATCTTGTAAGAAAATCTTTTTGGGACTGAAATCATCATTTAGTGTTATGAACCCGGTTTTTATAAATGAAGTTTTATCATTCTCAAAAAATTGGAAAGAATAAACGTATTCAGAGATATTCTCGCCATTTATTATATTCAAGTGGGTTTTGTTTTTCTGCAAATTATTCAAATGAATGTTAGAACCGTTGCTGTCTTTTATTGAATAAAATTTATTTTCATCTGTAACAATATTTAAATTACAAAAATAACATTCACCGTTTTGTTCAAGCAAATAGGAAATCTGATTTTCATCTGCAGAACACAATGAATAAGGCGCTTGTGAATAATCAAAAATCTTGGAATAAATAATTTCATTTTTGGAAGTATAAGAAATCTTTTTTTCTGCGGCTAAAACTTTATTTACACTGTTTGCATAAAGAACTTGCAATTCAGGGAATGTTTCTTTTACACTTATTCCTGCAATTGCATACTCGTCTTTATTAAGTTGAATAATGCAGCCGTCTCTAAGCATATAGTTTTCATTTAAAAAGACTAGATTCTTCAAATCGTAAATCCAAACACAATCTTCGCTTAAGTTTTCCCTTGCCGCTTTTCTTGTAAAGGAAACAGCCAGAAATCTTTCATCTGGAGAAAGTGACAATGATGTAACATCAGAAGCCAAGAATAAAAAGGAACGTGTATTAGAAATCAGATTTTTTTCAGAAAATAAAGAAACTTCATGTTTTAGGTTGTCAAACCAAATAAAACCGTAAGGCGTGCTGAGTAAATCTTCATATAATCCATCTTTATCAAGGTCTAGTAGTTTTTCTGAATGAAAATCCAATTCCTCTTGAGTCATCAATTCAGAAGGAAGCGGAATTGATTCTGCAAAATCTGCCCAAACTGAGTTTAGTTTTTCACCATAAACTTGTTCAAAAACGCCTTTAAAAAGCTTTATCGGGTGAAAAGATTCAAAAGAATTCCATAATTCAACATATTTTTCTAACCCCCAACGCTGCTGGATATATGCAGAAAAAGCAGACATTGCGGCAATGCTCAATTGTTCGTCTGGATAAATATCTCTTGAACCGGACATCTGGAACCAAGAGGGAAACTTATCCTCCAATTTTGCTTGCGCCAACAGTTGAAGCGCAAACTTGTCTTTTAATAAAGGTTGGTTCCCGTCTGAATCTGAAAAGATATTGATGCCTGAAACAAAAGAATAAGGTGCGTTCAAAAGATATGAAGGCTGTAATAAATCTCCACCAACAATATTTGAAATGAACTTCAAACCCTTGCTTCGTTTTGTACGGGCCGCCATTATAAGGATTTCATTTTGCAATAAAGATAAAAGTGTGTCGTTAGATGAATAAATCTGTTTTTGTGGAATTGAACTGTAAATTACAATCCTGTTGTATGGAGAAGGGGCGTATTCTACAGAAAGTTCATCTGAATCTGGAGAAATAACAATCGGTAGTCTGAATTTTTCTGAAGCATCCAGTTTTTCACAGGCGTCCAAATAAAAGTCATCCACGTTTTTTGAAACTAAATCTGCCAAATATGTACATTCAGAAGGAAACAAAATGTCAAAATATTCTGTAGAAATTACATTTATTTTTCTTGGATGGCTGAGCACATTCGCAAAAAGAGAGGCAATATTCATAAAAAGAAATACAAAAATGTAGATTTTTCTAATTTTCATGAGTTTAGTAATCTTCGTCATCATCAATATCATCTATAAAGTCATCATCAAATTCATCATCAAATTCATCATCGTTTTGGTCATCATCCCAGACTTGATATGTTTCTTCAGAAATTTCTTCTTCAATGATGTCGCCATCTTTGGTGTAACGAGTTCGTTTTATGGTCTTTTTTACACCAGTTTTATTTTGTGAATCTCGCTTAATATTAGAAGCATTTGTTTTTTGAACGGACTTGCTATTGCTTTCTGTTGAACTAGAGGATTTATCTGAAAAACAGAAAAGACCGATGATTATTAAAATAATTCCAATAGTTAACATAATTCTCTCTCCGGATTGATTATATCATGTTTACTTGCAAAAAGATTCCAATACTTCTTTGAATATTTTTAGTCCTTGTTCAATTTCTGCATCGCTGATATTTAGCGGTGGAAGAAATCTTACTACGTCAGAACCAGCAACTGTTGTGCATAATCCTTTTTCCAAACATTTAACTTCAATATCAAAAGGTTTTATTGATGAATCAATTTGAGTTCCAACCATCAAACCTCTTCCTCTAACATCTTTTACAATTGGAAGGTTCCAGCTGGAAATTCTGCCTCTGATATAGTCGCCTGCATAGCAAACCCTGTTCAAGAAAGCTTCATCAGTTACAGTGTTGATTACAACATGACCGGCCGCACAAGCCAAAGGATTTCCACCGAAAGTAGATTGATGGTCGCCTGCAGCAAAAACTCCTGCAGCCTTTCCTCTGTACAAACAAGCGCCCATAGGGATTCCGCCGGCAATTCCTTTTGCCAAAGTTACAACATCCGGGTTAAAATCAAGATAGTCGCTTGCAAGGAAAGTTCCTGTTCTGGAAACACCAGTTTGAACTTCATCAGCCATAACGATTGCACCGGCTTTTCTTGCTTGTTCGCTTGCCTCTTTAATCCATTCTTTATCAATTAGATTGACTCCGCCTTCACCTTGAATACATTCAACAAAGAGAGCGGCTGTTGTGTCGTCAAAAGCACCTTTCAATGATTCATAATCGTTAGGTTTGATTGTTTTGAATCCATCTGGATAAGGCTTAAAACAGTCGGGATGGAATTTTTCCTGTCCTGTTGCTTTTAATGTTGCAAGTGTTCTTCCGTGAAAAGACTGTTCCAAAGTTACAATTGTCTTTTTTTTATCGCCACCATTTAATTGACCATATTTTCTTGCAAGTTTGATTGCAGCTTCATTTGCTTCTGCACCAGAGTTGCCAAAAAAAGCATTTGTGAAACCAGTTTTTGCTAAAAGTTCATCTGCAAAAGTGAGCCCTATATCTGATAAATAATAATTTGATATATGAATTTCTTTTTTAGCTTGTTCTGAGATTGCTTTTACTAAAGGACGGTAATTATGACCAAGACAGTTTACACCGATTCCAGAAATAAAATCGATGTATTTCTTTCCATCAGATGAATAAAGTGTTGAACCTTTTCCCTTTACAAAAGTTAAGTCGAAACTTCCAAAGTTATTTACAATTTTCTTGTCCATAGAATTACCTCTTAGAAAAAATATTCTACAGAAAAAACTATATTTTAGCTATACTTCCACCTTTTAAAAGATGTCCCGTTACTAAAATTCTTTGATTGTCTTTTTCTTCGTTTTTATCAATTTTATGGATTAGATTTTCCACCATCAGTCTTCCTATTGTTTCACCGTCTTGTTCGTATGTTGTTAATGGTGGAACCAGAAGAGAAGTGAGCATAATTCCGTCGTATCCTGCAATGCTGATATCTTTTCCCGGTTTTAAGTTCATTTGATTAAGTGTTTGAATTCCACCAAGGGCTGAATAGTCGTCAGGATAAAAAATACAGGTTGGTTTATCTTTTAGAGAAAGCAGATATTTTGTGGCATTCTCGCTTTCTTTTGGGTCATGGTACATCGCTTCAACAAAGTATTCGTCAGGAATTGAAAGATTATATTTTTTTGTGATTTCCAAGAAGATTTTTTTTCTTTCCCTTGTAACAAGCGTGTCTTCACCGTGAATCAGCGCAATCTTTTTGTGCCCCATGGAAATTGCATATTCCACAAGCTCGCTCATTCCCTTCTCATTATCGCTCATTATTGTTGTGTGATTTTTATCATAAAAATAATCAAGAGTCACTGTGGGAATTTCACTATGAACTAGTTTTTGAATGTCTTCTTTTGTAAAATCAGCAGAAAGAATTGTAACACCATCAAAGTTTCTTGATTTAATGTGATTGTAGTAGTCAAAATAACTATCAGAAGGAGTTGTGGGACCTGTAAATGTGATTTCGTAGCCGTATTGTTGTGCTGTTTTTTGCAACCCGCTGATGATTTTGGCAAAATATTGGTGTTGAAGGCCGCTACCAGTTTTATCTTCAAAAATAACGCCGATATCAAAGGCTTTATTCGTTCTAAGGGTTCTTGCCGCGATGTTTGGATGGTAACCCATTTCTTGGGCTTTTTTCTGTATTTGCCTTATTGTTTCTGGACTAATCTCAGAACTACTTTTCAAGGCTTTGCTTACTGTAGAAAAGGAAACATTACATTCCTTTGCGACATCCTTTAATGTAATCACCTAAAAAACTCCCGAATTTTACATGATTAAATTGTAGTGATAGAATTTATTTTAATCAAGCGAAATCGTTTTCGTAGTCATTACAACAGATAAAATAAAGCTTTTGAACAGATAGACTTTTGACTGTTCTATTTATTCAACTTGAAAAACGGGGATTGTTTCGTTATATTGAATGTATATATTTAAGTGATTTTGGAGTAAGAATGAAATCAATTTATGCATCTCCTATTTTAAACGATGAAGATGAAACTAAAAAAACACCAGAAATGCCGGATCCTTTAACTGAAAAGTTTTTGAAAACAAGACAGATTATTCTTTCAGGAGAAATCAACAAGGATTTAGCTGAAAAAATTGTTAGACAATTATTAGTTCTAGAAGCTGATGATGCTAAAAAAACAATTTATATGTATATAGATTCACCTGGTGGCGATGTTGATGCAGGTTTTGCAATTTATGATATGATTAGATTTATAAAAGCTCCTGTTGTATTGATTGGAATGGGTTTGATAGCAAGTGCTGCAACAATAATTCTGCTTTCTGTTCCAAAAGAAAAAAGAGTAGGTTTACCAAACAGCCGTTATTTAATTCATCAACCGATGAGTGGAATTGGTGGTGTTGCAACAGATATTCAAATTCATGCGAAGGAACTTGAAAAAACTCATACACTTTTGAATCAAATT
The DNA here is from genome assembly GCA_964344405.1 of uncultured Treponema sp. Lineage (GTDB taxonomy): Bacteria > Spirochaetota > Spirochaetia > Treponematales > Treponemataceae > Treponema_D. The sequence continues at coordinate 5,498 of CAYFND010000019.1, read as the reverse complement.
ATTTCAGAAGGAACAGGAACTCCTCTAGAACAAGTAACAAAAGATACTGATAGGGATTACTGGCTGGATTGTTCAGAAGCTATTGAGTATGGACTTATAAGTTCAAAAATCACAAATCGTTCTGATTTACCAAAATAATTTATGGTATTCTCATTAACCGATGCACTTTTAAATGATATTATTAGTTCTCTAGAAGATCAAACAAAGAAATATGTTGTTGATGCTGAGAAAAATAATATTATTGAAAAAGACGAATCCGTTGAAGTTGATAATGAAAAAAATTATGATTTACCGGAATGGACTTCTGCAGAAGGTTTTGAGCTAAGAGATAAGTTTGTAAATAGCTTGCATACACCAATTGCTTATGATGAGTTGCAAGAAGTTTTACATTCAGGAAGGGGGGTTTTTAGAAATTTTAGAAATGTGTTAAAAAAATTTCCAGAAGTTGATAAAAAATGGCATTCATATAAAAACAGATATATGTCAGTTTACGTCAATAATTGGTACAACGATTTGCGTGAGGTTTGGGGATTAGAGAAGTTAGATCAGATACCGGAAGTTGATGAAAGTCTTATTTATGATGATTTTTCATTTTTAAAATATGATTCGGTACGAGATAAAAACTTAATACTTCAACTTATGAACGCAATTATTAGTGAAATAATGCAAAATCGTCCTGAAGAAATCAGACTAGCGTGTTTTGATATGTGGAAAAATCAATTTAATAATTTTGATTCCACAAAACAGACAGGGTTTATTTGTCGAAGTTTGGCTGATGAATTTGCAGGATGTATAACAGCATCAGAAATTGCAAAAAATCATGAAAAAGTTATGATTTTAACAAGTTTTTTTGTTCCAGAAAAATTTCGGGGATTGGGAATAGGTTCAGAAATGTTATCAGCTTGCATAGCAAGTTTGAAAGAGAACCAAAAAGAATGGCTTTTAATACCAAATATAAATATAACAGAAATACTGAAACCTTTATTATTACGTACAGGTTTTGAAAAGATTGAGTCTGGATATTTGGCAAAAGTATAATAAAAAACGGGAGTAATAACATGAGTTATAATCGTGAATATGAAATTAATAAAGAAGATACTGCAGAATTTTTAAAGAATACAGTAGAAAAAATTAAAACAGAAGAAAATATTGAAATGTTGGCTGATTTGGTATCAGTTTTTAAAAAGAATGTTCCTTTTACATTAAGAAAATATGTAACATCATATCTTTTAAAGGAAGTTTTGAAAAACTCTCATTCATTTAATAGATCAAATTCAAGAAATAGAAATTCTACATTCAAAAATAGAAATGAAAGAGATTCTAGATCTTCAAAACCAGATTTTAAAAATAATAATCGTGTTGAAAAAGATCAGGTTTCAACATCAACAGATTCTGTAACAACAGAAGAAAGACCTCAAAGACAGAGAGTTCAGATTGATGAAGACAAGGCAAAATCAATTTTCATCAGTGTTGGAAAAAACAGAAGGGTTTATCCAAGGGATTTAGTTGGAATTTTAGTTAATGTTGCAAACATTGATAGAGATAGAATTGGTGATATTAAAATTTTTGCAAACTTCTCATTTATAAAACTTTATAAAGAAGATGCAGAAATTGCTATTGAAAAATTAAACGGATATGCTTACAAAGGCACTTCTTTGAGTGTTAGTTTTTCTAGAAAAAAGGGAAGTGATGCTGAACCAACAAGTCCAATCAGTCCTTTAAGCACAATTGATACACCTCAGAATCTTGCTGCAGAAGATGCTGCCGCTTATGCCGCTGCAGAAAAAGCTGTTGCCGACAAAGAGCCATTTTCTTCAGGATTCAATGCTGAAATAAAATAATGATTAAGATAATTCCCATACAAACAGGACTTTTAGGTGTAAACACATTGATTGTTCCTCTTGAAGAAAATAAAGTTTTTGTCGTTGATCCGGCGGCTTGCAAACTTTCTTCAGATTCAGGAAAAATTGTTGACTATTTAAAAAGACAAAATTTAGATTGTGTGGGAATTGTTTTAACTCACGGTCATTTTGACCACATAACTGGAATTGCAGAAGTTAAAGCTGCTTTTCCAGATGCAAAAATTGCAATCAATTCAAAGGATTCTTCAGAATTATCAAATCCGCCCGGAGTGTGCAATCAATCTTGTATAGATAATTTTGGACTTTACGGAATGGAATCTTTCTTACAGGCACTTCCTTCTTATGACGTTCTTTTAGAAAATAACAATACTTTGGCTGTATTATTAAATAATTCTTCAAGTCATGATGAATCTTTGCTTGAAGCCCTTTCATCGTGGACAGTTCTTTCTACGCCCGGTCATACGCCTGGTTCAATTTGCTTGTACAATAAAAATGAAAAAATCTTGATTTCAGGTGACACTGTTTTTGAAGGTTCTTATGGCAGGACAGACTTGGAAGGCGGCAGTGACGTTCAAATGTTTAAAAGTCTATCGTTGTTGCGCACTTCAATACCAAAGGATGTGGTTGTCTATCCCGGTCATGGTTCTTTTGGATTTAATATAGATTTGGTGTAAAAAGCGAATAGTCAAAATCGTTGTTCTTTTTTGAAATTGAAATAAAAGCTGTATCAATAAAACCTTTTTCTATTGTAGAAATTGCAAATGACGGCGGATTCCCACCTCGTGGAAGAGAGCAACTTCCCGGATTAATCAAATAGACATTTTTAGTTTTTTCTTCAAATGGAATATGCGTGTGTCCAAAGAAAACAGCTTTAGCATCCGAAAATTCAGCTTCTTCAAGCAGGCTTACATTTCCGTAGTAAACGCTTTGTCTGTGCCCGTGAACCAGCACCAGGTTTTTGTTATTAACTTTTACAATTTGTTTTTGAGGTGCATAAATGCTGTGAAATTTGTCGTTGGAGTTCTTTTTAATTTCAAAACTTATTGAAAATGTAGCAGAATCGTTGTTTCCTTGAACAAAGGCAAAAACTGACGGTAAAATCTGTCTGAAATTTTCATCGGAATGGGCTTTTTCTAAAATATTCGCAATATCACCAAGTCCATCGCCCATAAAAAATAAAGCGTCGCAGTTTGGTGAATACTGAATCAAAATATTGAATAAAGTGTTTGGATATCCGTGGGAATCCGAAATCACTAGAATTCGTGCCGAGTCTTTTTTTTCTAAAGCGTTAATGGCTTGGTCTGAACCGATAAGCCCATTATTTTTTTGAATAAGTTCTAACATATTAATCTAAAATAAAGTGGTTGATTGATTGTAATCCTGATTCTGGATCTATGTAGTGACGTAGCTTCCTATTTTTATACATTTGATTTAAATGAATTGATAAATCACCATTCTTAGCAAAAGTTGAATCAAAATCAAGTAGATAATCGATTGTTTCTGTTAAGATTTCAGGTGATTCAATAATAAATTCAGCTTCATTCTCTTCATTTAAAACAGTGCCTTCAAGTTCAGCTTCTTGAGCTTTTTCTACAACAAAATCACAAGTTGATTCCAATCCTAAGACTTCATCTTGTGGAAAAAGCGCAATAACAGGATAAGGTACATTCATATTCCAAAAATCTTGATTTCTAGCCAATGCGACATGAGTGTTTTCTGGTGCTCCAAGAATTATTACAGCGGAAAATGTTACTTCCTCTTTGCTTAAAAATGAATATAGGTCTGAAACATAAGATTTTCCATTATGTTTAAAGTCGTCTGGATAAACAATCGGTGTGATTAGTCCGTCTTCAGAAGCAAGTCCGTATCTTTCACTTAAAATCTGCAAGATGGAATCTTTAACTTCTGGTGTGTTGAAATTATATCCAAAAAGAACGCAAATTCTCTTATTTGTAAGGTGCCAGGAATTATTTGAATTAAAACTGTTAAAATCTGAATCAAGCAGTTCAAAAGATGAAGATGTATTTGAAATATTTACTTTCTCTTTTTGACAACTGATAAAAAAAAGAGGTAAGAGAACTAGAATATAAAGTTTTTTCATTTGCTATATTGTAGCGTATTTACTTTTTTTTTGCTATGATAGGTGTATTATGGCTATTGTAAAACTGATATTTCAACTTATCGGAAGTTTAGGCTTTTTGCTTTTTGGTATGAAACTGATGAGTGATGGTATTCAAAAAAGTGCTGGTGAAAAGTTACAAAGAACACTGAGCCTTATGACTGGAAATAGATTCATTGCTTTGCTTACCGGACTTTTTGTAACAATGATAATTCAGTCTTCTGGAGCTACAACTGTAATGGTTGTTACTTTTGTAAATGCAGGATTACTAACGTTGGCGCAATCTGTCGGTGTTATTTTTGGTGCAAATATCGGTACTACAATTACAGCTTGGATTGTTTCAATTTTTGGCTTTTCATTCAAAATATCAGCTTTAGCAGTTCATGTTTTTGGAATTGGATTCATGTTGACCATGATGAAAAAATCAGCCTGTAAAAACATCGGCGACGCCTTGATGGGTTTTGGACTTTTGTTTTTGGGCTTGAGCATGCTTTCTGAAGCTATTTCTTTTGATGCTGACAAATTGGTCTGGCTTAAAGATATTCAGTCTTTGGGTTATTTTTCAATTTTCTTGGGATTTTTAATTGGTATTGTTATTACAGCCCTTTTACATTCTTCAAGTGCTTTTACTGCAATAATTATTACAATGGCTGTTAAAGGTTTGATTACTTGGGAATTTGCCGCTGCAATGACGCTTGGAAGTAATATTGGTTCCACAATTGATGTAATACTTGCTTCTCTCGGGTCTTCAACAAATGCAAAAAGAGTTGCGTTAATCCACGTTTTATTCAACGTTATCGGCTCCCTCCTGATTCTGATTATTTTCAAACCTTTCCTAACATTCGTAACTTTCTTAACTCCAGGCGGAGCTGATGCAAATATAGCAATCCGTATTTCTATCCTTCATACAATATTCAATGTCAGTGCGACTTTGTGCTTTATTCCTTTTGTTAATCAAATTGTTCATTTGTCAGAAAGACTTATTCCAAATAAGAAAGTTGATATTTCAACAAGTTATAAAATTGAATTCCAGAATTTGGCAGGAAAAGACAACGTTGCCGCTCATATAATTCAAGCTGAAAAAGCTATTTCTGATATGACTGACATTATTACAACAATGTTCGACAGGGTTCAAATTGGATTAAGTAAGAAAAATACAGAGTTTATTCCAGTTCATGTTGAAAAAATTGCTTATGAAGAAAATTATGTTGATCAAATGCACGAACAGATTACAAATTATTTGTTGAAGTGCGAGAATCTTCCGTTGACAGAAAAACAGATGACTCATATTTCAAAAATGATTCAGATTGTAGAAGAATTGGAAAATATGTCTGATAATTGTTTTAGTTCTGCAAAATTGATTGAAAAAAGCATAGAGAAAAAGATGAAAATCAAGCAGGAAGATATGGATAGAATGATTCCTTATATGGAATTGGCAAGACAGTTCCTTCAATTCATTTACATCAATATCAACAAACAGCTTGATGAGAACAAACTTCAAATGGCTGCCGAACTTG